>SLOU01000175.1 GCA_007132385.1 Balneolaceae bacterium | reverse complement strand
TTCTTCAATTTGGTTTTAAATTGAAAGTCGTATCTCCTGATGAATTGTTAAATAAAAGAGAGGTTATATTAAAAAAAATGATGTATAAGTGATTTATTTTAGTATATAAAATCATTTATAATTAATTAGAATTCGTGAAGATCAGAGAAAGCTTTAAATTTCTGTGAATTTTATTGTCTATTTATTAACTTTCAAGTTATCGTAATAACCTTGTGGTAGAGAGATATTGATTTAAGTCTAAAATAGAGTCACATTCGGATCCTGACTTTTCTATTATTACCATGAAGAATAAAATTGTTAAAAGAAATAATATCAAGATAATTGGGGAGGGAGAAGTTCCACTCCTTTTTGCACACGGTTTTGGCTGCGATCAGAATATGTGGAGATTTGTTACTCCTGTATTTGAGAGAGATTTCACAATCATTCTATTTGATTACGTTGGCTCCGGAAATTCCGATATCAGCGCCTATAATTCCGAACGGTATAAAACGCTGGAAGGGTATGCCCTTGATGTTTTAGATATTGTTCATGCGCTTGATTTAGAAGAGGTTATCTTTATTGGTCATTCAGTTAGTTCAATGATCGGAGCTCTGGCATCTATCAGTCAACCCGATCGATTTGGAAAACTGATAATGATTGGCCCCTCTCCCAGTTATCTGAATGATCCACCCGATTATTATGGCGGATACGAAAAAGATACGATCGTGGAATTACTAAGCCTCATGGAAAAAAATTACATTGGCTGGGCTAACTTTTTTGCACCTGAAATCATGAAGAATGAGGACAGGCCTGAACTGGCCAAAGAACTGGAGGAAAGTTTTTGTTCAACAGATCCCGTTATTGCACAGGATTTTGCCAAAGCTACTTTTCTTGCAGATAATCGTGATGAACTACCGGAAGTTGATGTACCATCCTTGATAATTCAAAGTAAAGATGATTCCATAGCCCCACTGAATGTAGGAGAGTATTTACATAAGCATTTGAAAAACAGTACTCTGAGAGTAATCCCTGTCAATGGCCATTGTCCACATCTGAGTCATCCTGAATTAACAAGTGCAGCGATCAAAAACTACATCGAAAACAGCACTTCAAAATGATGGAAACCATTTTGGATCAAATACCATGTGGTTATCTGGATTTCAGTGATGAGGGAATCATTGGACAGGTTAACAGAAGAATATGTGAAATGACAGGGTATACAAATGACGAGCTGGTAGACCAGCATGTAGAGAATCTACTCACGCCAGGTGCAGGAGTTTTTTATCAGACTCATCTTTTTCCTGTTCTTAAATTAGAAAACCGGCTCGATGAAGTATACCTCACATTGCAGCATAAGAATGGTAAGAAAATACCGGTGTTGATAAATTCAGAGAGAAACTTCAAAACAAAGAAATATAAGAATCGATGCATTGTTGTAGAGATGCAACGCCGTTCCGAGTTTGAAGACAAATTATTACTTGCAAAGAAACAGGCTGAAAGAACCAGCGGAGAGAAACAAAAAGCTATCTCGATGATGTCTCACGAACTGCGTACTCCATTAAGTGTGATTTTATCGATGGTGGAATTGCTCTCTGATGAATTTAATGGTGACGGATTAGGTGAACATTATGAATATTTGAGTCCGATCAAAGAGGCGAGTAAAAATCTTGCAAGACTTGCAGATGATATATTGAACTTCGCAAGGCTTGAAACGGGGTATTTTGATATACAAACAGAAGTTATTTTGCTCGAAGAAGTACTCATAAAATCGTATATGATGATGATGCATGATGCCGAGAAGAAAGGTGTTACAATCAATCGTGGTGAAAAAACAGATTTAAAAATACTGGCCGACAGGGACCGGCTTCAGCAGATAATAATGAATTTGCTAAATAACGCAATCAAGTTCACCGAACCCGGTGGAAAGATTGATTTGTATACTGAAAAAGATTCTGAGCATGTAAAAATTCTTGTCAAAGACACAGGTAGTGGTATTCCAGAAGATAGAATAGATCAGATTTTTCAGCCCTTTATACGTGTCCAACAAACAAATCCGGACCTGAAAGCAAAAGGTTTTGGCCTTGGGCTGCCGATCAGCCTAAAACTTACCCGATTGATGGGAGGCGACCTGACAGTCAGCAGTAAGGAAGGAAAAGGATCGGTTTTCACCTTGTTATTGCCAAGAGCGAACAGTTAATCCGTATCAGAGTTGATTTACTTTTACTATCATTGATCCTGAATTTGTGAAACTAATTCCTGACGATTCGCGACTACATTGGTAAGCATGGGATGATCGGAAAAGCCGATTTCATGAAAGATCTGCTCCGCTTCTTCAAGCCGTTCGATTGCTTCACTTGTGTATCCCAGCTCAGTCAGAATTGATGCATGCAGTTGTTTTCGTTCGGATCGTTCCATCGCACGTCCGGGATAACTCATCGCTTGAATCGACTTTTCTATTTCCGTCATAGCATTTTCCATATTTCCAGCCTCGTAGTGGCAGCGTGCCCGGGCTTCATAAAATTGTGATTGGTAAACTGGGTTTTGAAAGTCCTGAGAGGAATTGTCTTCCAATTCTCTCAATACAGTATTTCCCTCATCCATCCTGCCGGTACGGCATAGTGCTTCAGCCAAAATTCCTTCCGGGATCGTATAGTACATGGTGTGGTGGCCCTGATCGAACAGTCCGCGATTGTCCAATAATTTATCTGCAGCTTCCTCCCAATGATGTATTTGGGCCAGCATAAGCCCCCTGTAAATATCCGGTACCTGCCACTGATCCGGATGGATATCAAATACAGAAGCCCAGCTATCAATGGCCGTTTCCAGTGTCGCCAGGGCTTCATCAAATTGCCCGGAGTACAATCTGGAAGCAGCAAGTGCACCATAGGTAACACTCAATACACCGGTAGGCTCATCATAGATGTTATTGTAAATGGAGATGGCCGTCCGGGCTCTCTCCTCAGTCTCCTCAAATTGACCCAGGTTGTATTTCAAATGGAGGCTGTTGGTAAGGTTGATTCCATAATTAAGACTCTCACTACCTTCCAACTCTTCAATAATATCAATATTGATATCGCGTAACTCATCCGCTTCCTGAAGCCGGCCAACATCTGCATAATATCCGGATAAAAAATTCAGGATATTTGTTTTCAGATGGAGATCGGGGTTTTGCTGAGATTGTATCTCTTCAGAGATCGGTTCGAGTATATCAATCGCCTTATCGTAATTTTGTTCAAGCCGTTCAACATAACTTCGATTTGAGCGTGATTCGGCATATAAATTCCAATGACCTTCCAGGTCTTCAAGTATTTCTTCAGCTTGGAGCAGAAGGGACCTGGATTCTTCAAAATCCCCGATTTGTCTGTGAAGGTCACCCATGAGCTGGTAAGCTTTTGCCAGATCTTGCGGCCAGTCATCTTTGTATCGGTTCCCCAGCTCAATGGCTTCTTCCAATAATGGGTAGGCTTCATCAGTCATCATTTGCCTCAG
>SLOU01000182.1 GCA_007132385.1 Balneolaceae bacterium | reverse complement strand
CAACTCCAAACCTCATCACAGAACTCTGGGCGAATCTAAATCTGTCAAGCGTATTTAGGCACGAACATCATGTCCCGGTATCCTGGCACCCTGTCCCCGGCATCTCGCCATCCGACATCCTGTATCCTGCATCCTGCATCCTGTATTGGTTCAAATAAATAAAAAATGGTATCTTTGGAAGCTGTCTTTTAAATAGATAATAATTTACAACTCAACCATTTTTCCATGACCTATATGACCCAGTTTTTTCTAATGGCTCCGCCCGACAGCGGTTCTGAAGGGGCTATTATCAACTTGCTCTTTTTGGGAGCACTCTTTTTTGTTTTTTACTTTTTTATCATCCGCCCTCAAACTAAACGCCAAAAAGAGATTCGCAATAAAGTTGAAGCGATGAAAAAAGGTGATAAAGTCGTCAGTTCCGGCGGAATTATCGGCCAGGTTAACTCCATTGATGATGATACCATTTTAATGGAAATTGACAGCGGCGTAAAAGTCCGTCTCCAAAAAAGTGCCATCACAGACGTTAATCCCGATAAAAGCAACTGATATCTATTTTATCATGCACCTGAATCAGCTGGAGTGATTTTTCAGATATGTCGAATTTCAGTTTCAACACCATACCGGAAGCAATTGAGGAGATCCGACGCGGCAACATGGTCATCGTAGTAGATGATGAAGACCGCGAAAATGAAGGTGATTTTGTCATGGCTGCCGAAAAAGCTTCTCCCGAAGCGATCAATTTTATGGCCAAATATGGCCGTGGACTGGTCTGTGTGCCAATCACCCGGAAACGTGCTCACCAGCTCGAACTTGATTTCATGGTTACGGATGGAGCCGACCCGGACGAAGCGGCTTTTACCATATCCGTGGATCATAAAAACCTGACGACAACCGGTATATCCGCATCAGACCGGGCCAATACCATCCTGGAACTGATCAACCCGGAGGCCTCACCGGAGGATTTTCGCAAGCCGGGACATCTATTTCCTTTGGTGGGAATTACCGGGGGTGTTCTCCGTCGCGCCGGACATACTGAAGCAGCTATTGATATGGCACGTCTGGCCGATCTCCAGCCGGCAGGCATTATCTGTGAAATTATGAAAGATGACGGGGAGATGGCGCGACTACCCGAACTGATAGAGCTGGCAAAGGAACACGGAATGAAGCTCGTCACAATCAAGGATCTGATCGCATACAGAATGGAGCATGAATCGCTCGTAAAAGAACAGGTCAAGGTGGAAATGCCCACTATTTACGGTGATTTTTTACTCCATGCATTTCAGGAAACCACCACCGGAGATACACATCTTGCACTGGTTAAAGGGGACTGGAAGCAGGACGAACCGGTACTGGTCCGCGTTCATTCGGCTAATCCGCTCAGTGATATTTTCGGCAGTAAACGTAGTGAAAAAACAGAACTGCTTCACCAGGCATTGCGAATGGTCGATCGGGCCGGTAAAGGAGTCGTGCTTTACATGGATCAGATGAGCCGGGATTTCGGGCTGATCAATCAGCTTAAATCCCTGAAATTACAGGAACAAGGTTACACCGTTGACCAAATCAAGCAGAAACTTGGTATCCAGATGGATTACCGGGATTATGGTGTTGGTGCACAAATTTTACATGCTCTCGGAATTCGAAAATTAAGGCTCTTAACCAATAACCCGGTCAAACGTGTAGGCCTGAATAGTTTCGGACTCGAAATGGTGGACGAGGTCCCTATTCCCCTGGATCATGTTGACCTTGAACATCCCAAGACAAAACTTGACAAACCCTCATCCGGAAGAGGCTTTCTAAGGAGCCTGATGCTTGAATAAATGAGCAAGATCAAATTCCGTAAGAAAGGCTATCTTGACCTGACAGGCTACTTACTTTCTTCGTCCTGCCTTTTGGGTTGATCTTCTTCCACCGGCAGTTCATCCGGTTCCGGTCTATTCTCCCGGCCTGTCCCACCTTCTCCATCCTCAGCAAAATCTTCCGGCTTCACCCGGGAGGAGGATTCCTTTCCCTCCGCGTCCGAGTCCGAAAATTTCCGGTCATTCAACCCCTTTTCTACGACTACTTCCCCTGTTTGGGCTTCCTTAATGTTCTCTTCTTCTGCCGGTTCATCTTCATCTACCGGCATAATTTTCTTGTGAAAAATCAGCATGGCAACGATCGATGTACTGATTGCCATATCAGCGACATTAAAAATGTATGGAAAAACCGGGGTCTCATTAATGGTGAGCGTAAAATGTATAAAATCGATAACATGGCCCTCAAGTGCCCTGCCGTACCCTTCGATATAGCCCATCACCAGACGATCTGTAATATTTCCAAGGGCGCCCCCAATAATCAGGCCCATACAAACAAGGTAGGCGAAATTTGCCTGGTCAAGGGTCTTCAGGATATAGCCCAATATCCCGACAGTAGCAAGAATCGCTATGACACTGATCGTAGGAGTGGAAATCCAGTCCATTCCCAGTGCCATACCCGGATTTTGGGTATAATTAAATGCCAGCCATCCTTCAATAATATCATATCGGTGCATCTCCAGGGAATACCGAACCCAGTGCTTGGTTATCTGGTCGGCAATCCATACGATACCCACTGGGACAGCCAAAAATAGCAGCTTTTTTGCTTTTAGTGACAAAACAGTTTGATGTATAGGTTTTTAACGCCGTTTGAGTTTGGCTTCTATACTCAACTGGGTATGAGGAACCGCCTCAAGACGGCCTTTGGATATCTTTTTACCAGTTACCTTGCATACACCGTATGTTTTATTTTCAATCCTCTGAAGTGCATCATCCAGATAGCGGATGAACTTGCGCGTGCGGTTGAACAGCATGTAGGTTTTTTCCCTCTCCTGCGCATCGGTACCCGCATCGGCCATATGAAATGAATAAGCAGACTCGTCAGAAGCATTTTCCATGCTTTCACGAAGTGAATTTTGCAGTGAATCCATCTCCTTTTCAGCTTCATCCCGCTTCCTGATTATAATCTCGCGGAAATATTCCAGTTCTTCATCACTATAAGGAGAAACGCGTTCTTCAGATTTATCCTTTTTTGCACCAGCCATTGTCAATCACTTTAATTGTTGATATTACGCTTTATAGAAATTTCACAGGTTTCACCTTCAATTTCCCACGATTTTATGAAATCGGGTTGTTTCAGTACACTATCCTGTATAGTATCAGCCAAAGTTTCAGTTTTGATATATTCTTTCATAGCAGATACAGCATTTTGAACCTCATCCTGAGCATTATACCCGATCTGGATATGGTCAGTTACATCATAATCCGCTTCCTTTCGCATATTTTGAATACGATTGACAAACTCTCGGGCCAAGCCTTCCTGAATCAGTTGACCGCTCAGTTCCGTATCCAAAGCTACTGTTATACTTTTTTCTGTCTCTACTGACCAGCCTTCGAGGCCGGTACGGATGATTTCAAGATCGTTTTTACCAAGGCGAACAGATTCACCATCAGTCATCTCCAGTTCAATATAACCTTTATTTTCGAAATCAGTGATATCGGAAGTCGTTAATTCCCTGATTTCTTCTGCTACGGCCTTCATTTTTTTGCCCAGCTTCTTTCCGAGAACCGGGTAGTTCGGCTTTGCCGACTTGTTTACAATCTGCGAATCATCGTCGACAAATTCTACCGCTTTAACGTTTACTTCGTCCAAAATGATATCTTTTACCGATTCAACCACCTGCCTTTCTTCCTCTCCCATAGGCAGAATTATACGTGATAACGGCTGTCGTACATTTATATTGATCTGGTTTCTGATACGCAATACCGTCGATGTAATCGTCCTGGCAATATCCATCTTGTGCTCAAGCTGTTTGTTGATCGCCGTTTCCTCTACTGTAGGATAAAATGAAATATGTACCGATTCTTCATCATGTTTCGTTACTGCATTCAGGTTTCTGTAGAGCCATTCGCCGGTATAAGGCGCAATCGGACTCATAATTTTTGCCAGCTTGACCAAACATTCATACAAGGTCTGATAGGCTGCTGTTTTATCCAGGCTTTTGCCCTCTTTCCAAAATCGTCTTCTGTTTCTTCTGACATACCAGTTGCTTAATTCCTCAACAAATTGCTCTACTTCCCGTACGGCACGGGTCGGCTCATAACTTTCCAGGTATTCATCTACCATTTTAACAGTTGTATTGAGCCGGGAAATAATCCACCTGTCCATTTCGGTTCGTTCGCTGTTGGCGAGAGGTTTCCCCGAGTAGGTAAATGAATCGATATTGGCGTACATCGCAAAGAAAGAGTAAGTGCTTATGATCGTATTGAAAAATTTTCTTTGTGTTTCATTCAGTCCATCCTCACTGAATTTCAGATTGTCCCATGGGGCAGAATTACTCATCATATACCATCGCACCGTGTCAGCGCCATGCTTTTGAATAACTTCAAACGGATCCACGGTATTTCCTTTAGATTTGCTCATCTTTTCGCCATTGGCATCGAGCACTAAACCGTTGGATACGACATTGTAATAAGCCGGTTTATCAAATAGCATTGTCCCCAAGGCATGAAGCGTATAAAACCACCCGCGGGTCTGGTCCACTCCCTCAGCAATGAAATCTGCCGGAAAATGATTTTTGAATTTCTTTTTATTGCTGAACGGATAATTCCACTGGGCAAACGGCATCGCTCCAGAATCAAACCAGACATCAAGCAGATCAGGAATTCGCACCATATTGCCGCCTCCGGGTGCTTCCCAGGTAATTTCATCGATATAGGGCCGGTGAAGGTCTATCTCGGTACCTTCCGCCAAGCCGGCTTTCTTCTTCAGCTCTTCCATACTTCCGATGCACTCAACGTAATCCGGATCCTCATCGCTGACCCATAAAGGAATCGGGGTTCCCCAGTAACGCTGCCGGGATACTGCCCAATCCACATTATTCTCTAGCCAGGTCCCGAACCGGCCGGTTCCTGTACTTTCCGGTTTCCAGTTAATCTCCTTGTTCAATTCCACCATCCGGTCTTTCACTTCGGTCGTTTTGATAAACCAGGATTCTACCGGGTAAGACATCAGCGGCGTACCCTTCCGCCAGTCGAAGGGATAATTGTGTACATACGTCTCGTGTCGGTACATCAACCCTTTTTCCTTGATAGACCGTGCAATGTTTTTATCTGCATCCTTGAACCATTCACCCTCGAATTCCGGCGTTTGCTCTGTGAAACGGCCCTCTCTGTCGATGGGATTAAAAAGCGGAATATCCGCCTCCTTACAGGTTTCAAAATCATCGGCACCGAAGGCAGGGGCTGTATGAACCACACCGGTACCCTCTTCCGTGGTTACATAATCTGCTTCAATTACACGCCATGCACTCGTTTTCGGATACTCATCGAGGGCAAACTCAAAAATCGGCTTGTAAATCCATCCAACCAGCTCTTCCCCTTTGTACCGGTCTACAATTTCATATTCATGCCTGAGCGCATTTTCAAGGCAGCCTTCAGCAAGAATGTAATATTCTGTGCGCTCGTCTTCACTCACCTTCACTTTTACATAATCGAGCTTCGGATTCACCGCCAGGGCCATATTGGAAACAATCGTCCACGGAGTTGTCGTCCAGGCCAAAAAATAAACATGAGGATCGGCATCAAGAGGAAACTTTACAAATATCGAGGGATCCTGGGTCTCTTCATATCCAAGGCTCACTTCGTGCGAAGATAAAACCGTACCGCTGCCCGGTGAATACCACTGGATTTTGTATCCCTTGTAGACAAGATTCTTATCGTACAAAGACTTGAAAGCCCACCATATCGACTCGATATAATCATTTTCAAATGTGATATAAGGGTTGTCAAGGTCCACCCAATACCCCATTCGATCCGTCAAATCATCCCAGAGATGCTTGTATTTCAAAACACTCTCACGACATTTCTCGTTGTATTTTGCAATACCGTAAGCCTCTACCTGTGCGCGGCCTTCCAACTCCAGCTCCTTCTCTACTTCGATTTCAACCGGCAGCCCGTGCGTATCCCATCCGGCTTTACGGTCGACCTTGAATCCCTTCAGTGTTTTATACCTGCAAAAAAGGTCTTTGACCGTTCTCGAAAGCACATGATGGATTCCCGGCTTCCCGTTTGCTGTTGGAGGCCCTTCATAAAAAGTGAAAGGAATCCCGTCTTCACGGGATTTGAGGCTTTTTGTAAAAATTTTTTTTTCCTTCCACCAATTCAGAATTTCAACTTCCGCTTTTGGATACGTGAGTTGTTTAATTTCCTGAAATTTTTTAGCCATACTGGATCTGTATGCGTCCTTTTTCTGAAAACAAGTTAAGCCTTGAATATACGAATTATCCCGGAAATGAAATGAACTATGATAAATATTAATATTTCCATTCCGGTCAATCGGCGGGGCAAAATAACAGTTGAACTGTAAAAATTACAGATTAAAGAAACCTTGAATCCGAAACCTGGAGTTTCTTAAAAAAATAACTGCAAGATAAACCGATCACCTGAGATTCATCATGGAAACCTCTATTTTACGCCACATATACTACTACATGATGATCCAAAAAATTTGATTTGCTCATAGAATGACTAAAAACAGAAATAAAATCACCATAGAGCAACCCTTTAGAATTTGTTTTGTGTGCCTGGGCAACATCTGCAGAAGCCCTACGGCCGAAGGCGTCTTTCAACATCTCGTAAATCAGCAAAGCCTGGAACCATATTTCTTTATCGACTCCGCCGGTACATCTGCTTATCATATCGGTGAACCGGCCAACAGCAAAAGTCAAATGGTTGCAAGTCAAAACGGTGTCGAATTGACGTCAAAGGCACGAAGGTTTGAAAAAGACGATATAGATGATTTTAACCTGATCCTCGCCATGGATGATGAGAATTATCAAAACCTATTACACCTAGCAAACAACCCTGAACAAAAAGAAAAAATTAAAAAACTTCGCGAGTATGATCCGAAGCCCGGTGATGGGAACGTACCGGATCCCTATTATGGCGGAATGGACGGCTTTAACCGGGTTTTTGATATCATTCAACGCAGCAGCTCCGCCCTGCTGGATTCACTGAAGTCACAAATTTCAGAAGATTCCTGATTATGTCACTACCGGATCAACTTCAACAACTTCTTTCCGAGAAATACCATATTCGGATCGATTCTGTTTATCCTCTGTCCGGCGGAAGCATTAACCAAGCTGCAAGATTACAGACCAACCAGGGAAATCTGTTTCTGAAATGGAACCGGCAGGCACCGGCCGATATGTTTGACCGGGAAGCAAGCGGACTCGATCTGCTGAGACAAGCAGACACCGATCTCTACATCCCGGAGGTTATCACATATAATGATATCGGGGACGAGCTGCCCGGGTTTTTGCTGATGACGTTCATTGATCCGCAACGAGGTACACGCGAGGCATCTGAAAATTTTGGTAAAGAACTGGTCCGCCTGCATCAGCATACCAGTGACCAATTTGGGCTCGATCACGATAATTATATAGGCAAACTTCCCCAGTCCAATAAAAAACACGACAACTGGATCGACTTTTACAGAACTGAACGCATCGAACCCCAAATCAAAATGGCTATTGATTCTTCGAAAATGAGCCCCTCGATCAACAAATACTGGGAAAATCTTGCCTCTCAGCTGGATGACATTTTTCCCAATTCCAAGCCGTCCCTTCTCCACGGGGATCTTTGGGGTGGCAACTATTTTTTTGATAAAAACGGAAGGACCGTGCTGATTGATCCGGCTGTATACTATGGCCATCACGAAATGGAACTTGCATTTACCCGAATGTTCGGAGGATTTTCCGATCTATTTTACGATGCATATAGCATGAATCACAAACTCGAACCCGGTTTTCCCGATCGCATCGCAATCTACAACCTCTACCCGCTGCTGGTGCACGTGAACATGTTTGGCGGCCATTATGTTTCACAGGCAGAATCACTTCTTAAACGGTATTAACCTGAAGTTATGAAACGAATTGTCAGCCTCGTCCCAAGCCTAACCGAACTGTTGATTGACCTTGATTGCACCGAACACCTGGTCGGGAGAACCCGTTTCTGTATACACCCTGAGAAGAAAGTTGAGCAGATTCCGATTGTTGGCGGTACCAAAAATCCGCGACTTGATACCATCTCGGAGCTGAACCCGGATCTCATCATCGCAAACAGGGAAGAAAACCGAAAAGAAGATATCGAAAAACTCTGGGGAAAATTCCGGATACACTTGACCGATATATCGTCGATCGAAGATGCTCTTTTGAGTATTCATGAAATCGGTGAGTTGACCAACCGAAGCCAAAAATCAGCCGAACTCATTTCCGGAATTCAACGTGAAATTGCCCATATTCCCGACGAAAAACCACTTCGGGTAGCCTACTTCATTTGGAGTAATCCCTGGATGACAGTCGGGGAAAAAACCTATATTCATTCCGTATTGGATCGCTGGAATCTGAAAAATGTCTTTGGCGGCCGTACACGCTACCCGAAAGTCACACTCGAAGAAACTGCTGCCCTGGATCCCGATTATATTTTTTTAAGCAGTGAACCATTTCCATTCAAAGAAAAACACATTCAAGAGATACAGAATCAATTTCAGGATAGTTCTGTAATTTTGGTTGATGCACAGTGGTTTAGCTGGTACGGTTCAAGAATGCTCCCTTCCTTTAAAAAACTGAATACCTTCCGAAGAGCGATCAGTTGATCATCGGAAATAAATTCCCCTGGTGATTTAACTGCATGTTTACATTAAATTTCTTTCTTTTCTGAGTGTCATCCTATTTTTTCAATCATCAACAACCCGACCGTTATGTCAGAACAGGAAAAAAAGAAGTTTTTCAATTCACGCCGCAATTTTCTAAAAAAAGCTGGGCTTTTGTCCGGTGCCGGATTTCTTCCTATCGTGCTGCCATCCCGGCAAGCCCTGGCCGAACCCTACAAGCGTAAAAGAAACCCGGTTGCTTTAGACACCGGCAACCCGGTTCGCATCTCAGGCAGAGTAACCTCTGAAGGAAACGGAGTGCCAAATGTTGCCATAACCGATGGCTTATGGATAACGGAAACCGGCAGTGACGGAAGCTATGAGCTTGTATCTGACGGCCGCCGGCCTTTCGTCTATATCTCGATTCCATCGGGGTTCAAAATACCAACCAATCCTACGGGTACTGCCCGTTTTTATGAACGTATTGAACCGGATGCCCAGGGAAATGCGCAATCATCTTTTGAACTTGAACCACGTCGGGTAAGTGAAGATCATCACCATTTTCTATTGCTTGCCGACCCTCAGACGCAAGATGAATACGAAGTTGAGCGGTTCCACTCGGAAACAGTCCCGGATATCGCGAACCTGGTGGGGAACTTCGGTGACCGCCCTGCATTCGGCATCGGCTGCGGGGATCTGATGTTTGATAACCTTGAGTTGTTCCCTGAATATGAAAAAGCGGTTTACAATTCCGGCATCCCCTTCTTCCAGGTACTGGGAAATCACGATATCCTCTTCGACGTAAGATCCACCGAGGCTTCCTATGAAGTATTTTATGAATATTTCGGTCCTGCGTACTACTCTTTTGATATCGGAGAAATTCACTACGTCGTATTGAATGATATTTTTTGGCACGGCAACGGCTACGTAGGATACATCGACCGGGACCAGCTCGACTGGCTGGAAGCCGACCTCGGACGGGTTGAGAACGGAAAAACGGTAGTGGTTGCCCTTCACCTCCCCGTTTTGAGCATGCAGTATCGCCGTTTGGGACACAGCAGCCCGCCAACGCATATTTCCGTACAGAACCGGGAAGAGCTGTACAGACTTCTCGAACCTTACAATGCTCATATTCTATCAGGACATACCCACGAACATGAACATGTATTTGAGCACGGTGTTCACGAACACATCCACGGTACCGTCTGTGGCGCCTGGTGGAGCGGGCCGATCTGCTGGGACGGAACACCCAACGGATATGGACTGTATGAAGCACGTGGAAGTGAACTGCGATGGAAGTATAAATCGACCGGATTTGACCTGGACCATCAAATGCGGGTCTACCCAAAAGGCAGTGATCCGGAGGCCCCTGACGAAATCGTTGCCAATATCTGGAACTGGGATCCGGAATGGGAGGTGGTTTGGTATGAAGGCGGCGACCGGCGCGGTAAAATGAGTCAGAGACTCGGCCTCGATCCCAAATCCGTAGAGCTTCACTCCGGGGAAGATAAACCCGAACGACGAACCTGGGTCAATCCGCAACTCAACAATCACATGTTTTATGCTCCTGTTTCCGGAGACGGCAGGGACATAATCGTTGAAGCTACCAATCGATGGGGTGAGACTTATACCGGCATGGCCGAATGAAGGTTTATTCCATTTTATTGGTCAACCCGGTCCATGAGTTCGGTGACTTCCTCATGGATCGTTTTTTATCGATATTGGATTCAGATAAAAATTACGGAAAACTTAGGATGGCAAAATCAAACAAAGCTGCAAAATCATACTTTCTGTGTGCTATCCTGTTGATATTTTTGGGCTGTGAAGGAGGCCTTGAACCACCGCAGCCTGCTCCGCCTTCCGGAGCGATCGAAGGATTTGTTGAATATATCGGTAAATGGCCATCCCCGGATTCGCTTTTCGACTTGCGGTTTGTCGCTTTTAAAACCCCGCCGCAGTCGCCGGCTGATTTTTTTGACCTCTCCAATCTGGTCTTCAGCAACCGATTGACCTATTATGTCGATGACGACCAGTTTTTTATCGAGGACGTTGACAACGACACGTATCGCTACAATGTCATAGCCCATCAATACGGACAGGTTGTGACAGCCAACTGGAGACCTGTCGGGCTTTATCGTAGTAATAACGGTATATTTACCGTTCGGGGTGATACGATCCAAATATCCATTACTGTCGATTTTTCAGATCTGCCTCCTTTTCCACCGGAATAATCTATGAGGTATCCAGGAAAATGACTTACCTTTTCAAACTACTCGCCGCTTCTATACTGCTGTTCTTTTCACTTACAGAACTGGCAGCCGCTCAAAACGGGGCCTCGATCCGGGGAGAGGTTGTCAGCACCGATGGAGTACCCCTGCCGGGTGTACATCTTCTCATTCCGGAATTGGAAACCGGTACGTTTAGTGATCAGCAAGGCCATTTTTTAATTGAGGGCCTGGATTCGGGTGAATATACACTCATCGCTTCCATGGTGGGCTTTCGGGATACTGAGCTTACTGTTAATCTCGAACCGGGGATGATTACCCCTTTGAATATTGAACTGTCTCCGATTGCCATCATTTCTGATGAACTGGTCGTCACCGCCTCCAGACGGAGTCAGCTTGCGGGAAAAGTACCGGTCAGTATCAGTACAATCTCCCCGGCTGAATTGGAATCGAGAAATATCGTTACCCTGGAAGAGGCATTGCATCACGTGCCAGGTGTCCAGGTCACAGGAAACCAGGTCAATATCCGGGGTTCTTCGGGTTATGCCTACGGAGTAGGCAGCCGGGTTTTGTTGTTGGTCGATGGCGTTCCGCTTCTGGGTCCCGACCAGGGTAATATGGATTTTGACGGCCTCCCGTTGAGTAATATCCGGCAAATTGAAGTATTGAAAAGCCCGGGTTCCGCCCTTTACGGAGGTGGGGCACTCGGGGGTGTTATCAACCTGATCACAAACGACTATCCTGATGAACCTGAATCGAATGTCCGGTTGTATAGCGGTCTCTATCAGCCGGTCCGATATGAGGAATGGAGGACAAACCGTGGCAACGGTAATCGTTTTCGTACCTTTACGGGGGGTACCGTTAGTCATTCCCGAAAGACCGGCAACCGTTTCGGTTACTGGGCAACCGGCACTTTTCGTAGTGATAGTGGTTACCTCGAAAGCAACAGCCTGCTCAGCGGAGAACTGTATGGTAAAGCGGGATTGCGTTTCAGCGGAAATCAAAGGCTCGACCTCTACACCGGAATCCGGCGCACCCGCCAGGAACAATTTCTCTACTGGAAAGGGCTGGATGATGTATTAAGCCCGGGATCTGTAAATCTGGGTGGTGAAGAGGCTGTTGGCAGTAACCTCGGATTGTCTGACCGGATCACAATTCTGCCTGTCTTCAATCACACCGTTCACCCTGATTTTCACTACACGGTAAAAGCGCGATTATTCGGAGTAGCATTCCGGCCTATTGACAGCAGGGGGAATATCCGTCCACGTGAACGTCATACGGAGGGGTTGCGGTATGGATTCGAGGGTCAGTTCAACAGCTCTCCACACGAACATGTAGAGGTCACGGGTGGAGGAACCTTTGATGCGAACTGGGTGAGTTCCGAATTTTACATCGGAGAAGATTCTCTTGAGGTAAGGAATCAACCGGAGGGAGCCTTATTTTTACAGGTTGATACCGGGTGGATACCCGAATTCATGGTATCAGCCGGATTTCGGTACGACATATATCGTGTTCATACTCAGGATCTTGCCAGCCAATTCAGCCCGAAACTTGGAATTTCTTTCGAACTGACCGATCACATTACTGTGCGGGGATCTTTTGGCCGAGGGTTTCGTATTCCCAGCGTAGCTGAACGTTTTGTGAGTAACCGTGAATTCCTTCCTCTGGAGTCCAATATTACCTTGCAGCCTGAAACGAGTACCGGGTATGAAGCCGGAATCTCGTCCAGGCACCGCCTGGGCAGCAAGTGGGGGATTCGGACGGATGTAACCGGTTTTCTGAATCACTACCGGAATCTCGTAGAACCGCAATTCAGTCCGCAGGACGGTGCATTTCGTTTCGTCAACCTGACCCAGGCCAGGATACGCGGGATGGAATCAACTCTGAACCTTTTCAGCCGGGAGAGTCAAACCGATATTCAGATCTCATACACTTGGCTGGATGCACAGGATACCGGTATCGGGCAACCGTTATTGTTTCGCTCGGAACATCTCTTTCAGTCCTCAGCCCGAACATTTCTGAACCGCTGGCTGGAAACTGGGTTTGACTTTCGCATGGCAAGCAGCCCGAAACGTGTTGACACTGATTTCTCACGCTTTGTGAGCGATGCCGACCAATTTCCTGCCGTGGCTGTAGCAGATGCAAGGATACTGTTTCACCCGGAACTCCATACCAATGCGACAGTTACCTGTGGTATTCACTTGAAAAATTTTTTTGATTATTATTATGTAGAGCGCACGGCATTTTTTGCCGCTGCGAGATCGATTCAAGCGGTATTAAATATCCGTTT
>SLOU01000037.1 GCA_007132385.1 Balneolaceae bacterium | reverse complement strand
GGGTCTGTTGAATGAATCGGTTTGGAAAACTATCGAGGAAAATGACCCTGAAACTACCCTTGGTGAGTACAAGCAGTTTTCTCATCTGGCTTCGGTTACCGAACTGCTGAGCTGTTTTCGCCTGCCGGTGCCCAATCCCGACTCACGGCCACTTACCATGCACAAGCAGACGGAATATCCACGGGATAAAGTTGAAAAGACAGGAATAAAAGAAAAAGAGAGAAAATCGACTCTAAGTATTCTGGTAGGTGATGATTCAGAGCTTACCGGTGGTGTTCCTCGCGAATATGGTAAAAATACGAAAGAGGTATTTGGTGATAACAGTCAATATCCGGTGCATCATTTACCACTTGAACTGCTTAAAAAACATATGTTCATTTGTGGTGTGCCGGGTTCTGGTAAAACCACGGCAGTCTATAATTTCTTGGTGCAGCTACATATGCACAACATTCCGTTCCTGGTTCTGGAAAGTGCCAAAACCGAGTACAGAATCCTGAAACGACTCAAACACAGCAAAGACCCGGTGTTAAAATCACTGGGTGAATCCATCCGGGTGTACACTCCCGGTAATGAAGCGGTGTCTCCCTTCCGGTTCAATCCGATGCAGATCCCCGAAGGCATAACACCCGATGAACACATGAATAATCTGCTGAGTTCGTTTCAATCTGCAATGAATATGCCTGAAGATACACCGTTGCCGGCACTTCTTGGTAAAGCTCTTGAAGAAGTGTATGATACATACGACTCGGAAAATCCACCATACCTTGCCGACTTGGTGCAGAAAGTTCGTGACATTATGGACGACCCGGAGCTTGGTTACGACAGTGAAATAAAAGGTAATCTGCGAACCGCCATAGAAGTGCGCCTTTCTCCCCTTGTGAGTACCAAACTAAGTATTGGTAAAATATTCTCCAGGGACCATATCCGGTTTGATTTGGAAGAGGCCATGAGGGTTCCGTGTGTTATCGAAATGGATTCGCTAAGCACAGAACAGTCTAATTTGTTGTCTCTTTTTCTACTAACCGGAATGAGGGAGATTATCAAAGCCACCCGGAGATCAGGGAGCCAGCTCCAGCACGTGATTATATTAGAAGAAGCCCATAATGTTGTGGGTAATATACCGGAGTCGGCTGACCCAGCTGACCCAAGAAAAAAAGCAGCCGACTATATAACCCGGATGCTTGCCGAATTGCGTGCTCTTGGAGAAGGGATGATGATTGCCGATCAGTTGCCATCAGCGGTTGCTTCATCGGTGATCAAAAACACCGGCACTAAACTGGCGCACCGTCTCACCAGTATGGACGACCGGGAAGAAATCGCCTACACCATGCTATTGGGTGCTGCAGAAATTGAAGACTTTGCACGTTTACAACCGGGCGAATCTTTCTTTTATGCGGAAGGCATGTACAAACCACGAAGGGTTCGATGCATCAATTCCAACAAAATTCTTGGATTTACAGGTGATGAGGAATATCCGCCTGATAACGGGGAGCTTTTTGAACTGATGGAGGAGGAAGAATGGTTTTATGATGTGGTTTACAGAGAGGTAAAAACGGATCTTGAGTCATTTAATTCACATCTTGAACAGATAGACAAACTACTGAAGGGTATTGATAAGACGGTACATAAGAAGAAAGTATCAAAACAAGAAATATGGACCTCCTATCAATCCATTCAGGATGTGATGAGTGCTCTTGATGAAAATAAGCAATATATCCGGTCGCTGACTGAAAGAGGTTCTGAAGGAATCTACAATGAAGATATTCTTTCTGATATCAGGAAATTCGCCAACAGACACATAGACCTGGAAAAGAAAACCAATAACCTTTTTAAAAAACTTATGTCAATCATCAAAAATCACAAAGTATTGAATAATGCTTCAGAAAATTGAACATAGCAGCTATAGTAAGCAGTCTGAGAACTGTAAATCAAAACTAAAATCATAAATAACTGAAATACAGAATATAATGAGCAAATTACTAAAACGTAGTGACATCAAAAAACGAGTAGCAGAGGACAAGGAAAATACTAAAAAGGCAATCGACCGGGGCATGGCTATAATTGACGATAAGTCTAAAGTAGATGCGGCGGATAAACCCAAGAAAGATGAAGTTAAGCCAATTTAAATCATAAAAAAGGTTAGCTATGAGTGAATTGAAAAAGCAGAGAGATATCACAAAGAAAACTGAAGTCGACAAAGAAAAGAAAGATAAGACCAGTGATCGCGGTTCGGTTGAACTTGAAGACATGTCCCATGCGGATGCTGCAGATAAATCCATTAAATTGGAAGGTACGGAGGAAGGAGCGCAGGATATAGCCAAGGGAACTTCAGATGCCATGGATAATATAAACCGTAATCATGAACAAATTGACCGCGAAATGGAAGAGCTGGCTCGCGAGATTGAAGCTGTTGAAAAAAATTTTGACGCGCGTATGAAACAAACCGAACAGGACGCCGGCACGATTAAAAATGAGTTAGGCAAAATGAAAAGCAAGGAAACAGGGAAGGCACAACAGGATATGGGTGCTGCGATTAATGCGGCAAAGGAGGATGCCCGGTTTATGGGCGATGCTTCCGCCAAAGAAAAGGATACTCGTATTGCCGGGAAGAAAGAAATGGGCTCTCAAAAGAACAGATTAAAAGGTTTTAAGCCCAGAAGACGATAACCCAAAATACATACTGTAGTTCGAAAACTTAACGTACATGCAAAACAACCTCTGCACAACCTGTGGCGAACCCCTGGAGCCTGGCTGGGATACCTGTCCGGCCTGCACCTCTCCGGTAGTTGACGATAATACCTGTCAAAACTGTGGAAAAACACTCAAGCCAACCTGGAAGCTCTGTCCGTTCTGTAAAACGGCGCGTTCTTCCTCACAGGGTTCCGGTTCCCCAACCCCGGGTTTTGGCGGGTTTCCCTCCCCTGCCAGCGAGTTGTTGAGCCCAGCTCCAGATACCGGTGCAGGCGGGCTAACCATGTCTACCCAGCCGGAACTGGAACCGGGTACGCAGCTTCGGGACTTCCGCATTGGCCCGCTGCTGGGCAAAGGCGCATCCAGCGCGGTCTATCGCGCCGAAAATACGCTATTGGGCGACCCCGTTGCCCTGAAGGTTGTAGCCTCCTTTGCAGGGGACCACCCGCTGCTTGGAGCCTACCGCGACGAGTACAAAGCCCAGTTATCTATTATAAATAAAGCCCACATTCTGCATATCGAAGCTCCGCTGCTGTGCGCCCATCAGGGCCTGAACTGGCTGATGCTGCCGATGGAGCTGGCACACCAGAGCCTTCGCGATTGGATGAAACGCCACCCGGTGGAGAATGAACAACGCCTGGAACAAGGCCTAGAACTGTTTGCTCAGGCGTGCCTGGGTGTACAGGCGATTCATGAGGCAGGGCTGGTTCACCTGGACCTCAAGCCGGAGAACCTGCTACTGATTGGTGATGAAGAGACTCCCACACTGAAAGTAGCCGACTTTGGGCTGACCCGTTCGATGATGAGCCGGGCCCAGCGCGGGGGACTGTTTGGTGATGGCATCGGTACCCCGGCCTACATG
>SLOU01000093.1 GCA_007132385.1 Balneolaceae bacterium | reverse complement strand
TGCTGTAGGAGAAGGCGACGCCTCCGCCGAAGATGTTACAGGGGTGTACGGCCGTGCTTTTGGTGCAGAATTTGACAACTACGGAGTTCGGGGTGTGGCCGGTTCAGGAGCATTTGAGGAATGGAATGTGGGCGTCCGGGGCAGCGCCTCGGGAGGCAGTACGATCAATCGTGGTGTTTGGGGCAGCGCTTCCGGCAGCAACAATTATGGCGGCTATTTTACCGATGGTGTATTCATAAGCGGGGGTATTTCTACTCCTTCGGACGAACGGCTCAAAACCAATATCATGGATCTGGACGGGGCCGATATTCTGGCTCGTATCGGCGATCTGACCCCAAAGCGTTTTGAATTTCTAAGTGACGCGGAACTACGTCAACAGAATCTACCGACAATGGGTGCTTCGGATAGCGAGCGTTTCGGCCTTATGGCCCAGGAGTTGGAGCAGGTTTTTCCTGAATTGATAAGTGAATCAACCCACCCGCTTATCGATGAAGAGGGAAACATGATCAAAGACGCTGATCCGGTAATCATCAAAGCGGTAAATTACGAGGACCTGATTCCTGTGTTGATGGCGGCCATTAAGGAACAACAGGTGGAAATTGAAGAGTTGAACCACCGACTTGATCAAGCGGGATTGTAGCAATTAAATGGATCTTCCGGAGTGGCAGGATAAGGCCGTGCAAACCTGTCCTTATTCCGTCACTCCCGGATTTTTTGTATAAATCAACAAGAATTTGCATGATAAGACAGAGAGGTTAACATTATGAAAGTCTTGAGCCTGTGTATAATTCTCGCTCTCATCAGCTTCTCTGCCGGAGCGTGCGATACCACCACCGGCCCGGAAGAGCCCGACATTCCGGATGCTCCCTTTGTCTGGCGAGTTTGTAATGAACATGACCAATTCTCTATGTATGATATTCATGTACAACCAAATCATAAATTGATAGCTGAAAAACTCTCACCTAATGAATGTACTGAGTATTTAACAGCTTCAGGGTCGGGACATGTACCAATTTCTGCTCTTGCTTATGAAATAAATGAGGATGACTATTCAATCATTTATTTAGAAAGTTTTTTGGCTACCAAAGGTTTAATTGACAAAGACAGCCTAACGATACAGGATGTGCCTGGCAGGTATTCCTATCGCTGTAATTATGATAGTTCAAGACGTTATCCAATTTGGGTAGAAATTGAAAGGGAAGCCTATCACTAACCGTACAAATTTGGAGACAGATCATGAAAAAGATATGTATAACTATCACTCTTGGCAGTATGTTCGTGGTATCAGCTGGTTATGCTCAGAGTATTCGCAAAGATTACAATGAAATGACTCCGGATGAAATCGATGCTTATGTAAATGCGTTGTATGATTTAAGAACCGGGGATGATTTAATTGATGAATTGAGACTGGCTCATGTAGATCTTGCCCCCTTTATCCACTCAGGTAGTGGTGGGTGTGGAGCAGTTGAAGAACGTTTTTTACCATGGCATCGCATGTTTATATTGGAGCTGGAAGAAGCTATGCAGCAATTCAACAGCGGGATAAGTGTACCCTATTGGGACTGGATTACCGATAATTCTTCTAATGATCCACTGTGGGATCACGATTTTTTAGGTCAGTTTGACAGTGCTACAGCGTGGGATACATTAAACAGATCTTTATCTTCACCACCAAACTTGCCTACCCAATCACAAATAAATAGTGTGCAGTCTGAAACTAATTTTCTGGATTATTCCCTGGATCTTGAATGTACCATACATAATCCACCTCATGGTTGGGTAGGTGGGGTTATGGCAACGATGAGTTCTCCGTTAGATCCTGTATTTTTCTTACACCATAGCATGGTGGACAAGTTGTGGCAAGAATGGGAAGAAGTCAATCAAAGCTCTTCGTTTCAAAGTACCAGTTTACCCCGGTATACCACCACCGATCCCAACGACATCACTGATTCCCGTGATCTGAATGTCTGGTACGCGCAGGACGGGCTTGTGATGCTCGATGATTACGAAACCTCCGGCACGAATGATTACCGTTATACCGGTGAAATCGAATCCGAAGACTTTACCGTCGCTTCCGGAAGCGATGTGACGTTCACCGCCGGAGAAAAAATTGTCCTGGGCCCGGGCTTCAAAGTCGAATCCGGCAGCAGTTTCCTGGCCATGGTCGATACCGATGTCGGCAATATTTCATCGCAGACGAAAGAGGAAGAGGCACCACTGGTGGACCGGATCGATGATCTGGAGAGCACCGATAAACCCGAAACTTATTCGCTCTCCCAAAACTATCCCAACCCGTTCAATCCGATTACAAACATCGCTTTTTCCGTACCCGAACGATCTCATGTACGCATCGCGGTCTATGCCATCACCGGACAGATTGTGGCGACTCTTGCAGATGAAGTGCGTGAGGCCGGTACATATACGGTTCAGTTCGATGCTACCCGGTTTGCCAGCGGTCTGTATGTATATCGCATGCAGGCCGGTAACTTTGTTCAATCACGGCAAATGACTTTGCTAAAATAGCGGTTATCTGATTGTTTTGTGTCAAACATGATCACAGGGCCAAAGTTTGAACCCATTAACCAGTAATTTTTGTTATTTTATTGATAATTGCAGAAAACAAAGGAGGTGCACCATGAAACCGCAAAGGCTTGTTTTTACCTGTTTTTTCGCCGGACTGTTTTCCCTGACTGCCATCACCGGCTGTTCGGATGATCCGGTAGGCCAGGGAAACGACGAAACCGATCCCGCCATCCACAAAGAATCCGTCAGCGGGGTTGCCCAAAAGGGACCGTTTGTGAGAGGAAGCAATGTGATCCTGTATGAACTGGACACGGAGGATTTCTCGCAGACCGGCCGCTCGTTCAATGCCACGATAAAGGATGATGCCGGGAATTTCACGATCGAAGACATTCAACTTACCGGACCATTTGCCAAATTGCGGGCCGACGGATACTACTTCAACGAAATTACCGGCGGGGAGTCTGCCTCACAACTAACCATGCACGCCATGGCGAACTTGGCGGATGAATCAACCGTCAATATCAATGTCCTTTCGCATCTGAAAGCTCCGCGTATCCAAAACCTGGTTTCCGGAGGCATGCCGTTTGACGAAGCCCGGGATCAGGCCCGGTCGGAGGTGTTGTCGGTCTTTCATATCGACCATCCGGAGAAAGTCTCTGCGGGACAACTGAACATTGCCGAATCCGGGGATGATAACGCGGCTCTGCTTGCGATAGCGTCCCTTTTACAGGGTTATCGCTCCGTGGCCGAACTCACCGTACTGCTCAACGATGTGAGAGAAGATCTGAGCGAGAACGGCGAACTGAACAATGCGGAGCTGGGCTCGCAGCTGGTCAATCATGCCGTGTATCTTCGGCCCGCTCTCATCAGAAAACACCTGGAAGAGCGATATTCAGCGATCGGTGCATCCGCCGAGGTGCCCGATTTTGAGCACCATATCGCAAAGTTCCTCGAACAAACATCCTTTGAGATCACACAGCGTTTGATCGAATATCCCGAATACGGCATTCATGGCGACAACATTCTCGATCCCGATCGTACTAATT
>SLOU01000194.1 GCA_007132385.1 Balneolaceae bacterium | reverse complement strand
TACCGTGAAAATAGACATTACTGAACGGTTTTTCTCCCCGGAATGCATAGCCGGCCATAATCATTCGGGCCACCCAAAAAAACATAATTTCCGGTGCGGTAACCAAATCCTGGGTCGGGTAATAGTATTTGATATCCGGGTTATCGGGATCCTTAAATCCGTCAAATACCGACATCGGCCACAACCAGGATGAAAACCAGGTATCTAGCACATCTTCGTCCTGTTTCAGGTTTTTAGCGTCAAGATCTGACCTTCCCGACTTTATTTTAGCTTTTTTAAAAGCCTCTTGCTCTGTTTTTGCAATCACATATTCATCGTCTCCATCACCGTAATACCATGCCGGGATCCGCTGTCCCCACCACAACTGACGCGATATGCACCAGTCACGGATATTATCCATCCAGTGGCGATAGGTGTTTTTAAACTTCGCCGGATGAAACCGGATGTTGTCATTCATCACATTTTCGAGGGCCGGTTCGGCCAGTTCTTTCATCCGGCAAAACCACTGCAATGAAAGCCGCGGTTCGATTACAGCATCCGTACGCTCCGAATAACCGACCTTATTGGCAATTTCTTCGGTTTTAATCAACAGGTCCAGTTCATCAAGGTCTTTCAGGATTGCCTCTCTGGCCTCGAAGCGGTCCTGGCCGATATAAAAACCGGCATCATTATTCAGCGTGCCATCCACATTGAGGATATCGATTACCTCCAGCCCATGGCTCTGGCCAATCTCATAGTCGTTGACATCGTGAGCCGGGGTTACTTTCAGGCATCCTGTCCCGTATTCCGGATCAACATAGTCGTCGGCAATCACCGGTACTTCCCTTTCAACCAGGGGAATCACAACTGTCTTTCCGATCAGATCCCTAAACCGCTCGTCGTCCGGATTCACACATACCCCTGTATCTGCCAGAATCGTTTCCGGCCTTGTGGTGGCGATGGTCACAAAGTCGTCGGATCCTTTGACTCGATAGCGGACGTGATAGAGTTTCGACTGGACTTCCCTGTGGATCACCTCTTCGTCGGAGAGCGCAGTCTCCGCCGCCGGATCCCAGTTGATCATGCGCAACCCGCGATAAATGAACCCTCTGTCATACAAATCAATAAAACAGTCGACTACTGAATCGTAGAGATCCTCCTCCAGGGTAAAACGGGTTCTCTTCCAGTCGCAGGATGCACCCAGTTTCTTTAACTGCTGCAGGATAATACCACCATGTTTATCTGTCCACTTCCAGGCATGGTTTAGGAACTCTTCACGGCTTAAATCCGATTTTTTAATCCCCTCTTTTCGAAGTTTTTGAACCACCTTGGCTTCAGTAGCGATGGAGGCATGATCCGTTCCGGGTACCCAGCAGGCATTTTTACCCATCATTCGGGCCCGACGTACCAAAACATCCTGTATCGTATTGTTCAGCATGTGTCCCATATGCAACACACCCGTAACATTCGGAGGAGGAATGACCACGGTATACGACTTGCGCACATCCGGTTCCGAATAAAAATAGCCGTTTTCCTCCCAGTAGGAGTACCACTTTTGTTCCGTTTCCGTTGGATTGTAGTGCTTGGGTATATCAGTTACAGATGACTTGGTCTTCAAATCGGAAAAATATTTGCGGAGTAATTAAGTTTTCTGTTTGAGCAGGAAAATGAACCTAAAACCTGGCGCTAGGAATAGTTATAAAATCATGACCAATAAAAAAGTGTTCATTGTTCATATGATATTCGGATTCAGGCCAAATTCAGTCGCCATTCAGGGGGATAAGAACCCGGAATATCTTATCATATAACACGATTCAATCTTACCCCGAAATGACCGTCACAGCGCTGTTTATGCGGCCAGGTCTGATACGCTTTCCCATCTTCCGTCAAGACTTCTACAGGCAGGTAATCACTCAGATCTTCCAGTTCAAAATTATCGTACTTTTCCAAAAATTTATTAATCTGGTCCATATTCTCTTCAGACTCAAGCGAACAGGTACTATACACAAGACGTCCGCCTTTTTTGACCATATTAGCTGCCTCTTCCAGCAGTTCCTCCTGTAACTGAATCAGGTCTTCGAGATCTTTTTCCGTACGACGCCATCGCAAGTCTGCCCGCTTGCTCAAAACACCTGTACCGCTACATGGAGCATCCAGCAGTACCCCATCGGTAATCTTCAGAGAGATATCCCTGGCATCTGAGCGACGAATTTTAATATTTTCTGCATTGTAATTCAGAGCGCTGGATGCCAACAGCTCAAGACGTTCAGAACTGATGTCAACGGCAAATACGGTCCCTTCGCCGTGCATTAAATCTGAAATCATAATGGTTTTGGTTCCGGGGGCTGCACACAAATCATAAATAACTTCTCCCGGCTTGGGGTCTAAAATGATTGGAGCAAAACCGGCGGCAATATCCTGCACCTGGCAAAAACCTTTGTCAAGCCAACCCTTTTGAATGAAAGGCTGCACAGAATCTACCTTAAAGTATCCGGGTAACCAGTCGCTCTCTTCAAACGGGATGCCCGACTTTTCCATTCTAAGTTTGAAATTCTCAGTCTTGGTTCTCAGATTATTCACACGAACATAGTGAACCGGTCTTGAATTATTAGCCTGCATGAGCTGAAAAGCTTCTCTTTCTCCAAGACGTTCCGACCAGCGCCTGACCATCCATTCGGGATGCGAAAAAGTGGTTGCAACCAGTTTGGTACGGTCTTTAAATGCCGGCTTCGGCAAGTTGTTGATATCACGTTGTAAATTTCTGAGAATGGCATTTACGAGATCACCAGATTTACTTCCCAGGCTCAATTTGGCAATTTCTACCGTCTCATTGATCGCAGCATATTCAGGGGTGCTGTCCATAAAAAGCATGTCATAAAGCCCCAACCGTAGGATATTTTTCAACTGAGGCTTCATTTCTTCTAAAGAAATGCTCGAAAATTCACCGAGAAGAAAATCGAGATAACTTCTTTTGCGTAGCACACTTTGCACATACTCCCGCACCCGGGCCCTTTCTCTGGACTCAAGTTCATTGGAAGGCTGGTAATCCAAGGTGCCTTCCAGGTCGAAATGGACCAAAATGTCTACGCTAACCGATCTCGCTGTTATCTCAGTTTCCAATAGTTTATATCTTTTTTGAAATTTTTATTCCTATTTCTATACCTTTACATAACGGTTTTTTGCCGGTAAAAATGCTTCATCAGACTGCCAAATAACACAGAAATTCATCTCGGCTCAAAAAGTATAAAGATAGGGGTTTCACCCACTTTTTGCTAATGACAGTCCGTGGATTTTTTTTGTCCTGTCGTATCCATGATATATAACATGCAATCGGCCGATGGAATGGGTCAGGTCGGTCAGGTCGGTCAGGTCGGTCAGGTCGGTCAGGTCGGTCAGGTCGGTCAGGTCGGAATCTAAAATAAGACAATGAAAGTTGCCAACAGCCCCAGGAACACGGAAAGAAACATCAATCCAATCAACTTGATACTTTCACGAAATCCGGCAAAAAATGCGAACATTACACCTTTGGAAAGGGTATTGGTCATTGCAGCCAGAATAATTCCAAATACAGCGACATCCTCGGAAATATCCTCAATCGCCAGTCTTGACAGTGAAAGGGTGATCGCATCCACGTCCATCAGTCCAGATAAAACTGACAGAAGGTAAATCCCTTCATCACCAAACAATTCTTTCATCGCAGTACTCAAAAACAGGATCAATGCGAGAAAAGCCCCGAATTTTAAGGCAGTCGTAATATTGAACGGATTTTTAATTTCGACAAATGGTTCTGTTTCTTCTTGTCCACGATGCATCCAAAGCCAAATACCTCCGCCAAGTACACTGAGAAACATAACCAGCATAGGGAACCACAAAAAACTGATCAACGAAGGATTTACAATTAATACCTCTACTTTAACCCGGATAAACATGATCGAGGAAGCGATCATCACTCCGCCCATAAACAGGGATTTTGCACTTTGATCTTGTGCAAACTGAGCCATGCTAAGAGTAACCGCAGTGGATGAGGCCAGTCCGCCGGTAATTGAAGTTACGAGAGTCCCCAGCCGATTCCCTACATATTTAATTGCAAAGTATCCTACAAATGAAATACCGCTGATTAGAACGACCATCCACCATATCCAGCGTGGATTAATCGCCTCCCACGGTCCAAATCCCTGATTCGGCAGAAGTGGGAGCAAGACCACACTGATCAGCAACATCTTGACTCCTGCATATATTTCTACAGTTTCAATACCACGTACCCATTTATGCAGCACAGGTTTCAAACTCAGAATGGTCACTACAGCCGCTGTTGTCCCCAAGGCATACATATAAAATCCAAATGCAGCCCAAGCTCCCAGTGCAAAAGTGATTAACTTGGTGTAGGCTGTCGTAGTTCCAATATCTTCATTACTTCGCGTCTCAACAATGTAGGAAGCAACAGCGATAGCTGAAATGGCAACAAAAGTTACGATCAGAATCCACTCACTGGTAAACTCCGATAAAATTGCAGCAATACCACCGAGAAGCCCTATCAAGCTAAATGTCCTTATACCGGCAACCCGGTCTCCCTCCTCCTCATTTTTCCCGCTCCAGCCACGCTCTATACCCACGAGGAGTCCGACAGCAAGTGCCGCCAGCAATTTTATGATAATTTCCAATTCCGGGTTCATGTGTAATAGGTCTGTTTAACTACTAGGGAAGTCTGACAATATCATTTCGAACCAGCCAGCCGTGATTTCGAAATAAAATAGGCAATGGATCTGCATCCAACAGACCCTTACTTTCACTTTTCGCCTGTGCATGAATGTGCAGATGAGGTTCCGATGTATTGCCACTATTACCTGTCAGTCCCAGCCGGGTATTTATTGAAACACTTTCACCGGTTTCAACGAGTATGCTTTCCTGTTTCAAATGAGCCAATACAACGATAAATCCATGTTCGCATTCGATTTCAAGATAATTACCGGCAAGGTTTTCCTGGTCACGTTCCGGTGGATGTAAATCCGGCAAATTGTTCTCAATACTCCTGACAACACCATTACAGGGAGCATACACCGAAGTATTAAAAATAACATACTGTTGTGGATCTTCCGGATAAATACCGGATGCACGGTAACCAAACCGGTTGAGTTGAAGGATGTCCAGTGCCCAGGTTTGTCCACGCAGCTCTGGTTCTGACTGTACAGCCATATGTCCGTTTAATGCTGGACTGCTGCCGGCCTGGGCCATAAAAAAAATTCCTTGCTGAAATGGAAACTCAAGTTCTACGGGATGATCAGGTACGATACGTGAACCCATGATATTCACCAATAAAAGCCCCGAGATCGTCATCAGAAATATTCCCCCAAAAACCGTACCCCACTGACCAATATCAAGCCGGCTGCGCCAGGGTTGATTCCATACCCTCATCCATCCATAAATAACTGCTACAACAAACAAAACCGGTAACAGATACCTCAAATAATACCCGACAAATGCCCAATTATTAAACAGGTAAAGAGCAAGAATTACAAGTCCTGACCCAAGGGTTTTAATGACCATTTGGCTCTTATTCTTGGTTCTTCCATTGCTTACCCAGTACAGCATATATAGCGGAATTACAACAGAAATAACGAGTATTGAAAAAACCAGCATCATGATTATTGTTCATCCATCAACTTTCTCAGTTCACGGATTTCTTCAGCCCAACCTTCCGGTTCGGGTGTTTCCAAAATAAGAGGGATACCGTCAAACCGTTCATCCTGCATAATACACTTGAAGGGTGCCCATCCAATGAATCCATTACCGAGTGTTTCGTGCCTGTCAACCCGGCTACCAAGCTCTTTTTTCGAATCATTCAGATGCATACCCTTCAAAAATTCTAAACCGATTTTCCGGTCAAACTCCTCTACAGTAGCCTGAAAACCTTCATGAGTTGAGATATCATATCCTGCTGCGTAAGCATGCGCTGTATCAATGCAGACACCAACACGGGCTTTGTCTTTCACGTGATCGATAATTTCAGCCAGATGTTCGAATAAATACCCCATATTCGTCCCTTGTCCTGCAGTATTTTCAATGACTGCAATCACATGATCTGTTTGTTTAAGTGTCCAATTGATAGTTTCGGCATTCATTTTCAGACACTCCTGCTCTGATATTAAATTGAGGTGGCTGCCCGGATGAAAATTGATCATACGAATACCAAGCTGTTCACAGCGGCGAAATTCATCCAGAAATGCTTTACGGGACTTTTGAAGCTTTTGAGGGTCAGGATGTCCGATGTTGATGAGGTAACTGTCGTGTGGCAATACAGCTTCCAGAGAAAAACCTAGCTTTTGACAATTCTTTTTAAATTCAGTGATATTTTTATCAGTCAGAGGCTTAGCCGACCACCGACGCTGATTTTTTGTAAATAAAGCAAATGCCGTTGCCCCAATCTCATGTGCATTTTCCGGGGCATTTTCCACCCCCCCTGCAGCACTTACATGCGCTCCGATATATTTCATTTTTAATCTGTTTGATTCACAGCTTTATTTCAAGATAACAATATATGTTGATACGAAAAGAGGACAATCCGGTAATAATTTTACTTAATTATAGCCTGGATCCGGGTTCAGTGCCTTCATTTTTTTCCCTGAAATGTAGAACTGCTGCATTTTTTCGACCAAATAGCCGGATACGTAGAATCGGTTACTTTCCACCCTGCTTTCAGCATCATGATCAGTATTTTCTGCTGTCAACAGCCCAGCTAGTTCACGATATCCTTTAAATATATATGCAACTATGTTCTGGATACATTGAGCCTTGTTAAAAATCTTTGTACCCTAACCCAAAAAGTGGTTTCATTAGTTGAACTCATCAAATAAACAAATGTATCCATTTATGCCTGTTAATGAACTCGATAACCTAACTGTAGAATCAGTTCTTGAGTTGGTAAAATCAAGGGATCCGGATCAACCTGAATTTCATCAGGCCGTTCGTGAAGTCATGGGATCCATTATTCCATATATTCAGAATCATGATAAATACAAACATCCGGGATTAATTGAACGGCTGGTAGAACCGGAAAGGTCCGTTATCTTCAGAGTCCCCTGGGAAGATGATAATGGCAATTATCGTGTTAATCGAGGCTTTCGTGTACAGTTTAACAGTGCCCTCGGGCCTTATAAAGGAGGGCTTCGCTTTAGCCCCACAGTTAACCTGGGAGTTGTAAAGTTTTTGGCTTTCGAACAGATTTTTAAAAACAGCCTTACCGGATTACCACTCGGTGCCGGTAAAGGAGGTTCAGATTTCGACCCAAAAGAGAGATCAGAAAATGAAATTATGCGATTTTGTCAGAGTTTTATGAATGAGCTCTATCGGTTTGTATCCAAGGATACAGATGTTCCTGCTGGCGATATTGGCGTGGGGGAACGGGAAGTCGGGTATCTTTTTGGGCAATACAAAAGACTTACCGCTCAATTTACGGGAGTTCTTACAGGAAAGGGTCTTGCCTACGGCGGTAGTAAACTGCGGACACAGGCAACCGGTTACGGGCTCCTTTATTTTGTAGAGGAAATGCTGAATGAAAAAAATGAATCGCTTGAAAATAAATCGGTTGTGATCTCCGGATCTGGAAATGTGGCACTATTTGCCTGTGATAAAGCGATTGACCTCGGTGCCAGGGTAATTGCATTATCAGATTCAGGGGGATTCATACACGATCCCGAGGGGATCAATGCAGAAAAACTTGAATATTTAAAAGAACTGAAAAATGTACGACGTGGCAGGATTCATGAGTATGCCGAAAAATTTGGTGTTGACTTCAATGAAGGTAAACCCTGGGTTCTTGATTGTAATATTGCCCTGCCATGTGCTACTGAAAATGAAATCAGTAAGGATGATGCTGAAACCCTGATACACAACGATGTCCAATGCATAGCCGAAGGAGCCAATATGCCCTGCACGGATGAAGCAATCACTGCTTTCTACCGGTCGGGTACTTTATACGGGCCCGGTAAAGCCTCCAATGCTGGCGGAGTTGCCGTATCAGGACTTGAGATGACGCAAAATGCCAAACGTTATTCCTGGAGTTTTGAGGATGTGGACGATCACCTCATTAATATTATGAAAACCATTCATGATAAATGCAGGGAATATGGTGATGAAAACACCGGGATTGATTATATCAAAGGAGCCAATATCGCAGGTTTTATCAAAGTTGCTGATGCTATGATTGCCCAGGGGAATGTCTGACTCATGAATGAACTTTTTATTTGGCTGGGTATCCTGGTTTGCATCACGCAGTCTTCATCAATGTCTGGCCTCAACCTTGCTGTCTTTAAGTTAAGCCGGCTCAGGCTTGAAGTCGCCGTAGAATCAGGCAACAAGGCAGCCGAAAAGGTTCTCGAACTGCGACGGGATGCAAACTTTACATTGGTAACTATTTTATGGGCGAATGTTGCACTCAATGTACTTTTAACTCTATTGGCTGAATCGGTCATGGCCGGAGTGGCTGCTTTTCTTTTTTCCACTGTGGTCATTACGATCCTGGCCGAAATATTCCCTCAGGCTTATTTTTCAAAGCATGCACTGCGGGTTGTCACGATTTTATCTCCCCTGCTCCGATTTTATCAAATTCTTTTTTGGCCTGTTGCCCGTCCTTCGGGCAAAATGCTCGACAAATTGGTAGGTACTGAAGGCATCCCCTGGTTTAAAGAAGAAGAAATTGCAGAAATGCTGCAATACCATGCCAAAAAAGGGACAACTGAAGTCGGTGAGGTTGAAGCCACCGGTGCGATTAATTTTTTGAAACTCGACGACCTTCCTTTAAAACAAAAAGGAGAACCTATCGACCCTAACAGCATCATTAAACTGAATTACGAAAATGGAAATCCCAAGTTTCCTGAATTCCGGGGCACCCCGAAGGATCCATTTCTTGCGAAAATTGCCTCATCCGAAAAAAAATGGGTCATTTTTACCGATGAAAAACACCGTCCGAGACACGTTATCAACTCTCATTTTTTTTTAAGAAAGGCATTGTTTGAAACCGAAACGTTTGATCCGTACAGTCACTGTAAAAAACCATTGATCACCAATAAACCGGATCTGCCTCTTGGCAAAATCATTGGTGAACTCCGGGTTGAGCCTGAAAAACCTGGTGACGATGTAATTGAAGTCGACCTTATTTTGCTATGGACTAAAGATAAAAAACGGATCATCACAGGATCGGACATCCTTGGGAGGCTGCTTCGCCAGGTCGTCAGAACCGAAAGCTCGGAATAAAGTATGGTGAATCCGGCATTCCCCGGGTCACCGCCAACTAGGTAGGTACTCGGTTTTCACTTTAAACTACCATATCAAAAACCGACGTAAAGGGGATTTTGGTCAGCACAACTATCTATCCCGGATAAGTAGTTAATCAAGAAGAACCGTTTTCGTCATCAGTATCTGTAGCCTGTTTGGTGATAGTACTGATTTTCCTTGCCAAAGGACCTTTTTTCTTGTGCATTCCCGAAGGTACACGCCCCATCAAAAAACCATAAGGCTTGAGCGATTCGACTTGATCAAACACAACTTTCAAAATGGCTCCGATCGGAATAAATAAAATCATTCCGGCGAGGCCCCAGATTTGTGCGCCGATAAACAGCAGCAGCAGTGTAACCAGTGCGTTCATGCTCACTTTACTGCCCACAATTACCGGGGTAAACAGATTGCTTTCAAACAACTGAATGACATAGAAAGCGCCCAGTATAATAATCGGATAAAGCAGGGATTCCATTGTCAAAAGTGCATAGAGTGCAGGTAACAATGAACCGAAAATAGGTCCTAAAAATGGAACGACATTCAACATTGCAGCAAATACGCCAAAGAAAATGGCATGATCTACACCAACGATCATTAACATGATGGAATTTATAACTGCAAGAATAAAGATGACAATAATGATTCCAGAGATATAATGTTGTACAACTTTCTTTACATTAGCAATGATCGTTGTAATTTTTTGCAGGTTCTCCTCACTCCTGCGGCCAAAAACTTTGAGGAGAAATTCCTGTAAAAAATCCCGAAACATTAACATCAGAAACATGTAGATCGGAACCAATAAGGCAGATGTAATTATTGTTGCTGCACCGGCAAGCCCCCGGGTCAAAGCTGTAGCATTATCCTTGACGAACTCGATAATAATTTCTTCAATCGTACCTTCTCCAATGATTTGGTCAATACCGAACCAGGCGATCAGAAAAGACTCGGCACCTTCCAGCAGCTCCTCAAGCCTGCTTAGAATCATTTCAATGTCGTCGACAAATTCCGTGACCTGTGAATAGAAGAAAAAACCCAAAACAGCGATCCCCATCAAACCTGTCAGGATAGCCATAAGGGCTGATAGAATCCGGGGGATCTTATATTTTTCCAGCCAATTACAAAAGGGGGACAGAAGAATTGAGAAAAAGATGGCAAATAAGAGAGGAAGAAGCAGCGTTTTTGCTACGATCATGGTATAAACTGTCAGGATCAATCCTGCCAGGATAAATGTATACTTTATATACCATTTATCATTCATCCAATCTCTATTCATCTATGGCGCTTCATTTATGAGCACAATTTTTTTACTGTCCTGCAGACCGAAATAATATGAACAGCCCCTGATTCATTTACGGGTGTAAGAAATTGCTATTCTCCAAACATTTCTTCATAGTCTGTTATGGAAGCTTCAATCACTTTTTTTGCATGGGCTACATCAAAAACACGCTCAACATACACATCATTGGTGTTTTGTCCCGGAATCAGTTTATATGTAGCAAAGTAGTGGCGAATCCGTTCAATCAGCACATTCGGTAAATCACTGACATCATTGATATCGCTGTAGTATTTATCATTATCAAGAACGGTGATTATTTTGTCGTCAGCTTCTCCCCTGTCAATCATATGAATGCCGCCGATAACCCGGGTACTTAAAATAACCTCGGTGCGGTCGATAGGTCTTTCACTTAATACACAAAGATCCAATGGATCACCGTCTCCCTTATCTGTCTCGGTTGAAAGTTGTCCTACCTTGACACCGCAAAAGGTGCGTGGAATAAAACCGTATAAACTTGGAGGCATGGATGAGCTGCGTTGCGGACGGTCGACCCTCATATACCCCGTTTTCTTGTCCACTTCGTATTTGATCATGTCAAATGGGGTAATTTCAATAAATGCATTGACGATATTGGGTGGGTCATCTCCGACATCCAATCCGTGCCAGGGATGAGGACGCCAGCGGTAAAATGGACTTGGGAAATTCAATTTTCGTTAGGTGTTTTAGATTACGGTTTTATAGTATGATTATGATAAATCTTTTTCCGCTTAGATGCTTGTAGGTAAACCATCATCTGTGAACCATGCAGGATTTTTTGTCAACTGCAAGAGTACTTTTAAATCCTATTTATTCATTGAGATAAGAAATTCGTCGTTGTTCCTGGTTCCTTTCATCTTATCAAGGAGGAACTCCATCGCTTCTATCGAATTCATATTATTTAGATAACGACGCAAAAGGACAACTTTTTCTCTCTCTTCATCCGATACAAGCAATTCTTCACGACGGGTACCGCTTTTAAATATATCAATAGCGGGAAATATTCTTCTGTCTGCCAGACGCCGGTCGAGAACGATTTCCATATTTCCAGTTCCCTTGAACTCTTCAAATATAACATCGTCCATCCTGGATCCGGTTTCAATCAATGCCGTCGCAATAATTGTAAGGCTTCCGCCATTTTCAATATTCCTGGCGGATGTAAATAACTGCCTGGGTGCTTTTAAAGCTTCCGAATCCACCCCACCGGTCATTGTCCTGCCCGAATTTCCAGCACAGATATTATAAGCTCTGGACAATCGGGTTATCGAATCCATCAATAGTAATACATCGTGGCCGCTCTCAACAAGCCTTTTGGCTTTTTCAAATACAATTTCTGACAACCCAATATGATTTTCAGGTTTCTCATCGAAGGTAGAGGCGATCACTTCTGCATCTTCCACCGAACGTTGCATTTCAGTTACTTCTTCAGGACGCTCGTCAATTAATAAAATAATAACCTTGGTTTTAGGATTATTTTTATTGACGGCATTTGCCATATTACGGAGAATAGTAGTCTTGCCTGTTTTCGGCTGGGCTACAATTAATCCCCTCTGCCCCATACCGAGGGGAGAAAACAGATCAACAACCCTGGTCGTATATTCTGCGTGATGGTTTTCCAGTTTATACCGTTTATTAGGATAAATGGGTAGTAAATCTTCAAAATCTTCCCTGTTATCCATATCAACAGGAATTTTACCGTTCACACCTTCCACTCTCAGTAATGCGAAATATCGTTCTCCCACTTTGGGCGGTCGTATGATTCCAATCACACAATCGCCCTGTTTCAATCTGAATCGCTTGATTTGAGAGGGTGATACATAGATATCGTCCGGACTCGCCTTATAGTTATAGTTCACAGACCTCAAAAAACCATAACCGTCTGGTAAAATCTCAAGTGTTCCTTCATTGAGGAGAAATTTGCCCAGTTTAGGTCGAATCTCTTTTAACCTTTCTTCCAATTTGTCTGCATCTGACTCAGGAAGCACATTGCTGACATGATTTTTGTTTTTCTTGTACTGATCCCTTGGCTTCCCCCTGTTGCGCCGGCCTCTTTTTTTCTCACTGGAATCATTTTTATCATAAGTTTGAATATGACTCTGCTTGCCATACTGTTTTGACGGTATGGGCCCCTGATGATCGTCACCGCCTCCATCTCCATCTGTATACCCTTCAGGCAGAGCTTCCTGAATTCGTTCAATCAAAGTTTGTTTTTTCAAACCCGTAATACGCTTCAATTTGAGTTCTTTTGCAATTTCTTTTAACTCTTTTACCGTTTTTCGGGTAAGTGAATTCAAATCGATATTTGAGATATTATCGGTATGAGTCTCCGACATAATAATATGATGCTATTGTTCTGTTAGAATATTTCTTCTTTCAAGGAATGAGTGCAACGCAAGAGCAGAATACCAAACCTCAAGGGGGAATTATCGACGAAGCCCGGTGTTTTTCGCTTGATCGGAGGATTTTAGGCTTGCCATCCATTTCTTTACTTCACTGTAAAAGTAAAAACTTCCAGCAAAAATTACTAATTTCGATTTAAATCCATCCAATAATTTCAAAAATTCTGGATTTTCCGAAGAAAAAACACGGGTATTGGGTAGTATAGAGAGGATCTGATTACGTTTTGCACATCTCTCTGAACCTGTTTCAATGTAATAAACGTTTGTGTAAGGTAGAAAATTTTCGAGTAATTCTGCTACTGCTTTATCTTTCATCATAGAAAGAATCCAGACAGGATCCCTCCTGTTTCTCATGAACTCTACCTGCTCGATAAGAGATTCCATTGCTTCCGGATTATGCGCTCCGTCATAATACCACTCTAAATCGGGCGATAGTTTTTCAAAATGAGCATGATGTCGATACCGACATTCAAGTGATTCAATACCAGCTATAAATTCTGTTTCCGAAACAGGCAG
>SLOU01000100.1 GCA_007132385.1 Balneolaceae bacterium | reverse complement strand
CTTGGATTCTCCTCCAGGTCGGGCCGCTCAATACCGGTCTTGATCATTTGCACCGGTTGGGACAATCTGTGATCCACATTCCAAAATGCCGCACCATACATTAAAATCACCACCACAATTGGAAAAGCCCATTTGACAAAATGCCACTGCTGTTTGCCGGGCAGAAAAACAAAAAAGACAATCAGCGACACTATCAATGCAGCCATAGCTGCCCGGCGCTGAGCTATGAGAAATGCAAATATCAATGGAAATAGCAGCAGCAACAGCGTTGTTTTCTGGTGATCCTTCACCTGATACAGCCAGAATCCCAGCAGGAGGATAAACAGCGTGATAATAAAAACGGGATCCTCATGGTTTGTAAGCGTTGGCAGTCCGCCCATATTGAAACCAAGTGCAGCATACCTTGCGATGCCCTGAAATGCCTTAACAGAGATGATGATGATGATGAGCCACATCAGCATACGGAGATGTTTTTTATCCCGTATAACCTGGGGAATAACGATATACATGATTGCCAGATAAAACAGTGCCCGCACCTCCCACATGGCGATCAGTGTATCCCCGCCGTTTCTCATGCCATTTACAAACGAAAAGGCAAGCCATCCAAAGAGCAGACAAAATGCACCCCATACGGGTACCCTCCGGAAAGAAAACTCCTTTTTGATGCATAACACCATAAACCAGATAAAAAAAATCAGGAGAAAGTGTATCTCAATCGGATTGACCACTCCGGCCTCAAAAAAAGGAAGAAACCGGTTCTCTTTCAGGTTTCTGAAATAGTCGATGCGAAATGTATATGGTTCAAAGCCGGGAATGTGAAACTGATCAAACAGCAGAACGAAGCCGATCAGAGCCATAAGACTGTAGTCGATCCGATAAAATGTGAGAACCAACAGGGCAAGTGCCGCTAAGACGGCACCGGCAGCGAGCACATTGCCATGGGTTAAAACGATGATCGCTGTAGCTACGAAAACTCCACCGAAGACAATCCACAGGCCGGGAGCTGTTTCATAATCTACCCCGAACAAACCGTACATTTTCCCGGTAAATGAATTTTGATATTTAACAGCGGTATTCACTCAGGATTCAGCACTTTGGATGTATAAGATCAGTTATTAGAATCAGCATTTCAGTTCATGAATCTCGTGTTTCCGTTATTACATTTCGCATGAAGGATTACGGATTACGGATTTCGCAGTTCGTGTTTACGTTCCAGAATTCAATAACTTCAGTTAAACAGATTTTGAGTCCAGAGTTACGGTTGCGGCACTTCCATTGTATAAAGGTAGTAAAGCATAAAAACCACCTGAACGACGGTGAGTACCGACACGAAAAGATAACCCAGGAAGTTTGGCCTGTTGATCACTTTTCCGACCATTACAATCGTCAGATAACACAAAATCAGTATCGCTAATGCTTTCATAAACAGATTATTACTTTATGGTTAGAGGAATCTTCAAATGTGTCAAAAGGCTGTCACAGCAACGGCTTGTTGCCCTTTGCCTTACTCATCCATATTGTTCATTACAAACCCAAATGCCTGATCTTTATTGATGTGTTTGAACATTCTTTCTACATCGGCATACTTGGTTCTTCTGGAATCAATGACCACCAGCAAACCGTCCAGATTGCTGACAAATGCTACTGGAAAATCCTCAATCGGCAGAACAGAACTCATATCCACAATGACGATCTCAAATTCCTGTTCAAGACTATGCAGAATATCCTTGATCGGAATCATACTGTTAAGTCCGAACTCAAAATCTTCATGCCGACCGGCCGGAAGCAGATAGAGTTTGTCGATTTTGGTCCGGGAGAGAAAGACTTTGCCGTTATGAAAGGATTCTACCAGACCCGGGCGAAGCTTGGTACCGAATGTTTTGTGAAGACCGGGGTTGGTCATATTCATATCCACCAACACAGTCTTTCGTTCATGAGCCAACGCCAGAGATACAGCCAGATTCGCCGCTATTAGAGTTTTTCCTTCACCTCCAATCGGACTGGTCACGCCTATTGACAATCGAATCTTTCTGAAATCCTCAGGTAAATTCAATGCACTGAGCGCATTGCTATACCGCTTCCGAACCGTCACTCCATCAATGAATGTACTTCTATTCGGGTCAACAATGATTTTTTTTGAAACCCGGATTAAACCCTTCTCACCGTTCCAGGTTGTATGACCGTTTTCAATATCATTTATAAAGCTTTTCTTAGTCATAATGTATCAGCAAGTTTACCGTCGGAGAAATCAGATTGGGCGGTATTATTATTATTATCTTAAAAATGTCATGTTACTTGAAATCGCCATGGGGTACGAAAGCGACGATCGGCTTGTTGAAACTTTGCAAATCTTCCGGTCTGCGGATAGTTGTGTCCAGTAATTCTGCAAAACCTGCCCCTACGACACCCAAAAACAGACCAACTAACAACCCGCCTGCCACAAGCAGTTGCCGATTGGGTTTGGCCGGGGTTTCCGGCAGATTGGCTTTATCAATGACGATAAACTGGTTTTGTGACCTGTCACCCAGTTCACGGGTGCTGCGAGCCTGTTCGACTTTAACTTTCATTTCATCCAGCATCGCTTTGTAAACATCGTAATCCGAGCGGACTCCTGATCTTTGCTGTTGTGTAACAGTGGTTTGCTCCAGTTGATTAACCAGTTCGGTACGTTGCTCCGTCAGGAAGGCAAGCTCCGTCTGTTTTTCAAAAAGATCGGCTTCCATCTCGACAATAATGCGTTCAACCAAATCGTGAATGTCATTTGCAAGCTCCCTGACACCCGGATACTGGTCCGTATATCTTTGGGTGTAATTCCGGTATTGGTTCATGTTTTCCCGCAATTCGCCACCCGATGGCAATGTGGACAGATCAAGTTCACGTATTGATTCAAGATCCCGTTCGCCTTGATTCACAGCCTGAAGGGTTTCCATATTCCGCTGTGACCGGCCGATGCTTCTTTCGGTTTCGGAAATAGTAGCATTGACTCGGTCAATGTCCAATTTAATGGCCCGGTCCTCCCGAGTCACCTGCTCGGTATTATCCTGCATTTGTGCCAGCATCCGCTGCTCCCGCTCCTGTACAGCTTGCTCGAGCTCCTCCAGTTTATTTTCAAAAAACTCAACTGTCTGTTCATTTCTTCGGGTTTCCATTGAGAGCCGCGTCTGTAGGAAGTGTTGCGACAGTAAGTTAGTCCCCTTCTGTGCTAAAGCAGGGTCTTCGTTCAAATATGAGATGCTGAAAGAGTTGGATGCTCTAAGATGGGTCCGGATATTCCCCCTGACCCTCTTAATCAGACCATCCCGCTCTCTATTGATCATAGTGTCGTCAGCCAAATCCAGGCTGTCGATGAGCATATTGACGGTCGATCGGCTGTATATAATTTCATTAAATGAGCGCAACCGGTCTTCCGACGCCATCGCCACGGCCATCGTGTACTGGATCATCGGGTTCAATGTCTCATCTCGTTCCACCAGAATGGTAATGGAATATTCGTATTTCGGGGGGAGCATAAGGGCAGCGGCTACACTTAATCCGGTCAACAAAAGTGGTGCAAGAATCAGAATGACTTTCCGCCGCCTGATAAAACGTTTTAT
>SLOU01000006.1 GCA_007132385.1 Balneolaceae bacterium | reverse complement strand
GAGTGGATGGAAAAAAATTTTGATAAGCGGATTGATCCCGCGATGCTTGTCAAAGGCACAAAAACGGTCATTTCAGTTATCGCCAGTTACCATTTCACTGAAAACCTGGAATTTGATACCCATACGAGCGGGCCCAAAATTGCCAAATATGCCCGTGGCCGGGATTATCATAAAGTTTTCAAGCAGCGCTTACACAGGATGTTGGACGAGATGAAGGAATTGATTGGCGACATTCATGGCAGGGCATTTGTTGACTCAGCTCCGGTTCTGGATAAAGCCTGGGCAGAAAGAGCCGGACTGGGTTGGATCGGGAAAAATTCGAACCTGCTCAATCGTGAATTCGGGTCATTTTTTCTAATTGGTGAAATTCTGGTCGATGCCGAGTTCAAATACGATACACCGGAAACCGATCACTGCGGTACCTGTACCCTTTGTATTGATGCATGTCCCACGAATGCTATTTATGAACCCTACCGGGTAGACAGTGAACGTTGCATATCCTACCTGACAATTGAACTGAAGGACCGAATACCTGCCGAGTATCGGAATCAACTCGGTGAGTGGATCTTCGGTTGCGATATATGCCAGGATGTATGTCCCTGGAACCGCAAGGCAAAAACCGGGCTTATTGAAGATTTAAAACCCCGGAAAAAAATGTTTATTGAAGATACTACCTATTGGAAAGAGCTCTCCCGTGTGCAGTATGAAACCCTTTTTAACGGTACCCCGGTCAGAAGAGCAAAGTATCCCAAATTAAAAGATTCAATCCAGGCTGTTATTGAAACCCTCCCCCCGCCGGGTCGCGGGGAGAGGTCCTGATATTTTATTGGTCTCAGTTCAGTGTTTAAAACCCTGCACTTCCAGTGCCTGGTGGTTTTTTTCATTGAAAATGGATGTATGTCAGTAAAGAAGATTTATTTCAAAATGAATTTAACTGCATTCGGCAGCCAGATCTTCTCCCCAAATACAGGTTTGCGCAGGGTTTGTGATACTTCCACCGGGAGTCGACGTATTCCAGTCAACCGTAATCGGAGTTTCCGGGGAATCATCAGAGACAGTCAGCGAAAACTCATCTTCCTGCTCAAGGTAGTTTGCATTCATTATGGACATCTCGTCAGATTCTTCATCCTGCTCCGCAAAGGTTAGTGAAACCGACCGGCTTTCCGGAAGATTTACATCCCACTCAAGATCTACAATCGGATTACCCGGGGCCTCAGGGCTGAAAAACTGCAATGATCCGGATGAATTGTCCAGGGTGGTGTTTAAAGTCATCAAAAGAAAATTCTCCAGATTACCAAAGGGCGTATTTTCTCCGGAAAAACGAAATTCCCAGTCAACTGAATTAGCATCCTCATTTAGATCGGCTGTGACAAGGGCATCGACATCGAAATCCTGATCCTCACCGATTAAGCTTCCAGCCACTGTGTATGTAAAATCCCACTCCCACAATCCATCGCTAAATACAGGATCTCTCTGGGAAGTAATCAACAGAAAAAAGCTTGGCAATTCGATTGCTCCTTGCACTCCTTCTTTCATGGAAGTAACAATGGACTTTGCTGTTAAAAACGGCTGGAATAGGTCCGGGTTTTCACTTTCAGCTTCCGGATCCGGTTCATTGTTCTGGAAATAGCTGTTATCGATATCAACTTGCTGTAGCACCGGAACCTGGGGCTCCATTCCCGGATCAGGTGCCACTCCGTTGTCATCACTACAGGCATGTAGAATTAACATACCAATGATAACTAAAAAACTAGTAGTAAGTTTTGTTGTAGTCGTTCTCATTTTGGTAGATTAAAGTTTAAGGTTTGGTGATAATCTATTAAAAATGCTTCTTTTTTTCCTTGAGTGATTTATACAGCATTTCCCTTGCCCGGAAAATATGCGCTTTAACCGTTCCAAGGGGAAGTTCCAGCAGCTCGGAAATTTCCTGATAACTTTTCTCTTCCATATGCCGCATTTGAATGACCTGACGATATTTTTCCGGCAGGTTTTCAATGGATTGTTGAATGATTTTTTTCCTCTGCTTTCGAATGATCCCCCTGTCGGTATCACTGTTCTCATCCGGAAGTTGTACTTCTATCTCCCCCTCTTTGGTTTTCACCGGATCATCGATAGACATAGTCTGCAGTTTCCGTTTTCTCAAATAGTCAATTGAGTGATTGGTTGCAATCCGGTACAACCATGTTGAAAATGCATAGTCAGTATTGTATGATTTAAGGTTGCCGAACGCTTTCATAAAGGATTCCTGAACAAGGTCTTCAATATGGCTCTTTTCTTTTACCATTTTGGCTATGTGAAAAAATAAGGCTCTCTGGTACTTATCAACCAGTTGAGCGTACGCAGACTCATCACCCTCCATAGCAGCAGCAACCAGCTTATCATCCTCTAAACTGCTCTCCGATGCAGACTCTCGTTTTATATCTGTTTCTGATTTCTGTTCGTCACGTTGCATCTTGTTATAGTCACATATAATCGTATTGCCATTCGGTTCTTACGGGTAACATAATAATACCATTTTTTAAAAACTACCTGCCATATGGTCACATTTTATTAGAGAAATGAATTTGGTTTTTCTTCATAACCTTTTTTTATTTGTTCAACCGCAGGGATAAAGAAAAATACGTTGATATCATGTTTGCCTTTATTTCCCGGTTATCATAAGGGGCGCGGTTAAAAAAAAAGAGTAATCCAATAACTAACAAAATATAATCATGAAAAATCTACAACTACAGTTCATGGCAATTCTCTTGTCGTTTGGACTGCTTTTTGCAACAAATGCTACAGCACAAAATCTATCGACTGAAGAAGGAGATATAACAGTTGGAGCCGGACTTGCTCTTGGTACCAATGTGAGTATTGATACCGAGATCGGTATTAATGTGAATGGTTTTTATACTATTACGGATGATATTCGTGCGGGTGCCAACTTCACTTATTATTTAATTGACATTGATGGTCTAAGTGCTTCAGAATTTAATATTGACGGACATTATATGTTCAGAAATGAAGATCAGATTGTTCTGTATGGCTTAGCAGGCATTAATATTGCCAGGGTTAGTGTCGATACCGGTTTTGCAGGATCTGTTTCAGGAAGCAGTACTGGTATTAATCTTGGAGGCGGTGTGGAATATGACGTTGGCAGTGTGCTGCTCTTTGCGGAACCCAAGGTTAGTTTGGGTGGATTTGACCAGTTTAACGCCACAGCAGGTGTCAGACTCAGATTCAACTAATTTTTTCTATTGGTTTTTTAAAATTCAAAAGCCGGCTTACAAAAAAGCCGGCTTTTTTTCTATAATGAAATGTCCCGTCCTGGAATAAGTTAACACAACATTGACTTATTACAGAACGACACAGCAAATAACCGGTTTCGTCTATTTACAATTCATCCTTGCCTTGCAACCAGCTTTATAAGTGCCCATTCCTGCAGGGTTTTCACATCGGTCACATATAGAGAATAAACGGATGCTTTTTTACGAATCGAGGGTACGTCTTCTTTCAGGATTCCTGTAATCAAAAGTTCTCCCTCCGGCTTAAGGCATTTTCGCATTACAGGCAAATGAGCTGTTATCACATTCCGGTTGATATTGGCTAAGATCAAATCAAATCTCTTGTTTTCAGGGATCACTTCAAATCCACCGAGATGAATACTAACTATAGTTTGTACTGAATTATTTCGAGAATTTTCAAAGGCATTTTCCCTGCTCCAGGGATCGATATCAAATGCGAATACAGTATCCGCCTGTTTTTTTGCTGCTGCAATGGCCAGTATCCCGGTACCAGTACCTGCATCTATGATCGATTTGCCCGTAAGGTCCATTCTGGATATCTGCTCCAGCATCAACCGGGTAGTAGAATGATAACCGGTACCGAATGACATCTTGGGATCGATTTCCAAAAGGATTTGGCCTTCCTTTGACTTCAACCGAGACCACGTAGGTTTGACAAAAAATTGTCCGATCTGCTGTGGTTGGATCGATCGTTCCCAATTTCTATTCCAATTTTGTTCGGGAATCTCTTCGGTCACCACATAATTATCACCGGGATATCCACTAAGTAGTTGTTCTATATACTCTCTTGCTGTGTCATCAAATCTCTTTTTAGGAATATAAGCTTCGATTTTTTCATCAAATTGTTCAAATCCTTCAAAATCGAGTTCCTGTAACTCAGCAATAAGGATCTCCTGATAATCCTGGATCACTTTTAAAGTGAGTTTAAGATAGATCACTGACTTCGTCCTATTTCTACATCTATATGTTTGTTGCTACATCTTATATAAACCTGAATAAAGAAAAGTGGCAATCTTTTTCGATTATTCGACCCTGTTATAGATAAGTTCAGTGACCAGCTCTCCAACAACCTGAAGTGTTTCAGGATCTATAATATCGATGTCATCCATAAGAGTGTGCCAGTATGGAGGAAAGTCTGCACCCCCTTCTTCATTTCGCCGGTGATGTATAATGTTGATCATCGGTATGCCGGTTTTTTGCTGTACAATAACGTGATCATCCTGAACCAGTGCACCCTGCTCGTCAATAAATATGTCGCTGTAGCCCAGGTCATCCGCTACATCCCATACAGCATTCATCAGTGAAGGTGCAAAATTCATGGAATACCCTTCCTTTGGAAACACTGCATTTTCACCTCCAACCATATCAAGCAAAATCCCGAAACGCGGATTGTACCCGGCAACCGGTGGATTATCTCCCCAAAATCGGGAACCAAGAAAATAGTTCTGCATATCTCCCGATTCCCCATAGTCTTCACCGTCAAAGAATATGATATCTACTCCCACGGGCGGCTGATGCTCACTCATTATCCGTGCAAGCTCAAGCAGCACTGCTACTCCGCTGGCACCATCATCTGCTCCCATAATAGGATTTTCGGGATGATTCGAATCTTCATCTGCCCTCGGCCTGGTATCCCAATGAGCAGCGAGCAAAATTCTGTTACGATTCTGCAGGTTAAAGGCTGAAATTATATTTTTTAGTTCAAGTACTTCACCATTGTACCCTTCATGTTCAAATGTTTGAATAAACACATTTCCTTGTCCCGCATATTCAGTCATCCTTTCAACAAGAAATTCGCCGGTCAGCCTGTGACCTTCCGAGTTTGGGTACCTCGGGCCAAATGAGAGTTGCTGTTCAATATATTTAAACGCATTATCTGATGAAAAAACAGGTACTTCTCTCCCCTGTTCGTTAAAGCTGAAACGGGGTTCATCAGGTGACCCGCAGGAAACGGTCAAAAGCAAAAAGAGAAACAGAATTTGAAACTGAAACGGTGCATTAGACATATTACCCATGAAAGCCGTATTGGATCGTTGGAATTCAATCGGATTGAACCGGATCAGGTTGAAATCAGATTTTCCACCATGAATCCAGCTTTTAAGACCTTTTCCTCGTTGAATTTGTCAGCTACAAACTGAATCCCAACCGGGAGTTGATTTTCAGAGTGAGTTCCGGCAGGAACACTGATGCCGCAAATTCCGGCAAGGTTGGCTGTGGTCGTATAGATATCATTCAGGTACATTTGAACCGGATCGTCGAGATTGGAACCAAGTTTGAATGCAGGGGTTGGAGCTGTTGGTGAAACCACCACATCAACCTTGTCAAACACACGGTCAAAATCTTCTTTAATCAACCTTCTAACTTTTTGTGCTTTAGCATAATAGGCATCATAATAGCCGGCACTCAAAACATATGTTCCAAGGATAATTCGCCTTTTGACTTCCCGGCCGAACCCTTCGGTTCTTGATTTTTTATACAATCGAATCAGAGAAGAGTCACCGGATGCAAGTTCTTCGATCAAGGCTTCTTTTTGAACACTATTGGCGATTTTGATCTTATTTTCGATAGCTTCCCGCTCCAGTCTCAATTCCTTTTGAACATCCCGGATATCAGCACGGTGTCCGTAACGGATACCGTCAAACCGGGCCAGATTGCTGGAAGCCTCAGCTGTAGCAAGGATGTAATAGGTTGCTATTCCATATTTTGTATGGGGCAGATTGACAGGAATGCGTTCTATCTTATTCTCTTTCTCCAGACTGTCAAGCACGCTGTCAATAATATCCCTAACCTCATCATCAAGTCCATCACCAAAGTACTCCTCGGGTACGCCTACATTTAGCCGGCCATTATTTTTTTCAAGTGAAGACGTATAGTCAGGTACTTCCCAGGAGGCAGAAGTGTTGTCACGGGGATCCTGTCCGGAAATTACGGACAGGATTTCAGCAGCATCCGTAACGTTATTTGCAAGCGGGCCGATGCAGTCGAACGAGGAAGCATATGCGACGAGGCCGTAACGTGAAACACGCCCGTAGGTTGGTTTAACGCCGACAACACCACAATAAGATGCCGGTTGGCGAATTGACCCACCTGTATCGGACCCGAGTGCTGTATTACACATCCCGGCTGCTACAGCAGCTGCACTCCCTCCGCTGGATCCCCCTGCAACACAGGATGGATCAGTTGGATTTTTAACAGCCCCGTAGATGGTATTTTCACTTGAAGATCCCATCGCAAATTCATCCATATTCAAGCGGCCGATTAACAGGGCGTCTTCTTTTCGAAGCTTTTCTATAACCGTTGCATCGTATACACTCTCAAAATTTTTTAAAATTGCAGATGCACAAGTCGTCTTCTTGCCTTTTTCACAGATAACATCCTTGATACCAATCACAGATCCTGCAAGGCGTCCGGCACGATTGGTATCTATTTTTTTTTGGATATCATTCGCCTGTTTTCTGACAGATTCCTCATCAACAGAGACAAATGCATTGACCTCAGGATTCTTATTCCTGATCGCAGAAAGACAGGCTTCGGCAAGATCGGGTAATGTCAGCGTATGATTTCTCAGTTGCGCTCGAGCTGCACTGAAGTTGATCATTAATGAATTTTTAAGTTTGTTTATCGACGTTTCCGTTGGCTTCCGAAGTCTCTGTGGCAGTTTGTTTTTTGGCAGAGTTTACCTTTTCCTCGCCCTCCTCGATTTCTCTGCGAATATCGTCAGAGGCTTTACGGAACTCTTTGATGCCCTGCCCCAAACCACGTGCAAGCTCAGGAATCCGCTTGGCTCCAAACAACAATAAGACAGCCAGGCCGATAACAATCCATTCTAATCCTCCAAAACTTCCCATAAAATAATCCTCGTTTAAGATGGTTTAGTGAAACACAGTTTGTATTTATACTAACGCAAGATTAAAAATATTTATCATACGTTAAGAGAATATCATAAGAAAATATCCTTTTTTATCACTGAAATATTTGCTTTTTTCCCCAGCATCTGTTTAATAGCTACCAAGAAAGAAAATTGTTATGAACAAAAAACATCATAAATTAAGAATCTGATATGATTTGGACAGTTGAATTAGCTGCAGCATTGGACGACGCTCCATTTCCGGCAACCAGAGAGGAACTCATAGAATGGGCCGAGAGAAACGGATTATCGCAGCAACTGATTGATAATCTGTACGAGCTTGAAGAAATTGACGAAGGTGAAGATACCGTCTATGAAGGTATAGAGGATATCTGGCCTGATTATATCCGTAAGGAAGATTTTTTCCACGGAGAGGAAGATGAAGGATTTGATTACGATGACGTCTGATTCACTATAATCGAATATTTTATTAATCACAGTTACAATTACACTCAGATAATGGAGGCCGCTTGGGTTTACCCGTCATCAGTATCAGGGATATTACAGCGGTGCATGGCTATATATTCATTGCAGGGTTATTCCTGTTTCTTTTTACAATTCTTGCTCCTCTTGCTGCAGGTGAAAGCCTGTCGGCTGGAATAGAGCTGGAAAATACAAACTCATACACAGAGAAACCATTTGGTTCGAGCAGAGCTGATGTTGACGGTGATAATACGACTCCGTTAAAAAATTTCTCAGTCTCTGAATCCTCGATACGCACAGCAACTTTCCACTCTCCCCTTTTGATACAAGATGAGGAGGAAGATGAAATTGTTGTACGCAAAATACGTTTTACCGGAAACGACAATATACGCAGCCGGACACTGCGTTCACTTATACGTACCAGGACAAACCGGGAAATGCTGGGTATTTCGCGGTTCACGCCTTGGTATTATCTTTACCAGTTAACTGGTAGATGGGGTGAATCTCCGGCTTTTCTCGACCGTCACACCGTAGCCAACGATGTTGAGAGGATTAAGCTCTATTATGAAAATATGGGCTTCTTTGAAGCTGAGGTCGATACTTCTATTGTCGAATTCAGAGATAACCGGGTTGAAGTGTCTTTTCTGATAAATGAAGGCCCATCCTCAACTATCCGATCTGTCTCCTACTCTGGTTTGCCAGAGTTTGATGACAACCCGGCTACACATGACCGGTTTTATAATAATACTCTTTTAGGCCGAAGCGCGATCGATGATTCAACCTTCCGGGTCAATCGCCAATATAATGCACAGGATCTGCGTGCGGAGCAGACCAGGATCATCAACTTTCTCAGAGATAATGGATATGCTTCCGTACAAAGAGATTCGGTTCGAGCATTGATAAGAAGAGACGAGGAGGATCCTCTTCAGCTCGATATACTTATGCGAATCAACCCGGGAAGTATCTACCAATTCGGTGACCTGTATATCGATCTTGCCGGGCCGGGGTCCAGTCAGGAGTATGAGGAAACACATACATTAAATGAAGAACCTTATACGGCAGGCGGAAGAACGATATATATGAGAAAGCAGGATTCTGCGCAAACCCGATTCAGTCTTTTAACCGACCAGATTCTTTTTCAACCTGGAAATACTTTTAACAATTCCCTCTATCTGCAAACTGTCAACGAATTCCAAAACCTGGGCATGCTCTCAATCCGCAGATTCGGGTTAAGTGAAGACGGTTCCAGGCCCGATTATTCCAGAAGTGACATACCGGTCCATTTTGACTTGCAAACCCTGCCCAAACATTCGCTCAGGACTGAGTTTTTTGGGATGCGCCGATATGGCTTTGGCACTGGTATCGGACTCAATTACAGTAACTCCAATCTATTTGGGAGGGCCGAAAATCTGACAATCGGCTTTAATACTAATGTTGAACTGGTCACTCAAAGTGACTTTACTGACAGCCGGACATTTTTCAATACTTTTCAGGCCAGAATCGATTATTCGGTTCCAAGACTTAACTTTCCATTTTCAGCTCTTGACAAACGTCGGTTTTTTACCGGCGGAAGAACCAGCTACCAGTTATCCTACGGTCAATCAAACCAGCCACTTTTTGATATAAATTTTGATACACGTTTTAATCTTCGTTATGAAGTATCTCATTCCCAAAGATTTACAAGTTTTCTTGATTTGCTTCAATTGGATATTGTTGATGCTGATCCATCAGATACTTTTCTCGATTTTCTGAGGGATCAGTTTAGGGGGACAGATGAAATGGGAAATCCGCAAACAGATGAAGAAGTGGAACGTAGATTTGAATTTCAGCGAATTCTGGAAGACTTCAGGCCGCAGTTCTCCTCTATTGTCCGCTACACGTTCAGAAGCCAAAATACCAACCTGATCAAGAGGAATTACGGTTATTTCAGTGAATACTCTGTCGCTATTGGAGGGAATATTCCCTATTTGATGGATCGTTTTATGTTCAGCCCGGGTGAAATTACCGGAACATTGCCCTCACCCCTTGGAATTTCACAAAATGCCCTTGGTTACAGCCAGTTTTTAAAACTGACCGCCGATTATCGCCGGTATATTCCTATCGGGCCAGAAGCGGTATTGGCTTTCAGGGGGTTTGGCGGCTTTGCTCATCCTTACAACAAGAGTGAAACCATTCCTTTGAGCAGGCGATTTTTTGCCGGCGGAAGTAATGATATTCGTGGGTGGGGCCCATTCAGCCTTGGTCCTGGCGACATACCGGCAGACAGTGTAGCAATCAGCGGCGGTGAAATCAAACTGGCTGCTTTTACCGAATTACGCCAAATTATGTTCGAGAATATCTTTAACGCTGACTGGTATCTCGCCTGGTATACCGATGCTGGAAATATATGGTACGGACCTCGTAATGATTTTACTGATGAGGAAGATGAAGACCTTCTTAGAGACGGAAAATTTTCCTTTGACCGATTTTATGAACAAATTGCTATCGGAACAGGACTTGGAGTTCGTTTAGACTGGGATTTTATTGTAGCACGTTTTGATTTTACATTCCGGGCACATGATCTGCAACGCGGGTGGTTCAATAATCGCAGAGTCTATTTCAGTTTTGGAATCGGACACTCTTTTTAATCTTAAGTTTGTCTATAATGTTTGGAAAAAAAACACTGGAAAAATATAAGCTGCAAGGTAATATACTGATGAAAGCCAGGTTTTTAAAAAACCTGACTCCTCTGCAACGCTATGAATTTTTGCAACTTTGCCACCGCCGCAAATACAACGAAGGTGAGTATATCTATTATCAGAACGACCCCGGTACAGGTATGTATTTTATAGAAAGCGGCCGGGTACAATTGATTATTCAAAATGTACTCGGTGAAGTCAATCAAACAGATGCCAGTTTTGACTTGAGTCAGCCGGAAAGCTTCGGAGCCCTTTCAATAGGCTACGATAGACGACGAATGTCAACTGCAAAATGTCTTACAGACTGTATTCTGCTCGGTTTCTTCAAACCTGATTTTGAGACTTTAAAGCGTAGACATCCGGAAATTGCTGTTAAGTTCCTTGAAACCACAGCCATGCTTTCGATGAAACAGTTGGAATTAACCACACGGAAACTTGCCGAGGTATCCGATACCTACACCGCTTTCTCCCTGCAATTCGCAACCTATTACAGTGAAGATGAGAAAGAGGATTTGTAGATGAAGCTCAGGAAAGGCTCGGAAGTTCAACTGGAAATAGAATCAGTTGCTTTTAAGGGAAAGGGAGTGGGACGGGTAAATGGAATGACTTTCTTCGTTCCTGGTACAGCACCCGGAGATACAGTAAAAGCCCGGATTATCAAAAAGAAAAAAAATTATTGTGAAGCCAAATTGCTTGACATATTGGCCCCTTCCGGGAAGAGAATTACACCCCGGTGCAGGCATGCCCATACATGCGGTGGCTGTACCTACCAGCATGTGCCCTACCCCGTTCAGCTTCAAATAAAGTGTGAACAGGTGAAAGATCACATCGAAAGAATTGCCGGACTGAATCCGGATGTCGTTGGGGATATCATCGGATGTGATAATGAATTTTATTACCGAAATAAAATGGAGTACAGTTTCGGTACTCGGCGCTGGCTGACAACAGAGGAAATTCAACAAGAAGAATACGTTGACGACAGCGGTTTTTCAGCCGGTTTACACGCTCCCGGCCGGTATGATAAAATTCTTGATTTACAGGAGTGTCACCTGCAGAATCCGATTTCATTCAAACTGCTGGATGTGGTACGATCCTACTGCAAAAAAAATGATATCAGTGCCTATGATACATTTAATAACAGCGGTTATATGAGGCACCTGGTGATTCGCAACTCTTACAACACACATGACCTTATGGTCAATATCGTAACCAATTCATTCGATGAACAACGGATTCAGGCTTTAAGCAACCATCTGCAGGAACAATTTCCTGAGATCACCACCATCGTGAATAATGTGAACGACCAGCCGAACCCAACAGCAGTCGGTAGATTTCAAAAAATTCTATACGGATCCGGGACGATCACTGATAAGATCGGCAAATATTCATTTAAAATTAATCCGAATACTTTTTTCCAAACCAATACGCAACAAGCAGAAAAATTATATGACGCGGCCAGTGAACTTGCTCATATCAGGAATGGTGATTTGATCTATGACTTGTATTGCGGGGTCGGTACACTCAGCATTTTCATGAGTGAGGCAGCAGGCCGCGTTGTTGGTATCGAAATTGATGCCGATGCTGTAGCAAATGCAAGATCAAATGCCGATGAGAATAGTGTATCGAACACCCGCTTTTTTGAAGGAGATATGAAAAATACCTTCAACCGGGAATTACTGAATCAAACAGGAATGCCCGACTGTATTGTCATCGATCCTCCACGCTCCGGAATGCATCCTGATGTTATTAAGCAATTAATAGAACTGAAGCCCTCCCGAATTGTTTATGTAAGCTGCAATCCGTCTACCCTGGCCCGTGATCTCAAAGAATTAAGTGAGGTTTATCATACAGAAGTCATAAAGCCGGTAGATATGTTCCCGCAAACCTATCATATAGAATTAGTTACACGATTATCCATTAAATATTATGGATAAAGTTTGAATCCGTTGATTTTGTTATAAATAGACAAAATTAACCTACATTAATACCAGACAATCTTTAACCGAGGATAGATTCCACTCCCAGAAACTGTTACAAGTTCTCAAATTTTTGCATGAGCGATACTGCATGTCGGGCAGATAACAGAACCAATGGAATGCCTCCTCCCGGATGTGTGCTGCCGCCGGCTAGATAAATTCCGCCTATTTGCCGGAGTTTATTTCTAGGCCTGAGAAAGGCTGACATACGACTGTTGGATGATGTTCCGTAGATACTTCCCCGATTTGAACTGTATCTTTCCTGAAAATCCACCGGCGTGATCATCTTTTGAAACCGGATGGAATCCTGAAGCCCGTCCAGGCCGGCTTTTTCAAGTTTCTGCAGAATCTTATGCGGATATTCTTTTTTCAGCCTATCCCAATCCTGATCTTCTGTAAGATATGGGGCATTGACAAGGACAAACAGATTTGAGCCATTTTGAGGAGCGTCTTCGGGGTCTGTGACTGACGTATTGGCGACATAAATCGTAGGATCTTCCGGAAGTTTTTTTCTGTAAAAAATCTCTCTGAATTCCTGCTCATATTCATCGGTAAAGAAAATATTGTGGTGCTGGAGCTGATTCCACGAACGGTCGGTGCCCAGCAGTATTACAAAACCTGAACAGGATGGTTCAATCTTTTTTTGTTTTCGCACAACAGATCCACTTAAATGATCGCCTGGTATCAGGTTTAACAGTGTGTTTGAGGCATCACTGTTCGAAACCAGAAGATCACATTCAACTTTTTCACCGTTTTCCAGTACAACTCCGCAAACCCGGCGGTTGTTAATCTCGATTTGCTTCACAGCCGTATCATAATGGATCTTTGCGCCCATTTTAATCAACAAAGACTCCATCGCTTCCGACAGCCGATACATGCCGCCTTTCACATAATACCCTCCCTTGGTTATCTCCACATGCGGAATGACATTTAACGTTGCCGGTGCCTGAAAGGGAGAAGAGCCATTATATGTTGCAAAACGTTTGAAAAATTTTTTCAGATAGTCAGATTTAAAATATTTATCAACTCTCCCGGAAACCGTTTGGAATGCATCTATTCTGAACAGATCGGCAAGATTCAGGTTTAGCAGATCAACAGGGCTGTATAATGGATTAAACAGAAAAGAATGAGCGGTTTTATCATACAATCCCTTGGAATAGTTCAGAAAGTCCATATAGGACACACGATCTTCAGGGGCAATTTTTCCCAACTCTTGAAGTGTTTTCCGGGTATCGCGGAAATTATCAAAT
>SLOU01000172.1 GCA_007132385.1 Balneolaceae bacterium | reverse complement strand
TGCTGTAGGAGAAGGCGACGCCTCCGCCGAAGATGTTACAGGGGTGTACGGCCGTGCTTTTGGTGCAGAATTTGACAACTACGGAGTTCGGGGTGTGGCCGGTTCAGGAGCATTTGAGGAAAGGAATGTAGGTGTCCGGGGCAGCGCATCGGGAGGCGGCTGGATCAATCGCGGTGTTTGGGGCAGCGCTTCCGGAAGTAACAATTATGGCGGTTATTTTACCGATGGTGTATACATAAGTGGGAATATTTCTACTCCTTCGGACGAACGGCTCAAAACCAATATCATGGATCTGGACGGGGCCGATATTCTGGCCCGTATCGGCAATTTGATCCCAAAGCGATTTGATTTTCTGAGCGATGCGGAACTGCGTCAGCAGAATCTTCCGGCTCTGGGTGCTTCGGATAGCGAGCGTTTCGGAATTATGGCCCAGGAGTTGGAACAGGAATTTCCGGAACTGGTGAGTGAGTCGATCCACGTGCTTGTCGATGAAGCGGGAAACCGGATCAAAGACGCTGATCCGGTTATGATCAAAGTGGTGAATTACATGGATCTTGTTCCTGTGTTAATGGCGGCCATCAAAGAGCAACAGGCGGAAATTGAGGAGTTGAACCAGCGACTTGATCAGGCCGGATTGTAGAAGTTATCATGATCGGTTGGAGTGGCAGGATAAGGCCTTGCAAACCTGTCCTTATTCCGTCACTTCCGGATTTTTTGTATAAATCAACAAGGATTTGCATGATAAGACAGAGAGGTTAACATTATGAAAGTCTTGAGCCTGTGTATAATTCTCGCCCTCATCAGCTTCTCTGCCGGAGCGTGTGAAAGTACCACCGGACCGGAAGAACCCGACATTCCGGATGCTCCCTTTGTCTGGCGGGTTTGTAATCAGCATGACCGCTTTGAGATGCGTAATGTCAGTATCGCTGCAATATCCATGGAAGGGCCTATTGTGTTCGACAAAATTGAACCTTCCGATTGTACCGATTATATGACAACCTCTGAGGAAGGGGAAAACCCTCCTCATACTCTTTCTTACGAACAATATGAAAGCAAAATTACGATGATATATTTAGATGCTCAACCGGCTACCAGAGGACTGATAGATGAAGACAGTCTTTGGATTGGGGATGTTCCGGGCAGATACTCCTATCATATTTATTATGATAGTACAAGACGAAGTCGGTTAGAAATAGAACGAGAAGCCTACCACTGATCGTGTAAATAATTGAGGAAAGATGATGAAAACGATACTTGTAATAATCATACTTGGCAGTATGTTCGCGGTATCAGCCGGTTATTCTCAGAGTATACGAAAAGATTACAATGAAATGACTCCGGATGAAATCGATGCTTATGTGGATGTTTTTTATGATTTAAGAACCGGTGATGATTTAATAGATGAATTGCGGCAGGCTCATGTAAATCATTTCGGTTCAATCCATTCGGGGCAGGGCGGATGTGGTGCGGTTGAAGAGCGTTTTCTTCCTTGGCACCGGATGTTCATTGATGAACTGAAACAAGCGTTACAGGCAATTAATTCGGGATTGAGTGTGCCTTACTGGAACTGGGTCACGGACGATTCGCCCAGTGATCCTCTGTGAGATCACGATTTTTTGGGACAATTTGATTCGGCATGGGTTTTAAACAGAGATGTAGGTTCTACATCTTCATTGCCCACCCAGACACAGATAGATAACGTTCAGTCTGAAAGTAATTTTCTGGATTATTCCCTGGATCTTAAGTGCCAAATTCATAATCCGCCTCATCCTTGGGTAGGTGGATTTAACGGGGTATTGTCAGGTCCAAGCTCACCTTTGGATCCTGTTTTCTTTTTACACCATGGTATGGTGGACAAACTTTGGCAGGAATGGGAAGAAGCTAATCAAAACTCCTCGTTTCAAAGTACCAGTTTACCCCGGTATACCACCACCGATCCCAATGACATTACCGACTCCCGGGATCTGAATGTCTGGTACGCCCAGGATGGGGTGGTCATGCTCGATGATTACGAAACTTCCGGTACGAATGATTACCGTTATACCGGAAAAATCGAATCCGAATATTTTACCGTCGCTTCCGGAAGCGATGTGACGTTCACCTCCGGGGAAAAAATCGTCTTGGGGCCAGGCTTCAAAGTCGAAACCGGTAGTAGTTTCCTGGCCATGGTGGATACCGATGTCGGTAATATTTTATCGCAGACGAAAGAGGAGGATGCTCCAATGGTGGACCGGATAGACGAGCTGGAGATTACCGATAAACCCGCAACATGGTCGCTCTCCCAAAACTATCCCAACCCGTTCAATCCGATTACAAAAATTGCCTATTCCGTTCCCGAACGATCTCATGTACGCATCGCAGTCTATACCATCACCGGACAACTTGTGGCGACTCTGGTTGATGAAGTGCGTGAAGCCGGTACATATACGGTTCGGTTCGATGCCGCCCGGTTTGCCAGCGGTCTGTATGTCTATCGCATGCAAGCCGGTAACTTTATCCAAACCCGGCAGATGACTTTGATCAAGTAGAACATGATCACAGTTTCAAATTTTGAGCCATTACCCCTGAATTTTTGTTATTTTATTGATAATTGCAGGAAAACAAAGGAGGTGTACCATGAAAACGCAAAGGCTTGTTTTTACCTGTTTTCTCGCCGGTCTGTTGCCCCTTGCCGCCCTCACCGGCTGTTCGGATGATCCGGTAGGCCAGGGAAACGACGAGACCGATTCCGCTATCCACAAAGAATCCGTCAGCGGGGTCGCCCAGAAAGGACCTTTTATCAGAGGAAGCAATGTGATCCTGTATGAATTGGACACGGAGGATTTTTCCCAGACCGGCCGCTCGTTCAATGCCACTATAAAGGATGATGCAGGGAATTTCACGATCGAAGATATTCAACTTGCCGGACCGTTTGCCAAATTGCGGGCCGACGGATATTACTTCAACGAAATAACCGGTGGGGAGTCCGCCTCGCAACTGACCCTGCACGCCATGGCGAACCTGGCGGATGAATCAACCGTCAATGTCAATGTCCTTTCGCATCTGAAAGCTCCGCGCATCCAAAATCTGGTTTCCGGAGGCATGCCGTTTGCCGACGCCCGGGATCAGGCCCGGTCGGAGGTATTGTCGGTCTTTCATATCGACCAATCGGAGGATGTTCCAGCGGGACTGATGAACATTGCCGAATTCGGGGAGGATAACGCGGCCCTGCTTGCGATTTCGTCCCTTTTGCAGGGTTATCGCTCCGGGGCCGAACTCACCGTGCTGCTCAACGATATGAGGGAAGATCTGAGCGAGAACGGCGAGCTGAACGACGCGGAACTGGGCTCGCAACTGGTCAATCATGCCGTGTATCTTCGGCCCGCTCTCATCAGAAAACACCTGGAAGAACGATATTCAGCGATCGGTACATCCGCCGAGGTGCCCGATTTTGAGCACCATATCACAAAGTTCCTCGAACAAACATCCTTTGAGATCACACAGCGTTTGATCGAATATCCCGAATACGGCATTCATGGCGACAACATTCTCGATCCCGATCGTACAAATTATGTGAGTGAAAATGCCAGTCTGGCTGCCGAACCGGCCGAAGGAACAGCGC
>SLOU01000148.1 GCA_007132385.1 Balneolaceae bacterium | reverse complement strand
ATTGTTGCTGCACCGTCGTTGTTGAGCCCCATTCTATTGATCAGTGATTCATCCTGGTGCAAGCGGAAGCTTCGTGGTTTCGGATTGCCGGGAGATGCCTTGGTAGTAATACTGCCCACTTCCACAAATCCGAACCCGAGTTCACTCATTATAGGTGTCATGGATCCGTTTTTATCAAAACCTGCAGCTAAACCAACAGGGTTTGGAAAAGTCATGCCCAGGATCTCCTGTTTCAGGATCGGTGACTGGTAGTTGTATATCATCCTGGAAATCTGTCTGCATGTGGCTGATTTGGCAGCACGTGATACCCACTTTATGGTAAACTCATGAACGGTGTCTGAATTGAACCGGAATAGAAGTGGTCTCGCAATGGATTTATACATACATGGATGTCGATTCTCAATAGATTGCCAAGTTACACACTGTTTCGCTAACTCAAAAATAGTATATGAAAGTGAAAGCAGATATTGCCATCTATCCGGCAAATCTCTATGTTCGGTTCGAATGACGGAAATGAAATTTCCAGAATTACCGAATGAATAAACTATCTTCTGACGTATTTATTGAAAATGTTTATCGCACCATATATGAAACAGCCCCGGATGTACACTTGATGCTTTTGGAGTCGCAACTCAGTGGTCATCCGTCAAACCGATACACACTGTTTGCATCCGACCCTGATATCGTGCTTTCAGCGTACGGGAACAGAGTTTTTATCGCTCAAAAAGGTTCCGGTAAAACAGAAGAGATACGAGAATGTGATCCTTGGGAAATGATAAAGGTGACCAGAGAAAAATTTCCGGGCTGGTATTTCGGTCACCTGGGTTATGATTTAAAAAATCATATTGAGAACCTCCATTCAGAGAACCCGGATATTACAGGAGCCCCCGACCTGATGTTGTTCCGTCCAACACGGATGCTAAAATATGATCATCATAATCATGAGTTCAACCTGCAGGAAGGCTTATCTTTTGCAAATAAGGCAATGAATAAACCCGCAAGCCAGGTAAAAAAATCTGATCAAAATTTTCATTTGGAAAACCTGTCCTGGATTACACAGAAAAAAGATTATCTGGATAGAATCAAATGGGCCCAACAAAAAATCAGGGATGGAGACTTTTACGAAATTAACCTTTCGCATGTGTTGACAGGTGATCTGAAGGGAAATCCGTTTGATTTGTACCTGAAAATGAAAGCCGGGGGTGCGGTACCGTTTGCTTCCTATACCCGGGCGTCGTCTTTTAGTATTTGTTGTTCATCGCCAGAACGCTTTCTTTGCAGAAAAGGAAACAGGATTTTTTCACAGCCCATCAAGGGAACGGCACCACGATTAGCCGATCCGGAGCAAGATCATCAGATTCAAAATAGGCTGAAGGATTCTGAAAAAGAAAAAGCAGAAAATCTGATGATCGTAGACCTGGTCAGACACGACCTTTCAAAGGTTGCAATCCCAGGAACTATACGGGTTCCCGAACTTTATAAGTTACACTCTTTCGAGACGGTGCATCAGTTGATCTCCACGGTTGAAGGAAGGGTTGAAAACGATACAGATCCAGTTGATATTCTGAAAGCCTGCTTTCCAATGGGGTCGATGACCGGTGCCCCTAAAATCAGTGCCATGAATGCCATAGAAAAGCTGGAAGATTACAAAAGAGGCATCTATTCGGGTGCAGCCGGCTATATCACCCCGGAAGGTGATTTCGACTTTAACGTGGTGATTCGAACGGCAATAGTAAATGGGCGAAAGCTCTTTTACCCTGCAGGTGGTGCAATAACAAGTGACTCTATTCCCGAAGATGAACTGGAAGAAACGATGGTTAAAGCACGGGCGTTGACATCTGTTTTGAAAAGTGATTCCAAATGAAATGAAGTGAATAAGATTTGGGTTTTGGTAATGTGAACAGACAAAATGAATAATCCCAAATATCAGACAGGCCGGGTATGCAAAACCATGAGAAGATAAAGACACTTAACGAGTTAAAGAAAAGTGGCTGGGAGTCAGTCTCCGTCAAGGAAGAGATGCGCCGTAATCTGATTCGAATGAAGCAGGAAAACGTGGAGCTGTTTCCTGGAATTATAGGTTACGAAAAAACGGTGCTACCTCAACTTGAACATGCGATTCTGGCAAAACACGATCTGATTCTACTGGGATTACGCGGACAGGCAAAAACGAAGATTCTGAGAATGATGACCCGGTTTCTGGATGAATACATTCCTGTGGTTGAGGGATCCGAGATCAATGACGATCCGTTGAACCCTGTTTCCCGTTATGCGAAGGATATCATTAAGGAAAAAGGGGAAGATACACCTGTTCAATGGCTTCACAGAAGTCTGCGGTATGGAGAAAAACTCGCTACTCCTGATACAACTGTGGCCGACCTGATCGGAGACATCGACCCGATCAAGGCAGCAGCACAAAAACTTAACCTGGCTGATGAAAATGTAATTAATTACGGACTTGTTCCTCGTACCAACCGTGGATTGTTTGTGATTAACGAACTGCCTGATTTGCAACCGAGAATTCAGGTTGCTCTGCTAAATATCATGCAGGAAAGAGATATTCAGATTCGCGGTTTCAATATCCGTATCCCTCTGGATGTATCTATGGCGTTTTCTGCCAATCCTGAAGATTATACGAATCGGGGTAATATTATTACGCCTTTGAAAGACCGGATAGACGCCCAGGTTGTAACCCATTATCCACAGGATGTGGAAACGGGTATGAAAATTACCGAACAGGAATCCAACGCATTCCGGAATGGATCGGTCAGAGTAACGATTCACCCACTCTATCGTGAGCTCATCGAAGAGGTAGCTTTTCAGGCCAGGCGAAGTGAGTATGTTGATCAAAAGAGTGGTGTCTCAACACGTATGACTATTACCGCAATGGAACAGGTTTATTCGGCTGCAGAACGTCGCGCGCTCTCTAATAATGAATCAGAAACGCGAATACGGGTCTCGGATCTGTTTTATATGGTACCGGCTTTGACGGGCAAAATGGAGCTGGTCTATGAAGGAGAACAGGAGGGTGTTATCAATGTCGCCAAGCATATTATAGGTAAAGCGGTGACAGGTACATTCCGCCGTTATTTCCCTGATCCACAGCGAAAAGAAGGTGAAGAGAGCCCTTATTCAGAAATATTGAACTGGTTCAGCATCGGCAATGAAATCGAAATCCCCGATCTGTTAGCAGAAAAAGAATACCAAAAAGAACTTCAAAAGGTAGACGGGCTTCAGAAAATTGTAAAAAAACATGTTCAGAAATCCGGCGACAACGTATATGTACTGATGGATATGGTTCTCGAAGGATTGCATCAAAATTCGATGCTCGGCAAGGAAGATATGGATCAAAAACGGAGTTTCAGTGATATGCTTGGAAGTATGCTCGGCGGAATGAGAGATTTTGGCGATGAAGACGATGATGACTTTGACGACTTTGATCGATTAAACTAAGTATAACTGCATCATCCGCCGAAATGGTTCAAATATAACTCTCGCTTCAATTGCATAAAGCGCTGAATACCCTTATTTTTCTTTACTAGCGAAGAAAACCACAGAATAGTTTTATATTATGAAAAAAGGAATTCATCCTGATTATAAAGAGGTTAAGGTT
>SLOU01000260.1 GCA_007132385.1 Balneolaceae bacterium | reverse complement strand
TATTTAGCTGGCTTTTTCTTTCCGTTGCCCTGACAATTGTGATCCGGCCATTTATGAAAAAATATTTCCGCGGTGATACATCTTTCAAATTTGCCGATGAGGACTATGAAGCGATCGATAAGATTGTAGACGTTGTCGAGACAGTAAATGATAACAACAATACAGGCAGAATCCGATTCCAGGGAATATCCTGGCAAGCCCGTACTGTTGAGGGAGACATTTCGGCCGGACAGAAAGCACGAATTGCTTACCGGGATAATACTACATGGATCGTGGAACCGGTGGATGAGATTGATGCAAACCGATCCGGCAATAAAAAGAAAGAAATTAATTAAAAAGATAATTTGAAAATTTATGATCTGGACGATACTTCTCATCTTCATCCTGGTAGCTTATGTCATTTTTACCCGTCTCTTCATTATCGTCGAGATGAGAGAGGAAGTGATCCAGGAAAGACTCGGCAAATTCAAGAAAACACTCAAACCCGGATTTCACTTTATGATTCCGTTCGTCGACCGGGCTGCATATCGGCAGGAAATGCGTGAACAGGTGATCGATGTTCCGAGTCAGACCTGCATCACCAAAGATAATATTGAAGTTGCCGTAGACGGCCTGGTTTATCTGAAAGTAATGGACTCATACAAAGCCAGTTATGGTATTTCCGACTATATTTCTGCGGCTGTCAACCTGGCCCAGACGACGATGCGGAGTGAAGTTGGAAAATTGACGCTCGACGATACTTTTTCCGAAAGAGAACAAATGAACGAAAATATTGTACGGGAAATAGACAAGGCGGCCGACCCGTGGGGAATCAAAGTAATGCGATACGAAATCCGCAATATCAGTCCCTCGAAAGAGATCGTCGATACGATGGAAAAACAGATGGAAGCTGAACGTGAAAAACGCGCTGAAATCACCACATCCGAGGGACAACGGCAGGCACGGATAAACGAATCACAAGGCGAACAGCGCAGCCAGGTACTTGTATCGGAAGCCCAGCGTCAGCGGCGTATTAACGAAGCCAGGGGTCGTGCCCAGGAGATTCAGCTTGTCGCCGAAGCCTCGGCAAAAGGAGTGCAACGTGTTGCCGAAGCGATATCCAAACCCGGTGGCGATTTGGCTGTTAAAACCAAACTAGTGGAACAGTACATCGATGAATTCGGAAAAATAATCAAGAAAAGCAATGTTTCGGTTCTGCCAACAGAAACAGCCAACCTGAAAACATTTTTCGAAGGGGTCGGCACGATCAGCCAACACACAAACGAGGGATCCAGCCGAATGCCAAAACAACATCAACCAAAGGGAGAGTAATTATGGAAATAGTAGAAATTTTCAGCCAGGTCCTCATCGGGCTTTTTGCCATCTATCTGACGTATAAATTTTTACAGGCTATACGGCTGGTACCCAATCAATATGCACATATCGTGGAACGGCTTGGAAATTATCATAAAACTCTGGGCCCGGGGTTTCATGCCCTCATTCCGTTCATCGACCAGGTTGTATACAAACAGGATTTAAGGGAAGAGACCATCGAAGTAGAACCCCAGGAATGTTTTACAAAAGACAATGTAAAAGTAGAAGTAGATGGGGTTCTCTACCTGAGTGTCACAGACCCGGTCAATGCCAGCTATGGAGTCACCGACTACCGGTATGCCGCCGTACAACTGGCCCAGACAACCACAAGGTCGGTAATCGGCCTGATGGATCTGGATGAGACGTTTGAAGAACGTGCCAAAATGAGTATGGAAGTTGTCAAAGTATTGAGCGATGTGGAAACCTTATGGGGTATCAAGGTTCACCGTTACGAAATTAAAAATATTGCGACTCCCAGAACCGTACAAAAAGCGATGGAACGACAGATGACTGCAGAGAGAGACCGCCGGGCCATTATTGCCAGGTCGGAAGGAGTCAAAGGATCAAAAGTAAATGATGCAGAAGGACGCAGGACCGAAATTATCAACATCTCGGAGGCTGAAATGCAGCGTCGCATCAACGAAGCTCAAGGCCGGGCACAGGAAATTGAGTCCATAGCGGAAGCTACTGCCGTTTCCATCGAACGAATGGGCGATGCTCTTTCTAAACCAAATGGTGTTGAAGCGATAAGATTACAACTCAAAGAGAAATACCTGGATACCCTGTCCGGATTGGGACGGGCTGAAAACCAGATCATCCTTCCCAAAGACCTCTCCAGTTATGATGCGATTATCGAAGGGTTATCACTCGACGAATTGACCGGGGAAAGTAAAATCAAATAGAGCAATTTATCCACAGCAGCATCCCGATTGGAAATAACCCATCCGTTTTAAAGAAGAAAATCCGTGGTTCATTTACATTGCAGCCAAAGTTATTGAAGGGAAACAAATTTCAGTAAAGATGTAACATCACCTCTTTTATCCTCTCTATTAAAATGAACTACCCCGAGGCATAGCCATCGGTGTATCAATATGATCATATCTGTCTATTTTGTCCGGCCGAGAGGGCCGGGGAATTGAACCAACTTTGATCAATATTAAAATATTCTGCAACTAATTTGCTGTAGTTGTTGTTATATTACAAGAAGATCAGTAGAGTCAAGATATTAACGTTTTTTGCATATGCCTGATCTGTAGAAGTCTGTGCATAATCATTGATTTTTCTTCGATCAGAACAAAAATGAAAATTGTTATAGCATCGGTTTTTGAACACTCCATGAGCGGCTTCATGAAACCGGAAAGTTGCTGTAGCTGAACTATCAACAAGACGGAGACGCTGCCATGGATGCATCAATTGAGGAAAAATCAAAAATAAAAGCGCTGTTATTTTTAACTCTTGCCATTACCATAACTATTTTGCTTTACCTGATATAAAAAAAATGGCAACTGCAGATATTTGAAATTACCGGCTACTGACGCAATCACCCTGCGGGTCTGATTCGGTGATATTCCGAAACATCTCTCTCTGAAAACCAAACATCCTCATCGTCCTCCCTTCACGAAGTACAGCCCCAGCCGAAGTAAAGCCTCCCGTAGCCGGAGTACTGCCCTCCCTGCAGAAGTAAAGCCCGCGTGGCCGGAGTAAAAAGCCACTACAACCGGAGTACTGCCTTCCCTGCAGAAGCAGAGCCCCGCGGCCGGATTACACCGTGGCCGGATTACGGGATTTCAAAAAGTAGAATAGATGTAAGTACCAGTCAGGATACCGGAAACCAGGCTCAAGACTCATGATTAAATTTCTTACCTTTAACTTATCCGAAATTGTAATTATTCACTGAATGATTTTGCGGCATTTACATGCGTAATTTTGAGCTTAAACCCGAGAGTCGAAAACCGTCCGGCCAACCTCATTTTATTAACGACCTCAATGAGCAGCAAAGACAAGCTGTCACGCATACCAATGGCCCCTTGTTAATTGTAGCCGGTGCTGGCAGTGGTAAAACCCGGGTACTTACATACCGGATCGCTTATCTGTTACACCAGCAAAAGGCCCTGCCTCAGCACATACTCGCACTCACTTTTACCAACAAAGCGGCCAGGGAAATGCAGCAGCGAATCAGTCAGCTCATCGACGAGCGGGCAAAACGTCTATGGATGGGAACCTTCCACTCTGTTTTTTCAAAAATTCTTCGGTTTGAAGCTGAAAACC
>SLOU01000143.1 GCA_007132385.1 Balneolaceae bacterium | reverse complement strand
GATTTTATCTCCTTGACAATTTTTTTGGCTGTTTCCCGGTCGATTCCTTCTTTTAGCTGCACACTCATTTTTACTGCACCGTGGCTTGTACCTTCTTCCTGGCCAAAATCGAGGATTTTTGGTGATATCTTACGTTTTACAAAGTGACCGATCAGCATCTCGCGAACAGCTTGCATTTTCATGCTTTCGGCAGCCACGATTTCGATGCGGTTCTGTTTGCGGTCGAAGCTGACCTTGGTGTCCAGTCCCCGGAAATCGTACCGGGTTGACACTTCCTTGAGTGTATTGTTTACAGCATTATCTACTTCCTGTGTGTTAACCTTGTTGACGATATCGAATGAAGGCATAAATAGAAAATTATGAATTTGTTTGAAATTTCAGGAAATATACCAAAGAAAGCGTTTCCAAACTTTAGCCATTTGCAATGGTTTAATTTATATTATCGCACTGTGTTGTTATCATAGTAGAACAATGCAGGAGAACATTTTTTAACTTTAAGAGGAGAAATTGTATGGCACTTGCTATATCAGACAAAATTGAAGAACTGTTGGGTGATGAGGCATCAGATCTTCTAGGACATGAATGCAAAACGATCGGAAAAGAGAAAATTCATGCTCCCGGTCCCAACTATGTGGATGAGGTATGGTATCACTCTGACAGAGGGCCGCGTGTACTGAGAAACCTGCAGTCACTGTTCGATCATGGTCGTCTGGCAGGAACGGGATTTTTGTCAATTCTGCCGGTTGACCAGGGAATTGAGCACAGTGCCGGGGCGTCGTTTGCAAAAAATCCCGATTATTTTGACCCTGAAAATATTGTACAACTGGCAATCGAGGGTGGTTGCAATGCTGTTGCTTCCACATTTGGTGTTCTGGGAGCTGTTTCCAGAAAATATGCGCATAAAATTCCATTTATCGTAAAAATCAACCACAATGAGCTCCTGACCTACCCTAACAACTATGATCAGATTATGTTCGGTACTATTGAGCAGGCTTATAACATGGGAGCCGTTGCTGTGGGTGCTACGATCTATTTCGGTTCCGAGGAATCCAACCGACAGATAGTGGAAGTATCCGAGGCGTTCGATTATGCTCATCAGCTTGGAATGACTACGATTCTCTGGTGTTATACACGAAATTCCGGATTCAAGGTCAACGGAACCGATTATCACTCATCGGCAGATCTTACCGGACAGGCCAATCACCTCGGTGTAACCATCGGTGCGGATATCGTCAAGCAGAAACTGCCGGAAAACAACGGTGGGTACAAGGCTTTGAACACCGGTGATTCTTCGTATGGAAAACTGGATGAGCGGATTTATTCGGAACTTTCCACAGATCATCCGATCGATCTGACCCGATATCAGGTAGCCAACGGTTATATGGGTCGTGCCGGACTGATCAACTCGGGTGGAGCTTCTGGCAAGGACGACTTTGCCCAGGCAGTCCGTACAGCAGTTATTAACAAACGTGCTGGCGGGATGGGATTGATCAGCGGAAGAAAAGCATTTCAGCGCCCGAGAGCCGAGGGTGTCAAATTGCTTAATCTGATTCAGGATGTATATCTGGACGAAAGCATCGATTTAGCCTGAATTTTTCATACCTTTGGTAGCCACGTAATACGCGTGGCTTTTTTTTGTCCGGTGGTTTTTGATTTTTGAAACCGGTGTTAAATATGCGATGATACTTCCTTCTGATGAACAACAGAGAAGTTAATAGATCGGCCGATAACAACAACATCATATCTACGAAGTACATCCTGATTTCACTTGTATTGAGCGTGCTTGGGATGGCTGTAGTAATATATTATACATATACCCCCGGTGTACTGGAACATCTGCGCCTGAAGCGGATGCCGGGATTAGTGCTTGCTTTTTGCGTGATGATGCTACGGGTCTGGTTTATTGCAGCGAAGATCAGATTTTTGGCTGAAGATCATTTGACGTGGTTGGGTGCGTTTCGTGTAGCTTTGACATGGGATTTTGCCTCAGCCGTAACACCATCCACGATCGGTGGGGCCCCGGTCGCCACCTATGCCATGTCGAGAGAAGGGATCAAGCTCGGCAAATCGACAGCAATAATATTATACGGAGTGCTTCTCGACCAATTTTGGTACGCCCTGGCTGTACCCATTTTGTTAATCGCCGGGATATGGTATGAAGTGATTCCACCCGAAATCGGATTTGTGGGAGCGGCTACAATGCTTGTGATTTATGCAGGGCTGTTGATTTATGGTGGATTGTTAACGTACGGTTTGATGGTTAATCCCAGGACTCTCAAGAAAATTATAAAAGCGATATTCAAGCTTCCGCTACTCAGAAGACAACAGGAAAGAGTTAATGAAGAAGCCGAAAATCTTGAGGAATATTCTCATGAATTGCGACAGAAGTCACCCACATTTATTCTGAAGGCGTTTTTTCTATCGACGATGGCTTGGCTTTGCCGGGTTGCAATTCCAGTTATTGTCGTGTTAAGCCTGCTTCCTGCTCACGAAATCATGCTGGTTCTCCGAAGCCTGGCTATGAATCTTGCCTTCCTTGTAATACCAACACCTGGCGGGTCAGGGGGTGTGGAAGGATTGTTTGCGATTTTTCTGGGGCCGTTAATCGATCGAACGGCTTTCATAGGGCTTGCTGTCTTCGTCTGGCGTGTGATGACATATTATGTAAGTGTTGGTATGGGTGTAATCGCTACCACTTGGTATGTGAATCAAAAAGTAGAAGAGGTTATCCAGGATGAACCCGAGGAAATGACCAGGGTGGAGATGTAAATGGCAAAATCCCGCATTTATTATGAATGCAGTGTATGCGGACATACTTCTGCAAAATGGCTCGGAGTTTGCCCTTCATGCGACGAATGGCACGTGTTTGAGGAGAAACGGGAAGAAAAGAAACGGGATCAAAAAAAACATAAAATCGATATCAGTTCTACCGCTTCCGGGTCCTATAATCCGGTTAAACTCGATGAGATTATGTATCAAGAGGAAGACAGACTTAAAACCGGTATCGGGGAACTCGACCGTGTCCTTGGAGGCGGGCTGATGCCGTCTTCGCTTATTCTGCTTGGAGGGGATCCGGGGATTGGAAAGAGCACACTTATGCTCCAGATTGCCAAAAGTAACCCTGGTCTGAATCTTTTGTATGTTGCCGGAGAAGAATCGGCAGGCCAGATACGTCAGCGGGCTGATCGTATCGGTATTACCGGTAGCCGTATGAAAGTGATAGCAAGTACCGATCTGGACAAAGTTATCGCTTCGGCAAAGCAGGAAGATCCGGATCTGTTGGTGATCGATTCCATACAAACCGTCTACCGCAGCGAATTAGACAGTTTGCCCGGAAGTATTCGTCAGGTGCGTGAATGTGCGGCACTGTTGCAGCAGCTTGCCAAACGGGAGGGTATTACTACGCTGATGATCGGTCATGTGACCAAAGAAGGGGCAATTGCCGGTCCACGTATCCTCGAGCACATGGTTGATACGGTTTTACACTTTGAAGGGGATCAAGGGCGGTTATACAGATTATTGAGAAGTGTTAAAAACCGGTTTGGTCCGGCACAGGAAACCGGTGTGTTTGAGATGAACGACCAGGGATTAAAGGAACTTCTGAACCCTTCCGAACTCTTTTTATCGGATCTGGGT
>SLOU01000068.1 GCA_007132385.1 Balneolaceae bacterium | reverse complement strand
CTCTTGAGTTGCTTCACATTCATCTTTCTATTAAAAAGAATTGCAAGGGTTTAGAAACTTTATCATGAAGATTAGTGTTTATCAGGTATTAATGCGTAGTAACTAAATATAAGGTTGAAAATAAATTCAAAAAAATAGTAAAGACCATTTTTTATACTTAATAAAGTACGCAATAAAATTTTTGATAAACCTTAATTAATAGCTATTTGTAATGGAAAAATTTCTTGGTTTCATTTTAACTGCTACATTTTCTTTATTTTTTCTTTTTTTTATCAACGAGAGCGCTGATGCACAGGATTTAGGAGATTCAATGCTAGTTGCGAATCCCGGTGACATAACATTTGGTGCCGGGCTGACCCGTGGATCCAGTACAGGATTATTGGAAAATGCTGAAACCGGCTTAACCGGACAGATCTATTATACTTTTACCGAGGAGTTTAGAGGAGGTATTGATTTTACCTACTATTTAATTGGAGAGCGCGAACTGAATGCAAATGAACTAAACTTTAACGTAAACTATTTTGTGCGCAACAGAAACAACTTGGCATTTTACGGATTGGGCGGCATCAATGTATCAAACACATCCGGCAGTGATGAACTTTGGAGAGTTCAAAGAGAGGAAGGCGATCCGAATACTCGAAAATTTGGCCTTAACATTGGTGGTGGCCTCGAACTCTCAATTGGTAGTATTGCAATATTCGGTGAGCCAAAACTGACACTACTTGGTTTTAATCAATTTGCTTTTACCGGAGGAGTCAGATATATACTCTGAACCGCCCCGGGATTGAAGCTTTACATAATGTCAACATGCAGCTGAATCGGTTCAGGCCCTTTTTAACCAATAGATGATTTCCCTGAAAGAGGGCTCCTTTCCATAGATCAGCATTCCTGCTGCAAAAATGCGTCCCCCTACATTATTCAGGGATTCATCAACCCACCTGATTGATAAAGAAATTTTTTTATCCTGTTTCATCAGTGAATCAACAATAATAACTACTCATGAATGCAATATTCACGATCGGAATTTTCCTCTGTTTTTTCCTTCAGTTTTTGCTGATAGCAAAAAAAGAGGTGTCCACTTCAGATAAGATTCTTGCAGTGTGGATGTTTTTGTTTGGTTTACATTTGTTCAGTTTCTATCTGCATTACCTGGGATATTGGGATATTTATCCGCATTTATCTGGTCTGCACCACCCTTTCCCGCTGCTTCACGGGCCCTTTTTGTATCTCTACATTCTGTTTTCCATACGCAGTGATCAGCGGTTTAACTGGCAAAACTACCTGCATTTTGCACCTGCGCTGCTGTTTTATATCTACATGATTCCATTTTTGTTTTTTTACTCTGCAGAAAAGAAGCTGATGGTGAATCATGGGGTGATTGACGATTACTCAGGGTTTATTACATTTTCAATCTTTGCATTTATCATTTCGGCCATTGGCTATGCCATCGCTTCCTATCGCTTGGTGAATAAACACAATGAACTGGCGAGCCAAAATTTCGCATATCGTGAAGATATCGACCTGAACTGGCTGAGAACATTCATCTGGGGAATGGGATTTACTTTTGCTGCTGCAACATTATTCATCGTGATGGAAGAAGGAATTGGTGTGGAATTTGGGTTCAATACCGATCTGGTCTTTTATATGCTGATCATCACATTTGTCCTTTTTCTGGGATATTCAGGTATCCGGCACCGCAATATTTTTTCCGATCATCCCGGTATTGAAAACCGGATAGTGCAACCAAAACCAGCTGGTGAGTACGAACGATCAGGCTTAAAAGAGGAAGATGCCAACCTGTTCCATCAATCTCTAATTGAATTGATGAAAACCGCCAAACCCTATCTTGAGCCAAAACTCAGCCTGGGTGCTCTTGCTGATGAGCTCAATATCTCTGTTAACCACCTGTCGCAGGTCATCAATCAATACGAGGAGAAGAATTTCTTCGATTTTGTGAATACATATCGAGTAGAGGAGTTTAAACAAAGAGCTCTTGATCCGGCCAATAATAATTACAGTATCCTGGCCATCGCTCTGGATTCCGGTTTTAATTCCAAGTCGTCTTTTAACAATGTATTTAAAAAGCTTGTGGGAGTTACTCCATCTCAATACATGAAAGAAAAAAAAAGTGTTGACCTTTTAAAGTAAGTTCCTGATTCCTATATAAAGTGCTTCACTATTCCCTGCCCTCCTGAACAAAGCTGGCATTAAAGACACCTTCTACTTTTTCTCACAAATTTAAAATAATCAATTTCTTAGATACTACCCTGAGGTTCAGGCCTACAGGATTGGACTTGTCCTGAGATCATACTTATAGGTCAGGACGATATAGAAAGTATTCTGCCTCATCTTGATGCCAGTTACCACCGCTTCTCTGAAAAAAAACTCAATATCCAAAACATTGAAGCAATCAAAAAAGCCAAAGAAAATCATTCAAATCATACTGTTTGGGATTATCTGCATGATAAGCATTGCGGTCATGGCATTTGTACTCTGGTTAAACTTTAAAAGCAGGCTGAACTGATTTCACCAATCAAACCAATGACACCACCAATCATGAAACAAATCAAAATTTTTACACCTTTCCTTATGGCAATACTCGTGTTTATCTTTACTCCGGGAATATATGCACAAACCATTACCCAGACTATAAAGGGCAATGTATTTGATATCCAGACGAAGGAAACTCTGATCGGAGCCACAGTTGTAATACTGAACAGCAATCCCATCATCGGTACATCCACGGATTTTGATGGGAACTTTTCAATACCAAGGGCAGCACTTGGCCGCCACTCTATCCAGGTAAACTATGTCGGATATGAACCGATCATCATTCCGGAAGTGCTGGTGACATCGGGCCGTGAGGTCGTGCTGAATGTAGGACTTCGCCAAGCTTTTTCTGAAATGGATGAACTTATTGTCACGCCTGATATTCTTAAATCCCAACCCCTTAATACCATGGCCACTGTAAGTTCACGCTCATTCAGTGTGGAAGAGACCCGGCGATATGCTGGTGGACTTGACGATCCGGCCAGGCTGGTATCTGCTTATGCCGGCGTTGCCGTGGGCAATGTCCAGGACAATGCCATCATAGTGAGAGGCAATAGTCCAAAAGGAATTTCCTGGCGTGTTGAGGGAGTGGAGATTCCGGCACCTCATCACCTGGCCGGTGGAAATGTGGCCGGAGGCGGCCTGGTTACTCTATTCAGCAGTCAGATGCTGGCCAATTCCGACTTTCATACCAGTGCATTTCCAGCCGAGTACGGGAATGCACTAGCCGGAGTATTTGATATGAATCTTCGCAGCGGCAACAGCGACAAGCATGAACGTACTTTTCAGGTCGGAACCTTGGGGCTGGATTTTGCCTCTGAAGGCCCACTCGGTGTTGGATCAAATTCATCCTACATCTTTAACTATCGCTATTCAATATTAGGCTTGCTTACAGATGTAAATATTATTCCATCAGATCAGGAGATCAGATATCAAGATCTCTCCTACAAGTTTAATATACCAACCAAAAGAGCGGGTACATTCACTTTTTGGGGAATGGGTGGAATTGATAAAGCACGACAACCTTTAGAAACCAATTCTGACCTTTGGGAAAATGACTGGGACCGGGTAACATTCGACTGGAATGTCCAGATGGG
>SLOU01000120.1 GCA_007132385.1 Balneolaceae bacterium | reverse complement strand
ACCATCTAATGCTTTTTCAAAATACTCTTCCAACTGAACCACATCAACTTTACCGGGTGCTGCCAATACTTCCGGGTATTTACCGATGAAAAAGCTTTTATCATACCCGTACATCTCAGAAGCCCCGTCGTTCACTTCTAAAAACCGCCCGTCTTTATCCTGAATATAGATTGCATCACCAATCGAATCGAATAGGGTTTTATAGCTTTCGAGAGACATTTTAAAGTTCTCGATCGCAACTTTGTGATCTGTATCATCAACCACGACCCCGATCAGGGCTGATTCACCATCAATCTGAATTCTTGAACCAAATACCTGTAGATTGACCACTTTATTTGCTTTGGTGATCGCCCTGAATTCAACATCAAAGTTGTTTAGATCACGCTTTTCCCATTCAATTTTCAGTTCTTCAAGTTTTTCAAGATCATCAGGATGAACCAGTCCGAATGGATTAACACCATTTAACAGCTCTTCTTCCGAATATTCAAGCATTTTACAAAATTTGGGATTGAGATACTTGAATTGCATTTCCTGTAATATATATACCCCAACCATTGATGATTCAGCCAGAACCCGGAAACGATGTTCTGATTCCCACAACTGATTTTCATCCATCTCCTTATTATTAATGTCTTCGAACATAGAGCGCACTCTTTTTAATTAAACTCTGAAATTGCCTACCCTGTCTATCTTGTCAAACTATTAAATTTTATCTTATTGTTCGCAGTTATAAGATCATTTTAATCCTTTTACCTGTCAAGTATAAAAAACAATCAATTCATTGTTTATCGATAGATAAGCTTTTCTTATTTTACAAAGCGTGTGCACCGAACAGTAAATACAAATAAAGACACCAATTTACGCCCCATACTAAAATTATGCCCGGAAACCAGATCACGCTTACCTTTCCAGACAGTTCCGAAAAAAAATTTCAAAAGGGAATTACCGGTTACCAGGTAGCTGAATCTATTTCCAAAGGACTGGCCCGAAATGCCCTTAGTGTTACCATTGACGGAAACGTAATCGACCTGGATCTGCCGATTCAGAATGGTGGTGAAATTGAGATCAATACATGGGATTCGGATGACGGGCAATACACCTTTTGGCATTCCTCGGCTCACCTTTTGGCAGAGGCAGTGCAAGAATTGTATCCGGATGCCAAATTCGGGATCGGCCCTCCTATTGAAAACGGCTTCTATTATGACATCGATTTTGGTGAAAGAAAGATCTCCAGTGAAGAACTTCCTGAAATCGAAAAAAAAATGATCGAATTGGCCCGACAGAAATCACGGTTCATCCGTAAAGAAGTGTCCAAAAGTGAAGCCCTCGATTTCTACAGGAAAAAGGAAAATAAGTACAAAGTCGAATTGATCGAGGAATTGAAAGATGGTGAAATAACTTTCTATTCCCAGGGCGAATTTACCGATTTATGCATGGGGCCTCACGTCCCGGATACCGGAGTGATCAAAGCCGCAAAACTGACTTCTGTTGCCGGGGCCTATTGGAGGGGGGATGTCAAAAGTAAGCAGTTAACCCGGATATACGGGATAAGCTTTCCCAAGCAAAAATTGCTCTCGGAATACCTTGAACAGGTTGAAGAGGCCAAAAAAAGAGACCACAAAAAACTGGGTAAAGACCTTGGAATTTACCTTATGGATCAGCAGATGGTTGGAAGCGGACTGCCACTCTGGCTGCCAAACGGAACGATCATTCGCAGAAAACTGGAAGAATACCTGCGACAATTGCAAGTAGAACGCGGATACCAGGAAGTGATTACACCACATATCGCCAATATCAAACTATATGAAACTTCCGGGCATTATCCCTACTACAAAGATTCTCAATTTAATCCGATGAAAGTGGATGATGATGAGTATATGCTTAAACCGATGAACTGCCCTCACCACCACCGGATTTATGACAGTCAGTTGCGAAGTTATCGTGAACTCCCTGTCCGCCTTGCCGAGTTCGGCACTGTATATCGATATGAACAGTCCGGTGAACTGAACGGGCTTTCCAGGGTTAGAGGGTTCACACAGGATGATGCTCATATCTATTGCACTCACGATCAGTTGAAACAGGAAATCAAAAACACCATCGAACTCACCCAGATCGTCTTTGAAACATTTGGAATGCCGGTGGATATACGCCTCTCTTACCGGGATGAGAATGAGGATAAATATGGAGGAAAGTCGGAATTCTGGGATCGCGCTCAGTCGGAAATCCGTGAAGCATCCGATGAAATGGGACTCAATTATACGATTGCCAGAGGCGAAGCCAGCTTTTACGGACCCAAAATCGATTTTATCATCCGGGATGCCATTGGAAGAAAATGGCAACTTGGTACTGTGCAGGTCGACTATGTGATGCCTGAACGTTTTGATCTGACATACGTTGGAGCTGATAATGACAAACACCGGCCTGTGATCATTCATCGGGCACCATTCGGATCGATGGAACGCTTTGTAAGTATTCTTATCGAGCACTTTGCCGGAGATTTTCCGCTTTGGCTGACACCACTCCAGATTCAGCTCATACCTGTATCTGACGACTATCTGTCCTATGCCAGGAAATGTGCCAAAGAACTGCAAAACCGGGGATTCAGAATCGATATCGATGAACGAAATGAACAAGTTGGTGCAAAGATCAGAGATGCCGAAACGACAAAAATACCATATATGTTAATTGTAGGTGAAAAAGAAGAAAACAACAATACTGTTTCGGTCAGACGCCATAAACTCGGTGATATTGGAACTTTTCCTTTTTCTGATTTTATTTCTAAAGTTGAACAAGAAGCAGAGAACAAAGATCTGCCAACAGAAATACTCACTGAACAAACCCTTAATAAAAACTAATAAGAGGATACTATCGCAAAAAGAAGACCCACTCGCCCACGTCGGAAACGTGATGATGACCGGCCTAATGTCAATGATGAGATTCGTGCCAATACCGTCAGGGTCATCAAACCTGACGATGAACACGAAATCGTAGAACTCGATCGCGCATTGGAGATCGCTGCTTCATTAGAGCTTGATCTGGTTGAAGTTGCCCCGAACGCCAGCCCTCCAGTCTGTAAAGTGATCGACTTTGGCAAGTTTATGTATGAGAAAAAGAAAAAAGAAAAGGAAGCGAAAAAGAAACAACATACCATGCAGGTAAAGGAGCTGCGCTTCAGGCCCAATACCGACGATCATGACCTGGAATTTAAAACACGACATGCCAGGGGATTCCTGGAAGATGGTGATAAGGTCAAAGCGACCGTACAATTTCGGGGACGGGATATGCTGTATACCGAAAAAGGTGAAGAGTTACTGATCAACCTGGCTGAAAAATTGGATGACGTTTCAGAAATTGAGTCTAAACCGACAATGGAAGGCCGGCGGATGATCATGATTTTGACGCCTTCGAAAAGTTCATAAAAGATTGTTATAAAACTGAAGAACTCTTATCTTAAAAGTCTTTTAATTTATCATATACGATAATACAACAGTATTATGCCGAAAATGAAAACCAACAGTGGTGCTAAAAAGAGGTTCAAGGTTACCGGGAAAGGTAAGATTAAACGAAAAAAAGCTTTTAAAAACCACATTTTGACCAAAAAAAGCAGTAAGAGAAAAAGGCAACTACGCAAGGATACCATCGTGGACCCAACCAACGAGAAAGAGATCAAAAAACTGCTT
>SLOU01000001.1 GCA_007132385.1 Balneolaceae bacterium | reverse complement strand
TAAGAGAGTAGAAGATAAAACATGCAATCAATGGATACATTCTCAAGAGGCTTATTCCGGTATTGAAGGGGAGGAATTTGGATGGGAGAAGGAAATGACTTTAGTTTTAAAAAAAATAGATAAACTGCCTGATCATCTGAAAATTGTGATAATATTACGTTTGAAAGAAGGTTTAACAAACCAGGAAATTGCCGAATATTTGAATATTTCTCTGAAAACGGTCGAATATCGATTTCACAAAGTTAAAATTGTATTACTGAAAAAGCTGCCTGTCAAGTAATTCTGTGCTATTCTTTTCTCTTGTTCAAAAAAATTTAGGGTTGATCAGTTATTAAGTGTTATATAAGTAGAATAGATTGTAAAACTATATAATTGATAGCTGTTATAAAGATTCTGTTCGTTTTTGAATGCTATTTCTATACGGCTACTCTTATATTTTTCCATTCTGTTCTATTGTAATCTGCCACATTAGTTCATCCAGTATCAAGGCAGGCAAAAGGATGTATTGAATCTCTACCGGATCATGTACACTTGCACCTTCTAATGTGATGGGTACAACTATAATGTATAACAATAATCAAATTAATAAAATAAGGTGATGAGCATGTATAGAATTACAAAAGATGTTAGATTGATTATGTCAATGGTCTTTTGCTTATTTATCTGTTTTTCTTCTTCGGCACTTTTTGCTCAGACTACAGTGTCGGGGACGATAACAGAAGCGGAGACAGGACAGCCACTACCTGGAGCGAATGTGGTCGTTCAGGGGACAACCATTGGTACCGTTACGAATGTTAACGGCGTTTATCAGTTAAATGTTCCAAATCTACAGGAAACCCTGGTAATATCTTATATCGGTTATATTAGTCAGGAGGTTCCCATTGATGGTAGAACAAACATAGATTTTGTCCTTTCTCCAACGATCGGAGAGTTGGGAGATGTAATCGTTACAGCTCTGGGAATTGACAGGGAAGCCCGGAGCCTGGGTTATTCCATATCCCAGGTTAGTCCCGAAGATATGACTGTCAATCGAACACCCAATTTTATGGATGCTTTGTCGGGCAGGATGGCAGGAGTGAATGTTACGGCCATGTCGGGTGCAGGTCCTCAAGGGAGCAGTAAAGTTCGAATCAGAGGTCAATCCTCTTTTGGTGCCAACAACTCACCACTCATTGTGGTTGATGGAGTGCCTATCGACAATACGACATTTGGTGTCAGTGGGGATCTTGGTGAACGTGGAAGTAACCGTAACTCCGATAGTGGCGACGGGTTAAGCAGTATCAATCCTGATAATATTGCTGAAATGACCGTATTGAAGGGAGCTGCTGCTTCAGCCCTCTACGGGTCACGTGGAAAAGACGGGGTAATTCTGATTACAACTCATAACAGGGCGACGACTGAAGGACTTCAGGTGGAATATAATTCCAACTTCACTTTTGAAAGACCGATCGACCGCAGGGATTATCAATTTGAATATGGCCAGGGTGAAGGCGGTGTTCGACCTACTGCTCCGTTTCCGGATTCAGGTGTCTGGAGTTTTGGAGAAAAAATTGAACCCGGTATGACTCATACCCTGTTCGACGGACTGGAAGTTCCATATGTAGCTCAGCGAAATCAGCTCCGTGAATATTATGATAACGGTACCAATTTTAGTAATACCATAACCCTTTCCCAGTCACGTGAAACGGGAGGTTTCAGCCTTTCCGTATCCAATTTGAATAGTAATTCGATATTACCCGGTTCCAGTTTTGACAGGAATACTGTCTCATTAGGATTTACCGAAACTGTTGCAGACAGATTAACGATTTCCGGTAATGTTAACTATACAAATGAGGATCGAACAAACCCCCCTAATATTGCAGAACAGGACTATAGTCCGGTTGTCATATATACCCTTGCCAGTACGATGCCGATGAATATCCTCAGAGAAAACGCATTTAATGAAGTCGGGGATGAAGTGAGATGGTCCAGATTTACAAACCGAACCAACCCGTATTTTGCATTGTCCCGTTTTGAAAACAATGAACGGGATCGTGTTTATGGAAACCTGACAGCAAGATTGTCGCTTACAGATTGGTTGTTTGTTCAGGGGAGATTTGGTCAGGATTATTTTTCTCGGGATCAGGACTATAATTTACCAACTGGATCCCAAAGACAAGCTTCAGCTCCCCCTGGATTTGTGAATGGGCAGTATGTCAGGGATCATCTGACTTCAAGGGAAATAAATGCAGATGTTATGGTTAATGCCATACAGCATTTCGGTGATTTCCGGGCTGACCTATTGGCTGGAGGTAATCATATGTGGCGTCGTTCCGACAGGGATAATGTATTGGTTAATGATTTCTTTTCCAGAGGTCTTTATTCCGTAGGAAATGGCAGATCCGTCAGCCCGCAACATTCCTTATCCAGAAGGGAGGTGAATTCAGTATATGGATCTGCTGAACTTTCTTATCAGGGAATGGTGTTTGTAACCGGTACACTTAGAAATGACTGGTTCTCCACATTGTCTCCACAGGAGAGAAGCATTATGTACCCATCTATAAGTACCAGTTTTATATTCTCAGATGCATTTGACATGCCTGACTGGTTGTCGATGGGTAAAGTGAGAGCATCTTATGCTGAAGTGGGAAGTGATACAGATGTACCACCTTTTGCCGGAAATCTTTTCTATGGAATCAATTCTAATTTATTCAATGCAGTTCCATTGGGAAGTATCAGTGGCAACCAGGTACCTAACCCGGGATTGCGACCGATGAGAGTTTCGGAATGGGAATTTGGATTGGAGATGACACTCTTTGATAATCTGTCATTTGAAATTGCTTATTATGACAAGACTTCAAAAGATCAAATTCTGGCACAACAGATTCCCCATTCTTCAGGATTTACCAGCCGTTTGATCAATATAGGTGAAAGTAATAACAAAGGTGTGGAGATGATGTTCAATATTTCTCCAATTCAATCCGATAATTTCTTTTGGAATTTTAACGCAAACGCAGCTTACAATACATCCAAAGTAATCGATCTTGGAACTGATGTAGGGGTTGATGAGATTACTGTTGGCAGTTCAAATTTCCACGGTGAACTCAGGCAGGTAACAGGTAAACCGATGAACCAGCTCTATGGTTGGGGATGGCTTAGAAACGAGGAAGGTCGTCAGATATTTGCAGACGACGGCCGTCCACTGCGCTCTGAAAACCAACTCAATTTCGGAAGCTCCATACCCACGTGGGTGGGTGGGATTACCAACTCCTTCAACTATCGCGGTATTAGTATGTCGTTCCTTATCGATTTCAAGCTGGGTCATAATTTAATTTCGGGAACTCATACAAATGCCTGGCGGCATGGTCAGGATATCAAAACTCTTGAAGGAAGAGACGTCGGTTATGTAGTAGGGGATGGAGTGAGCCTTGATGGTTCGGAGAATACTGCACAGGCACCTGTACAACCTTATTACGAAACTGTTCGCGCTCATCGGATTTCCGAACAATCAGTATTCAATGCCGGTTCATGGCAGCTACGCCAGATTACAGTTGGTTACAGCTTTACGTCTCTCGCCAACTCACTTGGATTACGAGGGTTGAGGCTCAATGCCGTAGCGAATAATGTTGCTGTATTGAAAAGCTGGGTGCCGCACATTCATCCTGATCAGAATGGTATTTATTCGGATCGGCGTCAAGGGCTTGAGTCCACG
>SLOU01000273.1 GCA_007132385.1 Balneolaceae bacterium | reverse complement strand
CAGGACAATCGATTGTTCATTTTGAAGAGATTGCAATTGGGTTCCGCGATCCTGTGCACGAATTGCACCCCTTGGCTGCCGGTAAGGTACCGGTTCCCTGTTTGAGTTTTCCTCAATATTGATGGTAGATGTCCTGATATCTGCAGCAGGATCACTTGTTTCATTTATCCGCTCGGCGTTTTGCCATTGACTACCAACAAATTCCAAAGTTGCAAAACGAAGGGTTACAGGTTGTTCATAGCCCGACATCCAGATACGAATGTATCGGATATTTTGAAAATCATCGATATCTCCAACTTTACGTGCAAATTCTTCAAGTGGAATTCTCACCTGGTACCAGCGGTCTTGCTGCCGGCTTCCCGTAACTCTGTCAATGATGAAATTATTATCTGATGGGTTAAGGCTTGAAAAATCTGCCGGATTTAATTCAAGTTCATATTGATAATAGGAATTATTCAACTCAACCCTCGACGGGTTGACAAGTCCTTCTGTATTAGGCCGATTGGTTACCGCACGCCGATCACCCTGGTCGATCGGTGTATTTCCTTCATAATAACCGAGCATACGATGAAACCGCTCGTGCAATGGAAGACCCTCCAGCTGGGATTCACCATAAAAGAAGTACTGATCATTGGATGGATCGTCAAAAATTGCCTGAAATTCGGGGCTATTTTCCCCGTATTGTGTTCTCATTTCATCAATAAAATCTGAAAAGACATTTCTTTCATTCAATCCGTTAAAACCACCGGTAGATGGAAGCCCATCGAGCCCTACATCTTCCAGGTCCCGGTTTGCCGTAGAGAATTCACCCTCCGGTGCTGCAGGATTTGCCGGTAAATATGATCGTGTAAGCTCCGGCCGGTCGGGGATCAGTGATTCCGGGTTCAGAGCTAATCCGTCTTCGGTATTGAGTTTTGCATTCGGAATAACATCCTCGGACACAACACCAATATCTACATAAATTTTGCCGTCATATGCATCAAAATCACCAGCCTGCGGTTCCCTGCCACCCGGAAGTAAGGGTTGAACCCAAAATTCAAGAAATTCGACATTATTCTGTGAAAAATCTTCCTGACCCGACGGTATTACAGCCGTCATACCTCCCCAGGTGCGATCGGGTTCATCCTCCAGAAGCATTCTTAAATCCATATTGTAATTGTATGGGCCTCGTTGAGTTGGGTCGTAAAAAACATCGAGCGTAGTTATGATTTCATCCTGAGGATTACGGGTTTGTCTGCCGGGAAATACATCATTGACTCTGACAGGTTCAGATTCGGGTGTAAACTCGACACCACCGAGTATGCTGCTGATATTTCTTGGAATGGAATACCATGCAAATTTCGACCGCAGATCTGACCGCCTGACTTGCATATCCAGTGGAGAGCTGGCGGGTGGATCAAGTTCATCTTCAAAATAGATCTCATCTTCCTCCAGACCGGGTACAACAGCAGGAGCTGCCGGCAAATTCCAGCGAGTTGCATTCAGAAGGTTAATGGTGATACTCGATCCCTCGAAATCGTCTATGAAGGAGAGGCCTTCTTCTTCGTCCGGAAACAACTCATTATTTTGAATTGCTCTTTGTGTAGCCCGTGTTTGGGAAACACCAGGTCGTAACTGGGCAAATTCACCGCTCAAAGATAATTCAGAAGGCTCACGCGTTGAAAGCAATGGGAAAGCATCCAATGCCCGGGTAACAAATGGGGTATCAAATTGCGCGTTGGCATCAAAACCTAAAACAACATTACTAATCGGTTCGTCTCCAATTCGAATTTTATCATCCAGGGGGCGTTCATTATATCTGAAATATGTACCGCCGAGTTGAACATCATTTCCGAGCTGATATTCAGCTCTCAAACCGGTAAAAGATTTCTGTTCAATGGACGTAAGAGCTTGATTTTCATACTCGATGCGTATCTCCTGACCGGGCGCTGTGTATCTTTCATTCAGAATACTGATACTTCCAAAGCTGTAATCGACCTGGTAATCAATGCCTTCCTGAAGTACATTCCCATTGGCAAAGACACGGACAGATCCTTCAACAAGGGCAAAATCAAGTGTAAAATTTTGATGAACACCTCCTTTTACCGTTCCATCGATCTGGTAAAAATTATTCTTTGATGATCGTTCGGCATTTCTTTGACGTTCACTGTAGAGTTCATTGTAAACCAAGCGATCGATAACCTCTTCACTTGCACCTGTTTCAAGTATTACCTCTTCCAGGCGTGTACCAAAAGGTTCAAGGTAGGGAAAGATAATCCGTCCGTTAACGGCATCCAGTGTACCGGTACCGAAATCAATCTGGTTATCCGGGTTCATTGCCCCTTGAGTATCAACCCTGTCCAGGCCCAGATCCTGCATAATGGTAGTATTTCTGCCTGGCAAGCGGTTTTGAGAGACATTTCCTTCTGTAAACTGGATTTCCAGATCTACGTTTTCCCTTGTCAAATCAACCGCACCCAATGAATAAATATTTCGCATGGTAAGTGGAAAGGCCTTATGGTCGGTAGCCGGGTTACTTGGCCTTAACATTTTCAGGAAAATTCGTTCACTTCCTCCCTGGCTTACATCACCCACACTCACCGTTTGTCCATCAGGACCAATATAACTGAACGATATGGCAAGCACTTCCCGCGAAGTCAAGGTACGATTCAGGGAAATGTAACCGGAAGTTGTATTGATCGTATAATCCTCACCTTCACGAAGCTGATTAAAATATCCTTCTTCAAAATCACGCGGATCCTCAAGACCAAGATCGGTAGCTGACACTCCAACCGTAGGATCCCTGAATTGATCGATCTCGCCGCCATCAAACGGATCATCTGCATGTGAAGGTGGAGAGAATGTACCGTCGGGGTTTTGCACAACTCCGTAATCCACCAATGCAACAGCCTGTCTGGCACCTTCTTCTGCCTGCAATTGCTCGCTGAGAACCCAGACATTTACTTCTGAAATTTGAAGGGTTTGAAGGGATTGTTGTGGGTTAGCCAGGCTATTCTCAAATTCCTGGCGGGTATAGAAATCCATAAAGAAATGCCTGTCATTATCATAGGACGCCGGCCGAATCGTAATTGCTTGCTCTTGCGAACCGCCTGTAATGGTTTCTACGTTACTTTCACCTCTTTCCTGTGAAAGAATCGAAGTGAACCGGAATGCACCCAGTTCAGCAACCGATTTGATACCAAACAAAGAACCTGACCCGCGGATGAGCGAATTGCCTGTTTGCATGGAAACATTTCCAAGTTCTATGCTCCGGATTATTTCATCTTCATACCCCTCATATACGATACTCAACCGGTTTTGATAGTCGAATGTCCGTTCTGTATCCCAGTCAGTCTGGATCGTCAATTTATCCCCGACTGTTCCCTGAATGTTCAGCTGCAGATTTTGGTCGAATGTCGGATCAACCCGGGTTTGCTGATCCGGTGGAAGTGACGGATCCGCGGTCTTCTGTATGGATGCTCCGATATTCATATTAGCCACCCCGTTGACACTAAGGTTTACTTCCGGGCGTCCAAAAATCGTTGTAAATGTCGATTCTCTTCCTCCCGGAATCGAAAATCTGAAATCAAGCAGCCCACGTTCTTCGTCATCAACTAGATCCGCCTCACGGATCAGGTTCATCCAATTATCTCTCATACTGTGCTCACGGGATAATCCGGAGTATTGTTCGAACGAATAGACCCCAATAAGAGATGCCGGTACTTGTTGTATCGATTTTACCGCACTGTAACTTCCATCCGGAAGCCTCTCAATTGTAACAGCTTCCCCGGGTAATCCGATATAATACAGTTTTGGATAAGTTCTCAGAAAGGGAGTTCCAACCAGTCTCCCTGTATAGGGCAGCCTGAATATTCGACGGAATTCCTCCTGGTCGGTTGTGTCCGCTAAAACAGTATCTGCCTGTGCCGGAGTAAACCCCCCCGCTAGCAAAGGATCTGAGGTTAACAAACAGATCATGATCAGGCATAACTGAATACCTGTATACAACGATATGAAACGACGCTTATCGATAAATACGGTTTCTATTTATACTCCAGACTGCATAGGTCGAATTTTATCGACTCTGAGTAATCTTTGATGCCGGAATTACGTTAAATGTATAGTGGTTACGTCGTATCTAATTCCTGATAGGCTCGGTTTTGTGATGGAAATAGTTTAAAAATACAAATGGGTTTTTCAAGCTTTTATGATAATAAAATATTATTACCTTTGTTGAAAGGAATACGATACTCTTTATCTGTAATGCACTCAGTAATAAAGACTCCTGATGGCAATTTTGTTACTAATTAATATGGACTGTTTTATATCATCTAGTCCAGGCTATTTATCATGATCAATAAGGTACATATCGATCTTCTGAAAAAGCATGTGGGGCCTTTCCTGTTTTGTTTTTTCACCATCATGTTTATCCTGCTGATGCAATTCCTGATACTGCATGTGGATAAGCTCGTTGGCAAAGGACTTCCGATGAGTATTGTTATTGAATTGATTCTTAACAATCTGGCTTATATGGTTGTCCTTGCTGCTCCAATGGCTTTAATGGTTGCAACACTGATGGCTTTTGGTAAATTCTCTGAATGGAACGAATTAACTGCCCTGAAAGCAGCCGGTGTAAATCCCTTCAGCCTGATGAAACCTGTACTATTTGTATCGGTTCTTATGTTTGCCGGTCTGAGTTATTTTGCAAATGACATACTCCCTGAAGCCAATCACAAGGCCCGCACACTGTTTCTCGACATCCGTATGCAGAAGCCCGGATTTGATTTACAGCCCGGTATTTTCTACGATGGAATCGAAGGGTATACTTTTCTGGTGGAAGATATCCCTGCGGGATCGGACACATTGTATAACGTTACCCTTTTTCAGGAGGATTCGAGAGACCGTGACCGTGCGTATATCAAAGCCAAACGGGGATGGCTGGAAAGCCCTGATGAAATAACACTTTCCCTCTATCTGCAAGACGGTTCGATTATCCGTTACATTTCCGGGCCAAGAGCTGGAGAAGAAACGGTGGAACGGTCACGTTTCAATCAACACAGAATCAGTTTTGACTTGTCCGACCTTGCCTTTTCAAGATCAAATCCAGAACAGCGAAGCCGGAACGACCGCACAATGAGTTCTCAGGCAATGCTCGCCATCGTTGACACACTTAAAATTGAAAAACAGAAGGAGTTTGATAGGTATTTGGAGAATGTGAACAGTATTATGTCCAGACACTCTTCCGAAACAAGAGAATATGAATATATGCGATTACAAGATTCGCAGGAAGCCCAAGTCCGTTACGACTCAAAGTATTATACCCTGTCCGGGATCGATGAAATAGACCGCCAATCACGAATTGTTACCCTTGCATTGAGCAATTTGAGCAATTACCGTTCAGAAGTTGACAATCTCTCTAAAAATCTCAAATGGAGAGAAATGCGAATCGCTGAATATATGGTGGAAGTTCACAAAAAGTTTTCGATTCCTTTTGCCTGTATTGTTTTCGTATTGCTTGGAGCACCAATTGGTATGATGACCCGCAAGGGAAATATCGGATTTGCAGCTATCGTCAGTGCCATATTGCTGACTCTCTATTTTGTCGCCATCATACAGGGAGAAAAATGGGCTGACCGGCTGTTTATCTCACCGTTCATAGGTATGTGGGGAATCAATATTCTATACGGCTCTATCGGTATATTGCTGACTCTGAGGCTTAGCACATCATTCAATTTTAGACATCTGCTGGGCAGGGAATGAGAAAACTGGATCGATATATATTTGCAAGGCTTTTTACCATCACTTTTTTTGTATTGCTGATTTTGGTCTGCATATTTATTCTGATCGATTTTTCAGAAAACAGTGATGAATTTGCCGACCAGGGTGCCACTCTTGAAGCAATATGGAACGATTATTATTTGAATTATATCCCAGAGATGATCCGTCTCGTCAGTCCGGTAGCTATTTTGGTTGCCTGTCTGTTTCTCACCGGACAAATGACTGAGCGGCTGGAGATTGTAGCGATAAAAGCAGCCGGAATCAGTTTGTACAGATTGGCACTTCCTTATATCATCTTCGGACTTTCTCTCGCCTTTTTGGTCAGTTACCTCGATGCTTATATCATTCCTAAATCCAATGCAGAAAGAATTGCATTTGAAAATGAATTTCTAAGTGGCAGATCCGATCGAATTGACCGTGGTGGAATGTACCGGCAGGAATCACCTAACACCATTTTTAATGTTAATCATTTTGACCCAAACAACCAGACTGGATATCGTGCAACTTTGGTAGAGTTTAATGAAAATTTCGACATACAGCGAATCATGACGGCTAATCGTCTCGACTGGGTGGATTCGTTGCAGAGCTGGAAGGCCGATGGATTCCGCGAACGTATTTTTACAGGCGATAGTTTTGCAGATTCAACAAACCGGGAGCAGATTGTTGATATTAATATCATTCCCAGGGATTTGACACGCAGGTCTTCGGATGTCTATCAGCTTACCTATCCCGAAGCCATGGAGTATATTGAATCTATCCGCCGCGTAGGTGCAGGAGAAATCAATCTCCCGCTTGTTCAGTTTTATGGACGAGTAGCCTATCCGTTATCGATACTGGTTGTCTCCATCATTGGATTTGCCTTAGCATGTGAACGCCGAAAAGGTGGAAAGGGGTTCTATATTGCATTGGGACTTGTATTCGCCTTTATTTATCTGGCGTTTATGAAAGTAATCGAACCTTTTGGAGCTGCAGGTACTATCGATCCCATATACGCTGCTTCCGTCCCTCACCTTTTTTTCCTGATTGTTGGAATTATCATGCTGTTGATGACCAAAAAATAGCTAAAAACTGGACAGAATAACTTATAAAATTTTATTCCAGTTGAATAATTATAGGGAGACTCAGTCCAAGGCAACCCGACCGTAATTCAGGCAGTTCAGGCTTCCGGAGTTGGCCCCCGATAATTGAACGGGATATCAAATTTTTCTTTGGATGTGATCATACCGTGCTCATCTTCGTAGCGTCTTACATTTTCATTTAGAGCATTAGCCAGCCGTTTGGCATGGTCGGGTGTCAGTATCATCCGCTTAACTACCTTCGCTTTGGGAACACCAGGCATTACTGCAATGAAATCAAGTATAAATTCCGAAGGTGAATGTGTTATCATCACCAGGTTGGAATACGTTCCCTGAGCTTCGTCGTCGGGCAAATTTATTTCCATCTGTTTGCCTTTTTGCTGACTTCCCTTTTTCTCTTTCATCTAGTTATTTAATTTCTGTTTCAATTAAAAATTAACGACTGTACCATAAAACTGTTCACTGGGTGTCTAAAAAATTATGTTCGTCCATCCATTCATCGTTGTAAATTTTAGAGACGTATCGGCTGCCACTGTCGGGAAGAATTATCACCATAAGTTGGTCACTGCCAAGTTTTTGCTCACGGGCGTACTCCAATGCTCCGTAAACAGCCGCCCCGCACGACCCCCCGATAAATAGCCCTTCCTTTTTGGCCAGGGCTCTTGTCATCTGAAATGCATTCTTGTCATTTACTTGAACCACCGCATCCACAAGATCCATATCGATATTCGCGGGTATTATATCTTCACCAATTCCTTCAGTCAGGTATGGCTTAACCTCGTTTTTGTCGTACTCACCGGTTTCAAAGTACTTTTTGTATACAGAACCTACACTGTCAATGCCAATTACCTGTATCTGTTCATTTTTTTCAAGCAAATATCTGGCCGTTCCGCTGATCGTCCCCCCGGTTCCCATCCCGGCTGCATAATGGGTAATGCTGCCTTCTGTCTGATACCAGATTTCAGGGCCGGTAGTTTCGTAATGGGCAGCTGTATTACTCAGGTTTTCATATTGATTTGGATAATAGGAATTGGGAATTTCTTTGCTCAACTGCTTTGCCACCGAATAATAACTTTTCGGGTCGTCCGGCTCAACATTTGTCGGACATACCCTGACTTCAGCTCCCAAGGCCCGCAACAGGTCGATTTTCTCCTTGCTCTGTTTATCGGTTGTGGTAAAAATACATTTATATCCTTTTACAGCAGCAACCAGCGCCAGTCCCATACCGGTATTTCCAGATGTCCCTTCAATAATTGTTCCTCCCGGCTCAATCAGACCCTTTTTTTCTGCATCTTCAATCATTTTAACAGCAATCCGATCCTTTACACTTTGACCTGGATTCAGGTATTCTACTTTAACCAGTATTGTCGCTTCAATGTCTTCTGCAACCTTGTTTAATTTCACCAAGGGAGTATTTCCAATCGCATCCAGTATCGACTTCTTATACATTCTAATAACTCAAGCTATTTATGTTTGGCGATGGAATATAGGAAAATGTGTCCCGTAGTTCTACCAGCTGAATGAACAGTATGTATCTTATCTTACAAGTAATAAGAAAATATTTTATCTTTTAAGGTAAGAAATTCCAAAAAATGAAATCCTATCAACCGTAACTGATATATGTTTTTAGATCAAAAAAAACCAAAAGACTACGACTGCGGTTATAATCTCGACCTGATGATCGAAGCTCTTCCCAGGGTCGATGAGAGTGAACGGCTGGAATATGCCAAAAGAGTCGTTGGTCTAATCAAGCAAAGCCATCCGAACTGGGTTGATGAGCAAGGAAATAGTAAACTGGCATGGGACTATTTCTTTGAACTTTCTGAATACGATCCTCGTGATTATGGGATTCAAAACCCGTATGAATCAGGAATGGTCGATGATGCCAGATGATTTCCATTCAGGATTGTCTTCAATCCCTCATGACATTGTATTGCATAGACCTTATAAACGAATAGCATTCTCAGTTCATTATTATATGTACAGCTAACCTGATGGACAACTAACCTGATGGATTGAATATTAATTTCATGAACTGGTGAGTACTTTGTAATGATCAATTTTCAATTTATATTGAAAGTATTGAAAGATGGTACATTATGACGATCATTTATTATATACACGACTAAAAAATCATGCACGGCAATCTGAATCATAACCTGCCGGATGATCCAGTAAAAACTGACTTTCCGGAAGAGATACTGGAACAAATTGCTGGAATATTTGAAGGCGATTCTCCACGAAAATGTTTTGTTTCCTGTAGCCTGCAAATACCACCAATCGATCCCCTTTCTCTAATAGAACAACGAATTGAAGACTCCTATCTTTACTACTGGGAACGGCCAAACCGTGATTTTTCGTTGGCCGCCGGTGGGATGGTTACAAGTCTGAAAGCTACAGGATCCGATCGGTTTAAAGAAATTGGCACACAAAGCAGACAACTGAAAAAACAGGTAGTTTCCATCGGTTGCCTGAACCATTCCTTAGCTGAACCGTTATTGGTTGGCGGATATTCGTTTGCCGACCACAATATCAGTACAACCTGGAAGAAATTCGGTGCCGCTCATTTCATTCTTCCTGAATGGACACTCATAAAGTCTGGCAAATTAAATTTGCTTACTCTTACCGTACCGATTAAAGATCGTGATCAATCCGAAGTCATTCAACAATTAAAGGAACTGCTGACAACGCATGATAGAATCAGTTCTGATATCAGATCCTACTTCAAACCTGGCACTTCTGATGATTATTCTGCCCAAACCGTTAAGCTAAAAGATTCATCCAAAAAAAATTGGGAAAAGCAGGTTCAAAAATCCAAAGAATTGATTCGGAGGGGCAGATTTGAAAAAGTAGTGATTGCCCGCCAGGTTGAACTTACAAGCAACCATCCCATACAGGTTCCATTGGCAATGTACCACCTGAGAAAGCTCTATCCCGAATGCTATAACTTTATCTCGAGAATGGATGGAGGAGCCTATTTTATGGGGGCAACGCCGGAAAGACTCATCTCACTGAGAAAAGATCTCATGAAAACCGAAGGGTTGGCTGGAAGCATTTCCAGAGGCCGCAGTGCAACAGAAGATGTATCGTTGGGACATACGCTGATGGAAAGTGACAAAGAACGTTCTGAACACGATTTTGTCGTTCGTGATATTCGCAATACACTAAAAAAACACAGTCATAGAATCGAACATCCCAGTCAGCCATCATTAAAAAAATTATCGAATGTTCAGCACCTCTATACACCTATTTCCGCAAAAATCCATGACAGCACAACCATACATGAATTAGCCGGCGTACTTCACCCGACACCGGCAGTTGGTGGTTTCCCGAAAACAAACGCTGTGCCTTTTATCAATCAAATTGAGGATGTTGACCGTGGATGGTATGCAGGTCCAACCGGCTGGTTTAATCTAAAAGGATTTGGCGAACTGGCAGTCGCAATTCGCAGTGCATGGGTTGAAAATAACCGGGCACAACTTTATGCCGGTTGTGGTATTGTGGAAGATTCCGATCCCTTGACCGAATGGGAAGAAACCAGGATGAAATTCCGCCCCCTTCTCGACGCTTTAACCAAAGCGACCGTCAAAAAGAATGACGAACCAACAAATTAACCACCTGAAATGGACATCCACGTTATTAAGAGCCTTTTTCAGGTTGGGTGTCCGCCATGCAATCATTTCGCCGGGATCAAGATCAACACCACTTGTTCTTGCAGCAGCTACTCACGAAGGATTTCAAAAACAGGTTGTTCTGGATGAAAGAAGTGCCGGCTACCAGGCACTTGGGATAGGTAAAGCAACAGGAATACCTGCCCTGTTAATTTGTACTTCGGGAACAGCGCTCGCAAATTATCACCCTGCAATTATTGAGTCCAAAGAATCGGGTGTACCTGTTATTGTTTTATCGGCCGACCGCCCACCCTATCTGCGTGGAACCGGCAGTTCTCAAACTATTGATCAAATTAAGATCTTTGGAGATTCTGTCGTTATGTTCCACGAATCAGGAGAACCGGTACACCAACAAAAAGACTATGAAAGACTTGAATTACTGGCAAAACAAGCTGTCAGCACTTCGATCATCAAAGCAGGTACCGTTCATTTGAATTTTCCTTTTCGAAAACCTCTTGAACCGGTTGAAGGTTCAGTTATGAGCGCTGTCAATGCCGGTAACCAGCAATTGAAAATATCGGAGAATTCCATCGACCCGGTTTTTGCTTCTGAACGAACAATCGTGCCTGATAAACAACTGGTAAATCTTATAAACCGTTCGAAAAAACCATTAATAATCGCTGGGCCAGATGAAAGAAACAGGGCTTTGGAATCTATAGCTGAATATTGTTCGAACAAACTGAATATTCCAGTTATTGCTGAACCCGGAAGCTTTCTTCCAGCATCTATAAATTTTTTAAGTAAATATGAAATATACTTACGCAACTTTCGGTTAGTTGATTCTCTCAAGCCGGACCTGATCATTCGAACTGGTGACCAGCCCTTCAGCAAAGCCCTTCTGGATTTTGTATCAAAACTCAGGAATCAACCGGTACTACAGTTTTTGAGTCGCGATACATGGCAGGATAGTTACAACTCTGTAAACCATCGTATCGTATTGCATAATAGTCAATTAGAGCTTGATTCTGTTGAACCGAAAGCCAAAGAATGGAAAGACCGATGGTCACTACTGGAAAAAAAATCTTCAACGTTCGTTGATATAACGTTGAAAAAATCAAAATCCCTTACCGATGGGCATGTATTCCATCACTTTTCAAAAATACTCCTATCCAACTGGAATCAAATAAGCTCTAACTCTTTTACTATAAGAGATTTATCACTCTTTGGCGCCCCCAATAATAGCTATAAAAACCTGTTTGTAAATCGGGGTGCAGCCGGAATCGACGGGATTATCTCTACCGGAATCGGCATAAGCGTTGCCAGCCAGAAGAAATTGGCAGTTTTTACCGGAGATCTGGCATTTCTGCACGATACCAACTCTCTTCTTTCTCTGAAAAATCTAAACCATCCCTTTTTAATTATTATCATCAATAACCGGGGAGGTAATATCTTTCGAATGCTACCTATTAACAGCTACAAACAGTACTACAAAGACTACTTCGAAACACCCCAAAAAATAGATATTTCGTATCTTGCAAAAGCAAATGGACTCAAATATGTTCAGGTGGAAACTCTGAATAAGCTGTATTCAATTAAGGAAGATATGCTATCCGGCAGCAAACCTGTAATCCTCGACTGTAAAACCGATCCAGATGAGTCGATGTACATCCGGCATAAGCTCTGGAATTCAGAAATAAACTGAGCCTGTAAACAACAGTAATAAAAAGTTATTCAGTTTGGATAAATGATCTTCAACCGCCCGCTTAGATTGCTTTTTATCTCCACGGCTGTGGCACCGCTCGGTTCGGGAATTGGCGGAGGTGTTGAGCTGACGCTTTTTAACCTGACCAGGGAACTGAAAAAACGGGGTTGCAGTGTAGAAGTAGCAGCACCCCAGGGTTCGGTCATTGACGGAATCAATATCACTCAATTACCCGGCAAACTTCAGCCAAAAGCACAAAAGTGGCACCGAAATGATCAACCGGAACAACCGGAAGACAGTGTCTTGACACAAATGTGTAATTACGCCAGATCCAATCAGTATCAATACGATTTAATTGTTAATTTTTCTTACGATTGGCTACCGGTATACCTTACCCGGTTGTTTGATGTGCCAATTGCACACTTTATTAGCATGAGCTCACTAAATGACGCTCTCGATTATGAACTTTCCAGGGTATCTGCCTCCTTTGAATCCAGGCTTGCCTGTTATAGCCGCTCACAAGCAGAAACATTCCCTCGTCCCGATTCATTTGCAATACTCGGGGGAGGTATTGACCTGACTCAATACACGTTTCGTGAAACTACAGAGAATTATATTACATGGGTAGGTAGAATTTCTCGTGAGAAATCAATAGAAGACACTGTACAGTCTGTAGTTAAATCAGGTTACCTATTAAAAATTATAGGGAAAATAGAAGATTCTGACTACTACAATGAGGTAACCTCTGCCTTCCCTCGGGAAACAATCGACTATTGCGGCTTTTTATCGACTTTTGACATGCAGAACATTCTCGGGAAATCGCTGGCCTTGATCATGACACCCGAATGGGTGGAAGCTTTTGGAATAGTCGCAATTGAAGCCCTGGCCTGCGGAGTTCCTGTCATCAGTTATAACAGAGGGGGGCCCTCTGAGATCATAACCAATGGAAAGACCGGCTTCCTGGTGCAACCAGGGAATATTGACGAAATCACAAAAGCGATCGACAGGATATCTGAAATCAACCGCAAAGATTGTCGTATATATGCTGAACAACATTATTCCCTCGAGGCCTGGGTTGACAGGTTCGAAAGCTGGTTTCAAAATATTCTTACAGAAAGTGGTGAAGGGTTGCAATGAAATTATTCACTGAGAATATCTACTATCATGCTGACATTCATCAAAATCATTTCGATCTACCCTATCTGGTGATGTTTCACGGTTTTATGGGTACCGGCCACGTATTTGATCACCTGATCCCGAAACTGAAAAAATTCTGTAATCCCGTGACAATCGACCTTGCCGGACACGGTCAATCCGGGGGATCTTTAGAACCTGAACGTTACAATACTGAAAAGCTAATTGCAGACCTGGCATCGATATTCAACCGATTCCGCTTTTCGGAAATGATACTATATGGATATAGTATGGGCGGACGATTAGCACTTCAATTTGCTCTAACGCATACCGACTTGCTTCACAGCCTGATACTCGAAAGCACGACTGCAGGTATCCCTGAAGCGGATCTACGGTCAGAAAGAAGGAATCAAGATCAACAGCGGGCGAAACAAATAGAAAACGATTATCTTGGTTTTTTAAATCGGTGGATGCAAAAACCGCTGTTTACAGCTGCAAAATCAAAGACAAAACTCCAAAAAACATACCGGCATGAGATGGT
>SLOU01000031.1 GCA_007132385.1 Balneolaceae bacterium | reverse complement strand
TGGAAAAACAGGTAGTTGAAACTGTAGAGATTTTCCCCAAGGGAAAATAACAGGGTCAACAGGCCGGATCCGAGAAAAACATACTTCAGCCGGCCGTGAGCACGGGTAATACCGACGAGAAACATGAGGAATAATATTGCTCCCAGATAATGCGGCCCGCTGGTAAATGTTTTTGGTCCCCAATAGGTCCCCTCTGCCGAAGACCCTCCGAAACTGTCGGGAATAATGAGTGTAAGCAACTCGGCCCGGCCTTGTGACCATGCAAATGCGTAGTCAATACCAAGTCCGCCGCCTCGGCTGTCCCCCTGCTGCAGTTCCGATCCACCCCGGATACTGTAAGAGGAATATTCGTGAATACTCCAGTAGGGCTGGATGTTTGCGGCAAGAGCCAGTACTCCGGCCAGAATCATCAGCGCGGCTCTGCGTGACCAGTCGGGCAGGGTATTAGCCCGAAACGCTACCACCCCGTCATAAACGAACCAGAGAGCCAACATGAAAAGGAAGTAGTAGAGCACCTGAACGTGTTCGGCACGGAGTGTAAAATTGAGCGCCATGGCAAAGAGAAACAGCCCGGCAAGACGTTTCTCACTACGGGAAAGCATCCAGTAGCCTGCTATCACCCAGGGTATCCAGGAATATGCGATGAGCTTGGAGTTATGGCCGGCACCCACGATAATGGGGATGTAGGTTGTCAGGCTAATCCCCAATGCAGCCAGCGCCGATGGAAGCGGCCGGTATCCCATCAGCCAGAACAGAAAGAAGATGCCGGTGATGCAAATGATAAAGGGAAAAACCGGAATAAAAAGGGCAGAAAAGGTACGTCTAAGCAGGGTGTCAATATGTGTGAACGACTTGTTGCCGATAACGACATACGAAGGCATCCCGCTGAAAATATGTGTGGCCCAAAGGGCATCCTCGCCGGTCTCCTCCTGGTATTCAATTACAGAACGGGCGGACGCCTGAAATTGCTGGATGTCATGAGCGACAAATTGCTGATTGCCGAAATAGACTTCGCTGAAGAGAAACGAAGGTACGATCAGCAGGAGTATCAGAACAATAAGATATCGGTATTTCAGGGAGATGGTTTCCCACAAATCGGTCTCAATTCCGACTTTTGCCTGTTTTCTTCTGGCTCGGCGGGAGATTCCTTTTCGGGGTGATTCGTGCCGTTTCTTTGCCAAAACGCTACCTCAATCGATTACTCTGGGAACCCGGAAATAATCCTTGTCGGCATCCGGTGCATTTTTGAGTGCTTTTTCATGATCAATTGGCGGTAGTGCCTGGTCTGACCGAAAGCGGGCTTCGTTATCCGAGACATGTTCCAGCGGAGCGACGCCTGAAGAGTCGATCTGACCAAGCAGATCCATATATTCCAGTATTTCATTCATATCCTTAACCAGACCTTTTGCCTCGTGCTCGGTGAGCTGAAGGCGAGCAAGGTTCGCCATATATTTGACATCATCCATTGTAACCGACATAGATTCAAAATTTATTTTTTTTAAAAAATCAAAGAAAGAAGTTACAAAATGTGTGATCAAAGTGTAACTTGAAGGTAGCAGATTTCCAGATGAAAATGGATAATGATATACGTAGTTTCTAACAATGATTAAGAAGAAGGTAACCGTGAAAAATTCTGCCGGTATTCATGCTCGTCCCGCAGCAACACTCGTAAAAGTGGCGACACGATTTAAGTCGGATTTTCACATTCACATGCACGGATACTGTATAAACGGTAAAAGCATTTTGGGTTTGTTGACACTGGCGGCTGAACAGGGAGCGGAACTTGAGTTGGAGCTTAACGGTCCCGATGAGAAAGAGGCGATAGCTTCGTTGGTGCAACTGTTTGATAACGGTTTTAAGATTGATGATCAGGAATCATAAGCCGAATCTCTGAAAATTATGGAAGAAGAACAAACCAAGTATCACTCGAATACGGAACTGAAGGGCGTCACCGCAGTTAACGGGTTGGTTATGGGTGTGGCGCGAATCTATACGCGTGGCAATATCAACATCAATGCGGAGCTGGTTGGAGAGAAGCAGATTTCTGAGGAAATCAGAAAGTTTAAACAGGCGAGAAAAAATGTCTCTTCCGAAATCGATCGCCTGTCCGATTTTGCAATTGCAAGAGAAGATTCCCAAACCAGCGATATTCTGGATACATATTATCAGATTTTGAGAGATCCAGAGCTGGAAATAGCTGTGCTGGCCCTGATCAAAAAGAAGAAACTGCGTGCAGAAAAAGCGGTATATGATGCTTTTCAAAAATTTATCGATCTGATAAAATCGTCTGAAAAAGCTTTTCTAGTCACGCGATTATCCGATTTGCGGGATGTTCGTGACCGATTGGTACAGAATATTCAGCAACTGGCAGTGATCGCCAGTTTCGGTAAAGATGCTGTCATGGTCGCCGATGATGTCTCTCCGCTTGAGGTGGTTACCTTTGCCCGGAGTGGTGTGAAGGGGATTATATGCAATTCGGGTGGCCTCACCTCGCATGCTTCCATTATCGCCAATGCCATGGGAATTCCGATGATCATTGACACCAAGATGATAACACGTCTGGCTAGTGATGGAGACATGATCATACTTGACGGGTACGGGGATCAGGTTATTCTGAGGCCTGACCAAGAAATCGAGGCTACTTATATCCGTTCTATAAAAAGACACAGGGAAGAGGAGAAGCAGCTTCGGTATGTGATCGACAAGCCGGCCGTTACCCGGTGTGGGCAACCCGTCAGTTTGCAGGCCAATATCGATTTCGAGGAGGAGATTCTGAATATTGAAAAGTTTCGGGCTGAGGGTATCGGTTTGCTCCGGACCGATACACTGTTGATGAATTCCGGTCCGGTCGGTATGGATCACAAGCGGCAGGAAGAATTTTGTCAGGCTGCTTTTTCGGGAAGCGGCTCAGCTCCGGTAACTATCAGGCTGCTGGATGTGGGTGGCGACAAAGTGTTGGACATCAAAACGAAAGAAGCCAATCCGTTTTTGGGGTGGCGGGGCATTCGTATTTTGCTGGACCGTAAAGAGTTGCTACGCAGTCAGTTGTCTGTGATATGCCGGGTTGCTGGACAGTTTCCGGGGAGAGCCAGGATTTTAGTCCCAATGGTTTCGATGCTGGACGAGTTCCTGGCGGTTAAGAACGAATTGGATCTGATGCAGGAGCAGCTTGCGAAGAAAGGAATTCCGATCGACCGGAATATTCGTATCGGCGTCATGGTTGAGGTTCCCAGTGTAGCATTGCAGACGGAACTATTTGCCAAACATGTCGATTTTTTCAGTATCGGGACCAATGATCTGACCCAGTACACACTGGCTGTTGATCGCGGTAATAATCTGATTTCTTCACTATATCAACCGTTGCATCCATCTGTGTTAAACCTGATTGCAATGACTGTTAAAGCAGGAATAGGTGCGGATGTCCCGGTTGCAGTATGCGGTGAATTGGCCTGGGATCCGTTTGCTGCAATCATCCTGGTTGGACTTGGTGTACATGAGTTGAGTATGACACCGAGACTTATTCCAAAAGTCAAACAGGCGATCCGGCTTCACACTCTGAATGAGATGAAAGCTTTGACTGATAGTATGTTGCGAGTAGTCTCCCATGAAGAATCCGCAGGAATTGAAGCGGATTGGAGGATTCGATTTGATGAGAAAATCAAAGAGGAGAGAGTTCGGCCTTTGACATAAATAGCACTTTTTT
>SLOU01000091.1 GCA_007132385.1 Balneolaceae bacterium | reverse complement strand
CCATTTGATATTGCAGCCAATACTTGGGGTCTGATTTTCCGGTACCTGTTCTCCGGCAAGTGCCATGTCGGTGGCCTCGCGCAAATCACGGCCGGTTATCGGTTCATCATTCCTGGGCCGGCTGTCATCAAACTGCCCGCGATAAACCAGTTTCAGGTCCGCATCAAACAGAAAAAAGTCAGGGGTGCATGCAGCTTTGTACTTTTTGGCCACATCCTGGGATTCATCAAACAGATATGGGAATGGATAGCCGAATCTTTCAGCATCTTCCTTCATTTTCTCCGGTGAGTCATCCGGATATTTCTCCACGTCGTTGGAACTGACAGCGACAATTCCCACACCTTTAGGCATGTAATCCTCAGCATACGCTGTTAGAGCTTTTTTAATGTGTTTCACGTAAGGACAGTGATTACAGATAAACATTACCAGCAGTGCTTCCTTATCCTCATAATCATTCAGAGAAACTGATTTTCCCGTCACTGCATCTTTTAATGAAAAATGTGGAGCTTTTGTACCCAGCTCCAGCATGGTAGATTTAACGGCTGCCATAATCAATCAGGTTTTATACGATTCAGGGTTGTTTTATTGTTCTGCTTCAAGGGGTTAACAAGCATCATTACCGCAACGTTCTTTCATATCTTTAAAAAAGTGACATCTGCCCATGATCCGGTCTTTTGAAATAATCGGTCGATAAAAGGGCCGCCTCCCGGTTCAATCCGAGTCTCCGGAGATGATGCCTGAACAGCTCCTGAATCTGGCTGGCAAAATGACCGGTACCACGAAATCTCTCACCGAACTCTGCACGGTTCAGTTTGCCATTGCGAATGTCGAGCAGTCGATTCAAAACCTTGTGTTTGCGATCCGGATAATGGTTTTCCAGCCATTGAACAAATAGATCCTTTACTCCGTATGGAAGTCGCAATAGAGTATATCCGGCTCTTGTTGCTCCTGATGTTGCTGCCTCTTCAAGGATATTCACACACTCATGATCAGTGAGGCCCGGAATGATCGGTGCAACATTTACGCCGACCGGTATACCGGATTCGGACAATTTTCGAACCGCCTCCAGCCGCCTTTCAGGCCTTGATGTTCTCGGTTCCATGACCCGGGCCAAATCACTGTCAAGCGTTGTTATAGAGATCGTAACATGAACAGCGTTAATCTCTGCAAGTTGCTTCAATAGGTCAATATCCCGAGTAACCATATAATTTTTGGTAATGATGCCTACGGGGTGACGTGAACCGGCAAGAACTTCAATACAGCTCCTGGTAATTTCCAGCTTACTTTCTATCGGTTGATAAGGATCGGTAACACCGCTCATCACAAGCACTTCCGGCTTCCAGGATGGATCTGCAAGTGTTTTCCTTAACAGTCCCGGTGCCTTGTGCTTAACCACGATTTTCGATTCAAAATCAAGTCCGGCAGACATCCCCAAAAACTGATGTGTAGGCCGTGCATAACAGTAAACACAACCGTGTTCACATCCCCTGTACGGGTTAATGCTTTTATCAAAAGGGATATCAGGACTTTGATTGGTTGATATAATCTCGGAAGTATGATCCTTCAGTATCGTTGTATCGGGGCTGGGCTTCTCGCCGGTTTCCTGATCCAGGTCATAGTCCGTATAAATCCTTTCAAACCGGTTTTCCGGGTTGTCGGAGGACCCTCGGCCTTTGATCGGTTGTAAGTTTTCTTTGCACATATATCATATATATGATACAGAAATATATTTGCCCTGACAAAAGAATTATTAAAAATCACGATACAGCTTTTCAGGAGAAACGGATTACTGCATCCCGTATGGTTTGAAAGGATTTTCTTGCGAGATCTTCCCCGATAATGAGTGGCGGAGCAATACGGATAAGCGTATTGGAATGGAGTGTCCATCCGAGTATCAGCCCATGCTGAAAGCAATGTTCAACGACCTGTTCGGTTAACTGGCTGGACTCAAGCTGTAATCCGAGCATGGCGCCTTTTCCCCGCAGTTCAAGGATTTTGTCAGCCTGCAGAATTTCTCTTGCAATCGATTCAATTTTTTCTGCTTTTAAGCCATAGTTACCGGCAAGAAGTGTTTTCAAATTCGCATGGGCGGCTGCACAGCACACCGGATGGCCTCCGAATGTAGTCACATGATTAAGCGGAGGGTCCTTTTTTAATACACTCAATATCTCCGGTGAGGATACAAAAGCTCCCATTGGCATCCCACCGCCCATCGCTTTGGCCAGGCACAGAATGTCAGGCAGCACCCCGTAGTGTTCAAAGGCAAATAATCGGCCTGTTCGAAAAAAACCGGATTGAATCTCATCGAATATCAACAGGGCACCGGTTTCATCACATCTCTTACGCACCGCTTGCAGCCATCTATTTTCTGCCGGAATGATTCCGCCTTCCCCCTGGATCGGCTCCAGAATGACAGCCGCTGTTTTCCGGGTGATCTGACTCAGAAGACCGGCGTTGTTGAATTCAAGAAACGTCACATTCGGTAAAAGTGGTTTGTATGGATCCCGGTAAATATCGCGGCCGGTAACACTGAGCGATCCATGGGAATCCCCATGGTAGCTGTTCGTAAATGAAACAAACCCGGATCGGCCAGTCCGTTTTTTGGCAAGTTTAAGCGCGCCCTCAACAGCTTCGGTACCGCTATTTACAAAGTAGGCCTGGCTTAACGTATCCGGCAGGTTCGCCGCAAGGAGAGCGGCAAGGTCCGATTGCGGCTTTTGAATAAATTCCCCGTAAACCATCACATGCATATGCCGGTCGAGCTGTTCACGAACAGCTTTGACGACAGCCGGATGGCGATGGCCCAGGCTGCTGACAGCAATCCCTGAAATCAGGTCAACATATCGTTTACCGTCCGTCGTGTAGATATAACACCCTTCAGCCCTCTCAACCTCAAGGGCCATCGGTTGTTCACTAGTCTGAGCAACATATCTGAAGAAGTCTTCCCGGCTGCCTGGCATTAATCCGGGGTTATGTATTTTCCCATTTCCCGATCAATGCGAGAAATTCCCTTTGAAGCTCTTCATTTTTGTCATCTGCATACCATTTATGAAGTTCTTCAGTAGCATGCTTGATAGAGAAATCCGGATTATTTTTAAAATCAACCGCCATCTGTTGTGCTGTTTCAGGGCGTGGCCCCCAAGTACCGAGAATTTTATGAGTACGTGCATCCAGGCAAACCAGCTTTGGAATGGACCGGTTTTTTCCATCGGTCAGAAACTGATCCATAAAATTAAGATTTTCATCTCTCAGCAGCATTTTTAATTCAATCCTTGGTGTAAACTCAGCGATTTTATTGATAACCGGTATATTTTGAGCTGCATCGCCACTCCAACCTTCAGTGAGTACAATCCACAAAAAATCTCTATCCAGATCTTGCAGTTTTGTCTTTAGCTCCGGAGAAATTTTTGCATATTTATCCAGGCGTCTCATCCTGTAGAGATTCATTTTTGTATAATGAAGTCTTTCCTCGGAGTGATTTTCACCTGTCGTTTTCTGCTTGTCCAAAAGCCTGTCCATCAGATTCCTGTACTCTTCATAGCTTAAAGCCTGTTCAAGAATTTCCGGTGTAAGTACACTTGTATCTGCTACTGTCATATAAAACCTAAATTTTAACGTTCAATCTCTCTTAAAATAACAAACTATTCAGCCATTCGATTCCATCCGGAGTGTGTATGTATAATATAGAAATTACAATGAAAGCTGTGAATGAGAATGATGTAATAAATTTGATTTTCATAACGATTCGATACTCCTCTTCCTTACCTTCCAGCCCGTAAATCCAGATGATCAGAAGAACCCAAACCAAACCGCCAAGGATCAAGAAAAGCCCTGCAAGTACCCTGAATTCCAAGGCAAGTGCAGTTGAAATCAATACAAGTCCCAAAATAAATGAAAATGAAAAAAACCGTCTGACACCGGCAAGGCCGTATTTCAGCGCGAAGGTCATATCGCCCCGTTCCCGGTCGCTTTGAAGTTGATAGATTTGTGAGACCGGGTAGAGACTCAGTATAATGAATGCCGCACCGGGAGCCGCAAACAAGAGCTGAAGCGTCCACTCACTCCCGGCCGCCATCACACCAAGCAGCAGTGAATTTGTACCCGTGCTGATCCCGATTGCCAACAGGCTCAGTAGCGGGTCACCCTTCCAGCGTGCAACCGGGGTTGAATAGAGCCAAAACAGGCATACACTCAAAGCGTATACAGCCGAATAGAGCCATCCAATCGTTAATGCCCATGCCAGCCCGGCAAACTGCATCAACAGAGAAAGATCACGCATCCAGCGGTCCATTTTTGGCGGATTTTTTAAACCGCCAATCGGGCCTTCATCTTTGTCCCAATAGGAATTAAAGGCTGTTGCGCCACCGAATAAAAGCAGATGTACATTGATAAATTGCAACCAGTATGTATGCCAGTCGGGTTGATCCGCAAGTAATCCCCCTAACAGATATCCACCTGAAAGAATAAATAACTGATAGTGCAGGCGAAGGTGCAGGAGGAATCGTATCAAGTTTTGTAATTATGATTTTGAAGAAAAGATTTCAATGAATCAACTGTATAAAGGTTATGTATCCGATTGTAAAATGCAATGAAAGCTAAAAAACAACATCAAGCCTTCAAATCTTGGAAATGTATACCCATGTAAGCAAAGTTGTCTGATTGCCAGGCAGATACCTGCATCGGAATAACTCATATCATTCGGTTCCATGCAATTTTATCACCTAACTTTCAAGCATTCCTGATTTCTCTTTTTTATCTCCAATTAACATACAGACCCACCATTGGGGCGAAAATTTCTCCGATTTCCGGCTATTCATTTTATTTGTTAACTAAATAGATCTGCTTTTTGGATAAGTCCTTTTTCATTATTTCTGACATCACCCACCGCTTTAGAAACTATGTGTTCTTTCATCGCATCATCCGGGTAGGGCTGAAGGAAATCACTCAGAAACTTTGGATCTTGGTGATCTGGATTTAACCAATCATCAAATTCTGATGGATGTAATATCACAGGCATTCGATCATGAATGTTCTCCATCAATTTATTTGGGGATGTTGTAATGATGGAATAGGATCTTCCAACAGTTGATTCCTCCGGAGCCAGGTTGGAATAGATACCTGCAAAGCCAAAGAGTGTCTGCGTCGAAGGATACATATAATGAGGAGTTTTATTTCCCTTCTTACCTGACCATTCATAAAAACCACTGGCCGGCACGATACATCTTTTATGGGTAAACGCTTTCGTCCACATTGGCTTTTCAATTATCGAATCATCCCGAGTGTTAATGGGAAGAAAAGGCTTTGTGCCCGGTTTGGGCTTCCATCCCATAAAACCCCAGTACATAGGTTCCAATTCCCTGTGTCCATCTTCATTTGCACAAGCCACCGGCATCACATGGGTTGGGGCTACATTATAATTGGGGCGATAGGCACCGGATTCCTGTTTTCCGGTTCGTTGATACTTCCCCCGGTCAGCAACATTCAGGAACTCATGGATCTCTTTCAGGTTTTTAATAAGTGTATAGCGTCCACACATACCTTCCTATCTTAATTGAGTTGAATTGATGGGATATCTTGATACCAATGTACAGCTCTGTAACATGCAGAAGAAAATGGAGGATATTAAAACTTAATCGATTTGTTTCACCATAGTTTTACCACGGCAAAATAAAAAAGGGCTTAAAGCATTGTTTTATCAAGCCTTAAACCCTTTTAAGTAGTGGCGGGGGTAGGATTCGAACCTACGACCTTCGGGTTATGAGCCCGACGAGCTACCAGCTGCTCCACCCCGCGATATATGTTATAAATCAAAATCTTTATAGACTCCAAAGATACTAATAAATATGCCCTCATGTCAAGCTCTGTAATCAAATTTTGTCCTTTCTTGGACCCCAGTTCCTGTGATTATCTCTGAACCTCTGTTCAAGTAAATAACAGAAGGAAATACCGGATAATTTGCATTTCACCCATACCCTCGTTCGCACCTTTACCAGCCTTCATACCACATTCTCATCAGTATTAGTCACAATACCCTCATCCATACCAGCACCCATGCCCATACCCATACACATACCAGATCCTCATCTTCATCCAGGCGATGCACTGATTTCCCATTCTTTTTCTCGGAACGATTATTGTATCTTTCATCCCATTTGATTGAATCAGGGTATTTTCGAACATTTTCGAACAACCAATCTTCTAATAAAACCAATTATTCCAAGTTATCGTGCAATCCAAGCTGAACCATTCGATTTCTAGTCAAAAAGCAATTCACCTTGAAAAAAAGTATGGAGCCAGAAACTATGCCCCCCTGGAGGTTGTCATAGCCAAAGGGGAAGGTGTGTTTGTCTGGGACCCGGAAGGAAACCGTTATTACGACTTCCTGTCTGCCTATTCAGCTGTGAACCAGGGGCATTGCAATCCCCGTATTGTACAGGCTCTTAAAGATCAGGCTGAAACCCTTACACTGACATCAAGGGCTTTTTACAATAATGTCCTGGGAGAATATGAAGAATATATCACCAAATACTTCGGATTCGACCGGGTCCTGCCTATGAACACCGGGGCCGAAGGAGTGGAAACGGCTATAAAACTGGCTCGAAAATGGGGCTACGAGAAAAAGGGAATTCCATCCGGTGAAGCCAAAATTGTGGTTTGTGAAAACAACTTTCACGGAAGAACGATTTCCATCATCTCTTTTTCCAGCGACCCTGATGCAACTGGTAACTTCGGACCTTTTACCCCGGGTTTTACTACCATCCCGTATAACGACTGTGAGGCCCTGGAACAGACACTTCAAGAGGATCCGCATATTGCCGGATTCCTTGTCGAACCGATTCAGGGTGAAGCCGGAGTCAATGTACCGGACGATGATTTTGTATCAAGAGCTGCTGAAATCTGTCATAACCATAACGTACTTTTTATAGCCGATGAAATCCAAACCGGTATCGCGCGGACCGGCTCGCTTTTATCCGTGTGTGGAAATTGCAAATGTGAGTACCACTGCCAGCGTCAAAACTCGTATACAAAACCCGATATTCTTATCCTCGGCAAAGCTCTTTCGGGAGGGGTCTACCCTGTTTCGGCCGTCCTGGCCGACGAAGATATTATGGAGGTCATTCGGCCGGGACAGCACGGATCAACGTTTGGGGGAAACCCACTCGCCTGTCGCGTTGCCATTGCGGCCCTGGAAGAAGTCAGAGAAAATAATTTAGCGCAAAACGCCCGTCAACTAGGAGAATTGTTCCGGGAAGAGATGTTAAAACTGGAGAAACAATCCGGATTGATCAAAGAAGTCCGCGGTCGGGGGTTATTAAATGCCATTGAAGTTAATGACACCGATGAAACCGAGATCGCATGGAACCTGTGTGTCTCCCTAAAGGAAAATGGATTATTGGCCAAACCGACACATGGAAATATTATCCGTCTTGCTCCTCCGTTATTAATCTCAGAGGAACAATTAAGAGACTGTATCGATATCATTAATCAGACATTCCTTGCATTCGAAAAAATCACCTCGATGCCTGATGGATGATTCTAAGTTTGATTGGAGAAGAAAATGGCCGTACAACAAAAAATTGCACCTTCCGATATTCATAAACTGCTGGACAATCATATGCTGGCTGACGGCTATGATATGGTTTTGGACCTTCAGAAGAGTAAGGGACTGTATCTTCATGATGCCAAAAGCGGCCGGACATATCTCGACTTCTTCACGTTTTTTGCCTCCAATCCTCTTGGCATGAACCATGAGAGGCTTGCTGGTGATCCCGACTTTATTCAAAAAATCGGACAAATTGCCATCAACAAACCTTCCAATTCCGATACCTATACCCGCGAAATGGCCGAGTTTGTTGAAACCTTCTCCCGCGTGGGGGTACCTGATTATCTGCCTTATATGTTTTTTATTTCCGGGGGTGCCCTTGCTGTTGAAAACGCTTTGAAGGTCGCATTTGACTGGAAGGTGCAAAAAAACTTTCAGAAAGGATATCGTACGGAAAAAGGCCACAAAGTACTTCACCTCGACAAGGCATTTCACGGCAGAAGCGGTTATACCTTGTCTCTTACTAACACAGATCCCGCCAAAGTACGATATTTCCCAAAATTTGAATGGCCCCGGATTCTGAACCCCGCTGTCAGGTTTCCCCTGGATCAGAATGAAGTGAAGAATGTAATTAAAAAAGAAGAAAAAGCGATTGCCCAGGCCAAACGATATTTTGAACTCTATAAAGATGATATCGCCTGTATCATTCTCGAACCGATACAGGGTGAAGGCGGTGATAATCATTTCAGACCCGAGTTTCATCAGGCTCTCAGGGATTTGGCTGATCAGAATGACGCCCTGCTGATCTATGATGAAGTGCAAACCGGTATCGGTCTTACCGGTAAATTCTGGTGTCATCAATATTATGTAAAACCCGACATTATCGCTTTTGGAAAAAAAGCACAAGTTTGTGGAATTCTTGCCAGCGACCGGATTGATGATATTGAAACCAACTGTTTTCATGTACCGTCCAGAATAAACTCTACCTGGGGTGGTAATCTGGTCGATATGGTCCGGTTCCAACGAATACTGGAAGTAATAGAAGAAGATAAACTTGTAGACCAGGCAGCGGAGACCGGAGTTTTTCTTCAGAAAAAACTGAACGAACTGAGTCATCGATACGAACATTTCAGTAACCCTCGCGGAAAAGGGTTGTTTTGTTCCATTGATTTGCCCGACGCTCAATCCAGGGATGCTGTTATCAAAACATGCCTGGAAAACGGATTAATCATTCTCGGATGCGGTACCCAAACAATCCGTTTTCGCCCTCCCCTGACTGTAAAACAAGAACACCTTGAAGAAGGACTGAGAATTCTTGAAAAAAGTTATCAATCAACCGCCAAAAGCCCACACCTCAGGAATAGAAACAAGACCGGGTTTGGCAGTAGTAACGGAACATGACAGGGTTGTTTTCATGGTTTTACAATTGAAAAAGAAATAAGAAAACTGATGAACCGTAGTCAAATAAGGATGGAACTTTTTATTGCTACTTTACTTTAAATTTATAATTAATGCATGTTTCTTTTTTGAGCTAAATTTAATTTTCTATAACAATCATGAAAAATTTATTCTACTCCACTCTGCTTGCCACAATATTATTAATAGGCTGTTTGGATGATCCTCAGTCACCTCCAGAGGAAAATGTTGCAGTCGGTACGGTTATAGCCGAGTTTGTTGATGCTGAAACAACCCAGCCTCTGGAAGGTGAACCCTTTAGTGTGTCTTTATTTTTCGATAGTGTTGGCGAATATCTGTTTGTTGACGGAATTCGGGAAACAGATGAAAATGGATTATTGGAAATCCAGCTCCAAATTCAATCGAATCAGCAGGAAATGGTTTCAGCAATAAACTTTGGCTATGAAGGAACGAATCTTGATATTGATGATATCACCGAGGATATCAACCTTGAACTCAGATTCGAAGAACCTTTTGATGAAGCTGAAGTATATATAGAAATCGACACTGGAAACCAATAAGCGCCCGGGTATCCACTGAAAATTTTACCGATGCTGCCCTTTCTTGCAATTAAATTTAGATTTACCGTAGGAAGGGTGGCTTTATTTAGTTTATTCTTGATTCATCGCTGAAGGCAGCGATGTTTCGTATAGTTCTTTTAGCTTGTCCACCGGCTGTTTGATAAATTCATCAATTTCAAGGTGTTTCCCTCCGGTTAGCCCCAACTCCTGGAATGGTATCTCCTGCGCTGCACAATATTTTTCAAAGCTGCGTGCATCTTCTTTTGGCACTGTTACCAATACACCCGACTGCGCTTCACTGTATAAAACCTCGTAATGGGTACCGTCCAATTCTTTGACCGATAGCAGCGCGCCCAATCCTGAAAAGATGGCCATTTCAGCAATCGCCACCGCCAGCCCACCATCAGATATATCATGAGCAGCATTGATTCTCTGTTCACGGATAGCCTTAAGCAATACCTTTTGCAACTTTACTTCAAACGGAAGGTCGATATACGGAGCATCGCCGGTGGTCATGCCGTGTATGGTTTGCAGATATTCAGTTCCACCCAACCCCTGTCTTTTAGCTCCGATATAGTAGATCACATCTCCACTCTGTTTGAATTTCGGGGTCATCACATGTTCATGAATATTATCTACCAGGCCGAGCATACCGATGACCGGAGTTGGAAAAATTGCCCCCCCGGGATTCTCATTATAAAAACTGACATTACCACCCGTGACCGGGGTATTCAGTTCCCGGCAGGCTTCCCCCATTCCCGCAAGTGCCTCCCTGAATGTCCAGTATACGTCCGGTTTATACGGATTCCCAAAATTCAGACAATTTGTAATTGCCAGTGGAAGCCCCCCGCTGCACACAACATTCCGGGCTGCTTCAGCAACAGCGATTTGCCCTCCTTTTCGAGGATTCAGGTAAACATACCGTCCATTGCAATCAGTTTTAACTGCAAGCCCTTTGTCCGTCCCTTTTATCCGTATTACACCGGAATCGGAAGCTCCCGGTCCATTCACCGTATTGGTACGGACCATCGTATCATATTGTTCAAAAATCCACTTTTTCGACGATATATTCGGGGAAGAGAGAAGTTTTTTCAGAATTTCATTATGATCTTTTAGGTGTTCCACTTTTTGCAGATCATAATTTTGTACCTGGTCCAGATAATCAGGTTTTTCCGCCTCCCTCTCATACTGAGGTGCACCTCCGCCCAGCACGAGTGAATCAGCCGGTATATCCCCTTTGACCTCTCCATCCTTCCAGTATGTTACATTTTCACCCTCTACAACTTCACCGATGACCACCGCATTGAGATCCCATTTCTTGTATATTTCGATAATTTCCTGTTCCCGTCCCCTTTCTGCCACCACCAGCATTCTCTCCTGGCTTTCACTAAGCAATAATTCATATGCTGTCATTTCAGGCTCCCGGGCTGGTACTTTGTCGAGGTCAATCTTCATGCCTGTTTTTCCTTTGGCTGTCATCTCGGAAGTTGAGCAGGCAATCCCGGCGGCACCCATATCCTGCATCCCTACAACCGCGCCGGTTTTTAATGCTTCCAGACTTGCCTCCAAAAGCAGTTTTTCGGTAAACGGATCACCCACCTGCACACTTGGCCTTTTTGCTTCACTTTCTTCGCTGATCTCCTCCGATGCAAAGGTAGCCCCATGAATACCGTCACGACCGGTACTTGAGCCGACGATAATTACAGGGTTTCCGATCCCTTCGGCGATCGCAGAAGCTGTTTCTCCCACTTTCACAATCCCGACACTCATCGCATTAACCAGCGGGTTGCCTTCATATGCGTCATCAAAGTAGACTTCACCGCCAACCATCGGAATTCCAAACGAATTACCATAATCGGAAATACCCCTGACGACACCATCCAGCAGATAACGGACCCTGGGAGTTTCCAGGCTTCCAAACCGTAAACTGTTCAGTGAAGCAACAGGCCGGGCACCCATCGTAAAGATATCTCTGTGAATACCGCCGACACCGGTTGCCGCTCCCTGGTAGGGTTCTATAGCCGATGGATGATTATGGCTTTCAATTTTAAAGGCACAAGCCAGGCCATCTCCGATATCCACCAGTCCGGCATTTTCTTCACCCGCTTCAACCAAAAGCTGTTTCCCGTCTCTTGGAAGTTTTTTGATTTCAAGAATAGAATTTTTATATGAACAGTGCTCACTCCACATCACAGAATACACACCCAATTCGGTAAAAGTCGGGGTTCTGCCGAGATAATTCTTGATCATCCCGAACTCTTCCTCGATCAATCCATGGTCAAGTGCAAGTTCAAGTGTAACATCAGGTTCATGAATAGCTGTTTTTGGCATCGTATAATTTCTTTACTGACTCATTTTTAATTATTCAGTTCGGAAAATAAGAAATTAAAACCAGCCCGCACATTACAGTATTCTAAAACAAACCCGGCTTTGAACAGGTCATACATTCCCCCGTTTCTTTTTTAGCTGTCTAAATTACCCTGTAAATACTGCCTGAATGGATCGTAGCCGCTTTCAACCTGTAATGCTATTTTTTTCTTATTCATACATGCTTTCAATCGTTCCGGTATGTCGACCGGCCGGCCGGTTTCTTCCTCCACAACGTGCCTGAATTTGGAGGGATGTGCCGTTGAGAGTACGACAACCGGTGCCATCTCGTCAACTGATTTTTCAGACAGGTATGATTCGGCTGCAAGGATGCCAACAGCGGTATGCGGATCTACCGTATATCCGGTATCCCGGTATACCTTACCGATCGCCTCCCTGGTCTGCTCATCGCTGAATGAGGCTCCTGAAATCGTTTTCTGAATTTCATGATGCGATTTATCAAACAGAAACTCTATTCGTTCAAAGTTGCTTGGATTTCCCACATCCATGGCATTTGAAATGGTCTGAACAGATTTTTTCGGGGTGAACCGCCCGGTACTGAGAAATTTCGGAACAACATCATTTCGGTTGGTTGCAGCGATGAACCCGGTCACCGGCATTCCCATTTTCATTGCAATAAGTCCGGCCACAAGATTGCCAAAATTCCCGCTTGGTACGGTATAAATAGGCTTGACATCGGGTCCCAGCCTTTCCTGCAACTGTCCAAGCCCGTAAACGTAATAAAACGACTGGGGCAACAGCCGTGCGATATTGATAGAATTTGCAGAGCTTAAACGCAGCTTCTGACGCAGCTCACGATCGGAAAAAGCTTTCTTCACGAGACTCTGACACTGATCAAATGTACCGTCAACTTCAAGTGCATGAACATTTCCCCCCAGTGTGGTCATCTGCTTTTCTTGTAACTCACTCACTTTGCCTGACGGATATAACAGACACACCCGTGTACCTTCGACCCCGTAAAATCCATGTGCGACCGCACTGCCCGTATCACCTGAAGTAGCAACCAAAACCAGCAGATCCTGTTCCGTACCTGCGGTATTGTCCAGTTTGGAAAATGCCCTGGCCATAAACCGGGCCCCGAAATCTTTGAATGCAAGTGTTGGTCCATGAAACAGTTCAAGCAGGTAAAGGTTTTTTTTTAATTGAACCAACGGTGCGTCAAATGTAATCGCACTTTGAATAATCCTGTTTGGTAGATCAGAGCCAAAACCTCCCCCGTTTATTTCCGCTTCCAGGTATGGCCTCACGATATCTATCGAAAGATCCTGAATGGAACGTGATTGCAGTTGCTTCCAGAATTCATCCGGCAAAACCGGGATATTGTCGGGCATATAGAGCCCGCCGTCCGGTGCCAGCCCTTGTTTCATAGCTTCAGTAAAAGATACGGGTCCGGTTTTACCGCGGGTGCTAATAAACTGAATTGGGTTACTCACCGGTCACTGCCTCCACAATATGAGAACCTTTTTTATTGATGCCGGATACAATGATATCATAATCCAGCCCCATTTCCTGCAGCACCCTGCCCGTTTGATTCCCGATATCGGAAGCTTTTTCCCGGGAAGTACTCAGCGTGAACACCGATGGGCCTGCCCCGGAAATACTGAATCCGAGAGCTCCGCTATTCATTGCAGCTTGTTTCATTTTTTCAAATCCGGGTATTAAAAATGAACGAGCAGGCTCAATTATTACATCTTCCATCGCCCGTCCGATCAGAGCCAGATCATTTTTATAAAGTCCTGCTACCAGGGCTCCCACATTTCCCCATTGTGAAATAGCTTTCACAAGGGGAACATCCTTTTTTAACATCTTGCGGGTATTTTTTGTGGCAATCTCAATCTTGGGATGAATAATAGTACAGTATAACTGTTCCGGGCAAGCAAGTGAAATCACATCCAGCGGGTCGTTACTGCGCACCAGGATAAATCCTCCT
>SLOU01000060.1 GCA_007132385.1 Balneolaceae bacterium | reverse complement strand
TTTGATTATCTTTCACCTATTCAACAATCCTTAAAACACCGTGCTGTTGCACTTATTATTTGAACACAGCAAATAAATTCATGACGCTATATTGTAAATAATACACCAGGTTTGTATCGAACTATAAAAAGCAATTATCATTGTTACTAAATGCTCTTATGGAGAGTTTATTATGAACTCATTTTATATACTATCTCAAAAGGTCAATTTGATCGGTATCCGACGTAAACTTCTTAAATTTATAATTGTTATGAGCAAAATATCATATTACAAATGGTCAGAAAAAAGTCCGCTTGTCAAAAAAAGTCCGCCGGGTATTACTTTTCCAACTTTTGAAAGCAACAAGGTAATGATTAAGATTGCGGTGGTCGCGTTGATAATGATGACTGCGCTTATTGCCCGGACCAGTGAGGCAGGTCCCCGGGTAATTAAAAATCCCTATTCCGATATAAACTGGAATCAGGTGAAGACCTACGTTGCGAATTTTCACAGCCATACGGTACTCAGTGATGGCCGGGCTGAACCCGACGAGCTAATTTACATGCACGCCGACGCCGGATATGACATTCTGGCAATCACGGATCATGACAATTATTACACACATCGCGAAGGAGAACGTGACATATTGCAGTATTACATTCACCGTGATGATAATACCAGAGTACCGACTTCAGAGACAACCTGGCCCTGGACGCGATGGATTCAGGAACATCCATCAAAAATATGGGTGTATCAGGGCCGCGAAACCTCTGCTTTTTACCCCGATCTTGGTGAACGTGGTATGCTCGCAATCCGTGCAGCCGAGTTGACTACACATCCGCATATAGTCAGTCTGTTTACTGACTGTGGATGGCCGGACCGGGGGAATCAGACCGGGGAGGAAAGGATGGAGTGTGTTGAGCAAAGCGGTGGTTTGGCGTATTGGGTGCATCCGACACATTATGTGCCCGGCGGGATGTGGGAGAATCGTAGTATTTTTGATGACGGCTGGGAAGAAGCAATCACCTATTATGGTGATCATATAATCAAATTTAACAGCAATCCCGGTTTTGAAATGCAGCTTGAGCGCAGCCTCGAACTGGATATTGAAATGCTTGATCGAATGCTGATGAAGTATTATCCGGAACATGATATTTTCGTGCAGGGAAGCGATGATACGCACGCTACATCGGTTCCGGACAACACGACTTTGACACTGGTTCTGGCCGAAGATCTTACGGAAAATGCGGTGCGTCATGCTCTGGAAAATGGTCACAAATTCGTCGGTTCCAGGACAGATATCTATCCGCAGTTTAACGAAATCATAGTTGACGAAATGACGAGTACCATCACAGTCGATATTGATAATTATGATCGAATCCGGTGGATTAAGAACGGGAAGGAGTATGTCACGGGAACTACACTTGACTACTCGGGTATGGCAAATGCGGTTGTTCGTTTCGAGGTCGATCAGGGAGGCGTGACCTTTTATTCACAGGGTTTCTACATTCAATAACACTACTCAAAATGGGAAAAATACATCTACATAAAGGAAGAATCTGTCTTCTGATTTTGATTTCGTTACTAATGACGGGTTGCGGGTCAGATCAGGGCCAGGATGCGCCTGATCCAAACCAGGCTGTTCCTGATTCAAATCAAACAGTGAAAGTGTTATCCTATAATGTTTGGGAAGGCTTTCGCCAGGACGGCAGTTTTTATTCAGATAGTCTCATCCGGGCAAAATATGTAAATTGGGTAAGAAAACTGGACCCTGATATTGTAGCATATCAGGAGATGGGTGGCTTTAACCAAAGAGCCCTGGAAGAATTTGCAGAAAAATATTCTCATCCCTTTGCAGTACAACTCAGAGATGCACGATATCCTGTATCATTAAGTTCCAAATACCCGATTGTAAATGTGAAAAGAGTATTCGATAATATGCACCATGGTTACTTGTATGGTATTTCCAATGGTATGCATATTTTTGTCATTCACTTTTCCTCACATAGTTATCAAAAACGACAGAAAGAAGTACAAACGGTCCTTGCACATGCCGCGCTGTTGCCTGACGATGAAATGATCATGATACTTGGCGATTTTAATGCTATTTCAGCAAGAGATTCTATGTATTATACAGAGGCATATCTCAATGAAAGAAGAGAAATGGAAGGAGGCAGGAGACATAATCTCAACGAAGGTAATCTGGATTTTTCAGTGATTGGAATGGTTGAAGATGCCGGATTTCAGGATATCTTCAGATTGCATAATGATGAATTCAAAATTACGGTTCCAACGGTCACCAAAGTGGAACAGCAGGGGCCACGTAAAGGGAGTCGAATTGATTTTGCGTTTGCTAATCCGACATTGGCAAAACAGGTAGTGTATGCCGATATTATTCATGATGAGGATACGCACCTTATATCAGATCATTATCCCGTTTATTTTGAAATCAGATTTTAATCATTCAAACAGCTGACCGTCTTTGACGAAATATGTTTGGCGGCCCGGCAACTTCCAGTTTCTGCTGAATTGCAGTACTTACATACGGGCAAATGTTGCTTGTGAATGATGCTATTAATATGATCTATTCGGTCCGGTTTGTCTAACAAGGATGCCCATGATTATTTAAATCAGGAAAATAGAGAAAAAAGCTGCAATACTATCACAGTTTCATCAAGTGAACAAGCGGGGCAACTTTTAGGGAAACATGTGAGTCGGTAATGGAATATATTCTCAATCAGATAGGATTAATAACGCATCCTCCAAGTCTTCAGGTCGTAAAAACGAAACAATTTCTGATGGTACAACGGATCTGGAAATCTCATAGTAGTCCCCATTGATTGGATTTAACCATTTACCAGTTATAGTTTCTTTAAAATCTGACAGATCCAACTTAATTACAGGATTATCAGGTAAGTATGCTAATAATAGATCTCTTTCTTTGGTTACTGATACAACCATTTTTAATGTGTCATTTTCAGCCTGATTTAATACAAGTTCATGAGCTGGTGCAAGACGCCACCACTCAATACTTTCAAAGAATTCTTTCATAACAGTCATTTGATTGGCACTATCCCAATTCATTGCATTACGCCAGAAATCATATGTAGTAGAATCTAAATTAAATGCCCATACGCCTCCGGCTCCCTCAGGCACTCTTGGTGGTACCATACCTGCCCCATAAGTATAACCCATTGAGCCTGACAACCACGCAATCCAACCTAATTTACGGACATCTTTTTCTCGCCAGTTTTCAGCTTCATTATGACCATAACCATCATACATTGTTTCAATATTAATAACAGGTTTTACTGGATAACTATTCCACATATCGAGTGTCCAGGTTCTTGCTGATCTGTATGCATTTATTAAATTGCCCCTTTGATGGCCAGTTTGTAATCCGGAAAAATCAACTGAAGGAGAATCCCTATAAGCTTGATTTGTTTCGTAGTGTGTTCCTGAATGCTGAGTTACCAGATGTAAATTAATTTTTTTTAGCTCTTCTCCTACTTTTTCTAGTTCTGGATCATATCTTTGATCAAAACTTGGAGATAATATTACCATATAAGGTGATAACCTTCCAGTCAAATATGTTATAAAAGGTTGATTTCTTAAATTTTGAGCTAATAAATCCCTCCAATGCTTACCCACTTCAACTATTAGTAAAATGATACCCTGGTCATTAGCATATCCAATTTTTTTCTCAAGATCTTCCCAAAACTCTGGATCAATGG
>SLOU01000085.1 GCA_007132385.1 Balneolaceae bacterium | reverse complement strand
GAAGATTTAAATATCAATATTAATTTTGAATATAGAGAAAAAAAGTCGGCTGATTTTTTAATAAAACTGATCAATAAATATCCAGAAAGAATCAGAGTGTTATGATGCTAACAAATCTACAAAATTTACTGGTATTCTACATTCTGACAACCTTTTTGATTTCCTGTACGGTAATGGACTCTGGCCGTAGTGATGTTCAGTGGTTAACTTTCGAAGAGTATCCATACTACTCTACAATGGGAGTGCAAGTCGGTCAAGAATTTGAATTGATTGAAAATACAAAAATCTGGAGTAGAGGTGGACATAATGCTTTTACTGATATTATCTTTTTTGACGATTATTTTTACATTGTTTTCAGGGAGGCATCGTGTTGTCATTTTTCAGAAGATGGCAAGGTTCGGATTTTAAGATCCAAGGATACGAAAGTATGGGAAGATGTTGCTGAATTAATCGTTCCTAATAAAGATGTGAGAGATCCAAAATTGAGTATTTGCCCGGCAAATACGCTATGCATCAATGCAACTGCAAGACAGCCCTATAGTATATTTACTAATACCAATTATATTCATCAGTCGTATGTCTGGAATAGTAAAGATGGTGTAAATTGGTCTGATGCTAAACCTATTTTACTTAGAAATTATTGGTTATGGAGAGTACGATGGAATAATGAGGCAGATCAGGCATATGGTTTTTCATATAGAACAGGAGTGCCAAATTATTTAAATCTGCATACCAGTCATAATGGGATTGACTTTACTACAAAACAATATAGAATATTCGATGCTCATAGACCTAATGAAACTGACTTGGTTTTTATAAATGACTCTACTGCTATTGCTTTGGTTAGAAGAAACCTGGATGCCAATTCAATCATAGGACTTTCCCGTTCACCATTCCTTGAATGGAGATGGGAAGAACTAAATGAAAAAATAGCAAGTCCGAATCTACTTTTACTGCCGGATAACAGGATTATTGCCGGTATCAGATTCCTTGAACCTGAAGCGCGCACTTCAATTGGCTTGATTGATCCGGTAGAGAAAAAAATTACGGAGATTCTGAAGTTACCCTCCGGAGGAGATAATGGGTATCCGGGGATGATCCTGAAAGATGATGAGTTAATTATAAGCTACTATTCTTCTCACCAACAACGAACGTCCATATATCTTGCAAGAGTTAAGCTGACGTTAGATTCACAATGATCTGCGAATATTTTAAAGTGTCAGCCAACTTATTATTTTGGTTGCTCAACTATACGATCTATTACTTATATCCATTTGATGATCGTTGTTGGTACTTTAACGTACTATGAGTAAATGAATATCTGTTATAAGTTTCTTTATGCTATTCTGGCTGTCTTGGTTTTTACCGCATTCGGTAGTCTTATTGCCCAGAATCCTGCCCCTCCTGTTTTTTCTCATAGCGCCGGTTTTTATTTTGAAAGTTTTGAACTGCATCTGACGCACCCTGACCCGGATGTTGAGCTTTATTATACTCTCGATGGGTCATCTCCTTCAGAAAATTCCACACTATACAAAGGTTCGATAACAATATCGGACCGGAGCCCCGAGCCGAATTTATTCTCCAGTATACCTACCAATAACATTACCGGAGGCCCATTAGCCTGGCGCGAACCCCTGGAAAATGTCCGGAAGGGTAATGTAGTCCGGGTTAAAGCATTCAAGAATAGTTCAAGTTCATCTACAGTTACACGATCATTTTTTGTTTTTGATGAAGGCCCAAATGCCTACTCCCTGCCGGTAATTTCCATTATCACAGACAGCCTGAATGTATTCGGTTTTGAAGAAGGTATTTATGTACCAGGAGCATATTACCTGGAAGGTGATGACGACACTGGTAATTACATGGAGAGAGGGAGAGACTGGGAACGGCCGGCAAGCTTTGAATTATTTGAAAATAATGGGTCTTTGGGCCACAGCCAGGATATTGGCATCAGAATTCATGGGGGTTTTACAAGGAGATTTGCCTTGAAGAGTCTCAGGCTGTATGCCAGGAGTGATTATGGTGAAAGCAGGTTTCATTTCCGCGTTTTCCCTGATCAGCCTTATGAAAGTTATAACAGGTTGATATTGAGAAATTCGGGCAATGATTTTGGGTTGAGCATGTTTATGGATGCTGCCGCACAGTCACTAATCAGGCATTTGAATGTGGACACTCAAGCCTACCGCCCTGCTATTGTATTTCTGAATGGTGAGTACTGGGGTATTCATAACATACGAGAGCGCTATGAAAGACACTATCTGGAACGTGTTTACGGCGTTGATCCCGGAAACCTTGACATTTTAACCAACGACTATGCAGCAAATGATTATGAAGTCGATGAAGGCAGTGCCGATCATTACGTGACCATGATGGATTTTATAGAACAAGCGGATCTCTCGGAACCGGGAAATTACGATCATCTTCAAACATTCATGGACATTGATAACTTTTTAGATTATTACAGCGCACAAATCTATTATGGAAATAACGACTGGCCTCAGAATAATAACGACTTTTGGAGATTAAATGTCCCTTACAATCCTGATGCGCCAACAGGTCATGACGGAAGATGGCGCTGGCTGTTGTATGATGTTGACAGATCACTGGGTTACAATACCGACGCAGAGTTTGATATGATTGGCTGGTTACTGAGAGACGACTGGTCAACGGCTCTCTTCAGAAATCTGCTGAATAACAGCCAATTTAAAACGGACTTTATAAACCGTATATCTGATCATTTGAATACGGCTTTTATTCCCGAAAGAGTTTCTACAGTGATTGACAGCCTGAGACAGCCACTGGAACCGGTAATTGATGAACACATTGCCAGGTGGAGGAATCATGAAAGCCGGGAGAACTGGGAAAATTGGGTACAAATTATGCACAGATATGCGGAACAGAGGCCTTACAATCTGCGACAGCAACTTAAAGATTATTTTGATATTGGGAATGAGGTTACGCTGACAATAGCCTTGCAAACTCCTGCGGGTGGATATGCCAAAGTCAACTCAACAGAAATCGTATCATCCACGCCGGGTGTCGAAACTGAGCCTTATCCATGGTCCGGGATCTACTTTAGTGAGGTTCCTGTCACCCTTAAAGCGGTAAGCGAAGAAGGCTATCGCTTCACCCACTGGACAACGATCGGCGTGATGCCTGAAGAAGTAAGTGCCGGCGAGCCAGAGATTACATTTAATCCTAGTGAAGACGTCACCTTTATCCCGCATTTTACCGAATCAGACGAGGTGGAGGAAGTAGTCCATTATTGGGTGTTTACGAGTGACCTTCCAAATAATTCACCGCTGGAAACCATCAGCTCTGTTTATTCGGCCGCAGAGGGAGGGCTTTTAGAGTATATCCCTGCTATTTTCCCCTATCCGCCAGCTGATGGTACGGCCGGCATACTTGACAGGGTGAATGATCCAACACAGGTCAATTATCTTCCATCTGCAAATTTTGATATACCTTTTGAAGTCTCAGGTATGCGCGGAATCCGGGCCCGCAACCCCTCCCTGGTTGATAACCGGGAAAGTTCATTAATTTTTCACCTGCCGACGACCGGTTTTCGGGACCTGCAATTTATTTTTGCTGCCGTTCGCACTGCGAATGGCCCGGAAGAATTACTTTTTGACTATTCAACAGATCCTGCTCAGGGAAACTGGGTAACAACCGGTCTTGAAAAAACCTCAGCAGTTATGTTTGAGGCTTATAAACGGATTAATCTGTCATTTAAGGATATCGATGCTGCTGATAACAACCCGGATTTCAGGATTCGTATACGTTTTGGAGGTGAAGAAGAGATTCGTGAAAGCGACAGCGGGAACATAAGATTCAATAACATATCCCTTTCAGGCGTAGATTTTGCTGTAGATCAAATGAGAGATTATGTAAGTCCGGAACAATCCGTTCTATATCAGAATTATCCGAATCCATTCAATAATCGTACGATTATTGAATTTGAACTTTCAGAACAGCAGCATGTATGTGTCGAGGTGTTTAATGCGGTTGGCCAGCTAGTGGCTGTCGTATCGGATGAAATAAGATCTGCCGGCAGTCACAGAGTCAACTTTTACGGTTCAGGGATGGCAAGTGGCGTATATTTTTACCGAATCACAGCAGGTGCTTTTGTCTCAACTAAGAGCATGACATTTATAAAATAAAAATCTTGTTTTCGAAGAGTCATAAGAAAAATGTCACTTATTTTCTTTTTTAATTCTTTCTTTAGAAAGAGTAAATTTTTGCTCCTAAACTACTTAATTATACATGCAAAAAACGGTATTTTTCGGGTTTCAATTTTATTTGTTTTTGATCGTCATTGCCTCTTTATTGCCGGCTCAAAATCTTTTATTGAACGAAATCATGTCTTCCAACAGCACGACGATTTCGGATGAAGACGGGGATTACGAAGACTGGATTGAAGTTTTTTATTCAGGGGATGAACCTCTGAACCTGGAAGGATTAGGAATTTCGGATGATTATGACCAGCCATTCCGCTGGGTGTTTCCCGATACCACTATTTACCCGGGGGAGTATATGTTGCTCTGGGCATCCAATAAAGACCGCGCCGTTCCAGGCAGTGAACTTCACACCAATTTCGCAATTTCGGCATCCGGCGAAGAGGTGATCCTGACCCACCCGGATGGAACCCGTATCGATGAGTTGCCACCGACTGAAATTGCTACCGATATTTCTATTGGCCGGCAGCCCGACGGTACCGGCAATTGGTACTACTTTACGGAACCAACCCCTGGAAGAACGAATGACACCGAAGGGTTTGCCGGGCAACTGGAACCACCAATTTTTTCCCATAAGTCCGGGTTTTACAGGGAAAGTTTTGAACTGAATCTCGAGCATAGTGATTCGGATGTAACGTTTTATTATACGCTTGACGGCTCTGAGCCTACTAAAGAATCGGGAATATTCGACGGACCAGTTCTAATAACGGGCAGAACCTCTGAGCCCAATAATTACGCATCGATCCCGACAAATTTTATCTCGAGTGGAACCCGAGTATGGTTAGAACCGAAAGAAAACCTGAATAAAGCCACGATTATCCGGGTCAAAGCCGTGAAGCCCGGAAGATTGTCAGCGGTGGCAAGTAAAACTTTTTTTGTTTTTCCAGAGGGTGAGCAATTCTATTCGTTACCGGTCGTATCAATCGTTACGGACAGCCTGAATCTATTTGGACACGACAATGGGATATATGTACCGGGAGTTAACCATGAGGATGGTGATCACGGAACAGGAAATTATTATCAAAGAGGAATCGAATGGGAGCGACCTGCTTTTATTCAGTTTTTTGAAGAAAACGGTGAATTGGGCTTTCAACAAAACATGGGCATTCGCATTCATGGTGGCTGGACACGCAGATTGCCACAAAAAAGCTTAAGACTATACGCAAGAAATATTCATAGTGAAAGCAGGTTCAATTATCCGATTTTTACTGATCAGGAATATGACAATTATAACCGATTAATTCTCAGAAATTCAGGTCAGGATTTTAGTTATACCATGTTCATGGACGCTGCTGCACAATCATTGATTCGTCATTTTAATGTGGATACCCAGGCGTATAGGCCTGTTATTGTTTTTCTGAATGGCGAGTACTGGGGTATTCAAAATTTCCGGGAGCGGTATGACCGCCATTACCTGGAACGTGTCTATGGCGTGGATCCGGATAATATTGATTTACTCACTCATTGGAATACAGTCGTTGAAGGCAGTAATGCTCGCTATAATGCGATGTACAATTTTATCAGGGACAATGACTTGTCGATAAGAGAAAATTTTAATTATGTGAATACACTGATGGATATTGATAATTTTCTGGACTATTATAGTGCACAAATTTACTATGGTAATTTCGACTGGCCTCAAAATAATATCGATTTCTGGAGGCTTGATGTCCCCTATGATTATGAAGCTCCTGCGGGGCACGACGGACGGTGGCGCTGGTTACTATACGATGTGGATTATTCTTTAGGTCACAGTACACACGACGGGACAGATGCAGACCTGGATCTTATAGCCAGGTTGAAAAGGGATCATTGGTCAACCCTGATTTTTAGAAACTTACTGGAGAATGATCAATTTAGGACAGATTTTATAAACCGAATTTCCGATCATCTGAATACAGCATTTACTACAGAGAGGGTTTCTTCGGTTATTGATAGTCTCAGACAACCACTTGAACCGGAAATAGATGAACATATCGCGAGATGGCGGAACCATGGCAGCCGGGAAAACTGGGAAAACAGGGTGAACCGAATGTATGATTATGCCGCTGACCGCCCCGGCTATCTTCGTCAGCATATGCACGATCATTTTGAACTTGGTGATGATATAACTCTTACGGTAGATGTATCTTCGGGATCGGGGGGGTATGTTCAGGTGAACAGTATAGATATACACTCCTCCACACCCGGGATCAATAATTCCACCTATCCCTGGAGCGGAGAGTATTTCTCACAAATTCCAGTCACACTCAACCCACACAGCAAACCGGGGTACCATTTTTCCCATTGGGAGATTGATGGAGAAGATCCTGTCTATGAACAGGAGTACACCCGAACTTTTGAGCAGTCAACGACGGTAAAAGCGTTTTTTACGAGTCAATTCGCAGATGCACCACGCCATAACCTATCCGATGGATACTATCTTTTTACCGAATGGTATAATGAGAAACCGGAAGGAAGCTATCCGGAAGCGATGCTGTTTGTTTATATGGCTGAAACCGAACCGGGCCTGGATGCTATAGTGGCAGGAATTACTTCGGGCAGATACGATCTGGACTCTCGTACACGCATCAATGGTCTCGGAGAAGAGGGTTTTGCATTTATCAATACGTCCAACCTGGAAGGTAACCCCGGCTATCCGGGTCTGCGGCTGGGCGGGGCTTTGCTGACGTTGGATACACAAGACGAGGAGAATATCCAGGTGAGCTGGCAAGGAGGAACGGTGCTGCCGAACTCCAGAATCTACAATCTGCGGCTCCAGTACCGGATAGGTAACGATGGGCCGTTCCAGGATGTCCTGGATGAAGACGGTAACCCGGTGGTGTATCAGCGACATGAAGAGGCCGGCCACAGTGAATTTATCGGTCCGGTTAATCTGCCCGAAGTGGCTGAAGATGAGCCCGAGGTTCAATTACTCTGGAGGTACTATTATACCGGTGAACGAGAGGATGAGGAGAGCGGTCAACGGTCCAAGATGAATATTTCCGAGATTCATGTGACCAGTATGCCGCCCGGGAATTTTCCGGCTCCTCATATCCTAAGTGATGATCCTTACCGTTTTGAATTCTGGCCGGCCGATACAACGGCAGGGGTTGCACCGGCCCATATGGCTTTTGTGTACATGGATGAACACGATCCATCGGAGGATGCGGAAATCTTCGGGTTTACAAGCGGCGCCTACAATCTGGAATCACGTACAAGGATTACAGGGCTGAATGATAATGGATTTGCCTTTTTCAATACGGGCAATCAACAGGGCAATCCCGGTTATCCAGGGACCCGACTTGGAGGAGCATTACTTGGGTTGAGTACCCAGGACAGGGCTGATATTGAAATAAATTTCACAGCTGGCACGGTACTGCCAAATTCACGCGTATATCACCTAAGGCTTCAATACCGGGTTGGAAATGAGGGACCTTTCTTAGATGTAAATGACGGCAATGGGAATCCGGTAGAATATCACCGGAATGAATTGGCAGGCCATTCGCAGGAGTTTGGTCCGATTCTTCTACCGGCAGAGGTCAATGATCAGGAGTACGTGCAGTTGCTTTGGCGTTATTACCACACGGGTGACCGGCTGGATGAAGGTGGCGGCCAACGGTCCAAATTACATGTTTCCGATATAAAGGTAACAGGACGCCAGGAACTTTTTGGCGGATTGCCTATACCGGATGAATTCTCTCTGCACCCGAATTACCCCAATCCTTTTAATCCCGGAACTACCATTAAATTTGATCTACCTGAGCAGGAGCATGTACGGGTTGAAATCTTTAACTCGGTTGGCCAACGGGTTCACATACTGCTGAATGAAAATATACCGGCTGGAACCCACCGGATCCCGTTTGATGCTTCCTCGCTGGCCAGCGGTGTTTATATTTACAGGATTGTTGCCGGCTCATTTGTGAAATCAAGAGGGATGACTTTTATCAAATAGGGAAAAGGTTAAAAAATCTTCGTGTAGTATCTGAAACAGAGTGTTATTCATTTAAATGATTAACAATCAATTTTATATATTAACAAACTGTTAATTAATTGTTAATTAATTATAAATAGACTGCTTGCATGGATATTTGGAAATGATACATCATTCCCAATCAAATTTACAATCATCTTCATACAGCTTAGTAGATGGGCGATAGATTACAAAAACAGAGATTCGAGATTAAATACAGGGTTAATGAATACAAAGTTCAGGAGATTCGTCATTTTGTAAGTCAATACCTGACATTGGACCCTTTTGGAGCCACTCAAGCGGATCTCTCTTATTCTGTGCATAGTCTATATGTTGATTCTGCTACAATGAAAACGTTTCATGATACCATAAACGGGAACCGGAACCGGTATAAATTAAGGCTTCGGTATTATGAAAACGGAGCTGATCAGCCGGTCTATTTTGAAATCAAACGGCGATTCGACAAGGTCATAGCGAAGAAAAGGGCAAAGGTATACCGCCATGTTGTGGCTGACCTTCTCTCGGGACAAATGCCTACGATGGATCATCTTGTTGAGCAGACACCCGAACAGCTCGAAGCACTCGATCATTTCTGCTATCTTGTTAATCAGATCCAAGCCAGGCCGAAAATTCATGTGGCTTACCGCAGGGAAGCATATGAACTTAAAGGCTCAAATGCTGTACGGGTGACTATGGACCGGGAAGTTACAAGTGAAAGTGTTACAGGATTTCATTTGCGAACACAGATGAGAGAACCGGTTTCTGTTTTTGGAGATGGAGTCATTTTAGAACTTAAGTTTACCAACCGGTATCCGATCTGGCTCCAGGAACTGACGCAGCTTTTTCACCTGCGCCAGGAATCGGCCGCCAAGTATGTGGATGGCGTTGTTCGCATCGGCCCGCGCAGACTGATGACAGCCTGACCGCAAAAAATCTAAAATCTTTAAATAACAATTTAACATGAACGACTGGTTACATTTTGGTGATACTGCGCCACTCCCCACAGACCTGCCTACACTACTTATGGCTTTGTTGCTGGCATTTTTGTGCGGACAGCTCCTGGCCTGGGTTTACATGTTTACACATACCGGGCTATCCTATTCCAGGACGTTTGTCAGTTCTCTGATCATTATCCCTATTACAGTTGCTTTGGTGATGATGGTACTGGATAACAATCTTGTGACGGCATTTAGCCTTCTCGCTGTTTTTGCAATCGTACGTTTTAGAAACATTTTAAGAGATACACTGGACACCGTTTATATTTTATCACTCATAGTTATCGGGATGGCTTGCGGCACTCAAAAGTTCACGACAGCCATCATGGGGGTCGGCATTGCATCTTTGGCTTTAACATATATCTGGTATACCAATTTCGGATCCAGACAGCGATACGACCTGATTCTGAATTTGAACTGGGATCAACCACTTTCCCATTTAAGAGATTTTGAAGATTTTTTGAAACGCCACGCATTCAGGATCAAGCTGGCTTCACAACGTTCTTCAGATGATATCGATTCCGCCCATCTCTCGTACCGTCTTTTACTGAGAGATCCCGACAGGGTAGATGAGTTATTGGATGAGGTCAAACATTTTGATGGTGTGTCGCAGGTTAGCAGCCTGAGGGCAGAAGATGAATCGGAGGTTTGATGAGAAAAAAGTATGATCCGATACCGGTACCCTTTCATCAACGTCTGCGTGAATTAAGGGTCAGGGTTTTGCCGGTTGCTGTTTTTGTGGGTATTGCAATCGTGGTTGCTCTCTTATGGGAAGAACGGGTGCAGTCCCCGGGTTTGATGGGACATGTTGTCGCAGATAAATCGGTTGTATCAAGTCCTGACAGGGGTTTATTTGTCAATTTTCATTATTCAGAATTTGATGATGTAAGGGAAGGAGACTATTTGGGAGAAGTCGTGATCAATGATCCCGGTTTAATCAACGCTCGTCTTGATATCATTCGCAATGAAATCAATTTGATTGAAGAAGGTCTCGACCCGGTGATCAATGATCAGCGGAATAGAATGAATTTGGAGGGATTGCGGGTGGATCTGATGAATACGAGGATATCTCTGGCAGAAGTAAAACTACAGAAGCAACAGTCTCTTGCCGATTATAACCGGGTTGCACAGCTTTACGAAAATGAATTGGTTTCTGAACAGGAATACGAACGTGCACGGACAGAACTTGATCTGAACAGAACGCGAGAAGAAGAAAAAGAAGATCTGATTGAATATCTGACCGGAAGCCTTGAAGTAGTCAGCAATTATGGAAGTTACAGTACCCAGTCGGAACGTGATCCGGTTCTTGCCGCGATTCGTGTGCAGGAGCGAAGGCTTGAAGCACTTCAGTTGGAGCTCGAGCCAAAGTCGCTATATTCCCCAATCGATGGCGTCATCAGCCAGGTAAATCACAGAAATGGTGAACAGGTAGATCCAGGAAGCCAATTATTGATAATTGAATCAAGAGAACCGACTCATATCGTGGGGTACGTCCGCCAACCGTTTACGATTTCACCGGAAGTGGGTATGGAAGTTGAAGTCAGAACTCGTAAACCGGGCAGGGATTTTTTCACGTCCAATATCGTTCAGCTTGGAGGTCATATTAAGATGATTGAGGATAACCTTCAGCGTCCGGGAGCGATCTATGAAAGTGGTCTGCCGGTTCAGATTGCGATCGGTGACATAGAAGACATAACGCTAACACCGGGAGAAATCGTGGATATTGTCCTGCGTCCGGCCCGGTGATTTAGAATGTTATTGGCTAGATAGATAGAAATACTACTTTGTTTTTATTAAAACCTGCCGTCCCACTGAATACCTGCCATTAGACCTACCCGTTCGTCATAAAGACGGCCGGTATCCAAAGCAACCTGTAACTGAAGTTGCAGATTGGGCAGATTTGGCAAACGGTATGCAGCCTGGAACATCAGGGAGTATTGATCCCTCCTCAGTTCGCTGAGAGGTACTATCGTGATCTCATCCAAATCCTGATCAGCCGGTATCAGGCATTGATGCAATTGTGTAAAATCGGGTTGTACATCCAGACAATTGCCAAAATTCCGGGTATAGGTAAAATAGGCTTTGTAATTCAGGTTCGAAGCTATTTCACCTGCAACTCCAAGGTGATGCCCAACCAGCATGTTATTACCAAGGTTACCATCCTCATCAAAAGTGATCAATGGTACTCCAATGACAGCCCCACGGTAGGTCCACCCGGATTGATAAAATACATTCCAGTAATACCGTGCCCTGCCGGGAGGTTGCCCACCGCGGGAATCCTGTCGTTTGGTATTTATGTGCTGATAATGAATGGAATGGAGAGGGCCTTCATTATCATGACGTGATATACTAAATCCCCAGACCCCGTCCCATGGGCTTCGAAATCGTGCTGATACCATATCTTCCAGAAAAAACAGTCTTGAGGCTTTAAACCGGTAATTTTCTGACCGGTACTCGGCAGCAAAGTCGTAAGCAGCCAAGGTATTTCCAGCAGGAGTGGGCCCACCAACTCGAGGGATTCCCAACACACTTTTCAGATAATTTCGAAAGGACGAAAAAAAGCGCCGGCCGGTTTCGTCTGTGCCTCCCCAAACCAGATTATGAACAATACCGCCATACAGTGAGACACGTTCGTGTGGGTTAAGCCTCAAATAGAGGTATTTTTGATGCAAGTTTGCGTTACGTACTGCCCGATCACTCTCGAGAAGGCCCTCCGAGTATCGTGCTTTGAATTGGAAAAAATCGTTTGTTCCCGGAACGGATACATATTCCGGGGTAGAAAGCCGAATTCGGGGCATAGGTGTATAATTGCGACTTACCATCATCGACCCGATTGAAAGGCCTGATTCATTGAAACCGATCGGATCATAAAAATTACCTGCTGTCAACTGAAAAATTCTATAATCTGCCTGAAGGTATAGCTGTTGAAAGTGCAATGTATTCTGCCGGTCGGAGATGCGCCCGAACAGATCGGCTCCGGCGCGCAGTTGAAACCGGCTTTCGTCATCGGTAAATCGGTGACTGATCCCGAGTCTGGTCATCGAATTGTGTGACGATCCGGGTCTCAGACGTGCATCGGAATTGGCATAAAGCCAGAAAGGTAGCCCGGAGGTGCCGAAGGTGTATGACAGATTGATAGAGTATTCGGTGCGGTCTTCCTGGGCATGGGTTGTTTCGGGAATGATCAACAGGTTGCACGATATGAATATGAAGAAAAGTAATGTGGCTATACCAGAGTGGGCAGGATGCCTGTTTTGTAGTGCAAGTTGTGTTTCCCAACGTAATCTATAAAGAAGAACCAGAAGAAGGGTACTAAATATCGAACTAAGAATATCCAATGATGAAATGTCTTTCAGACGCTTTATGCGGTATGTCTTATGGGATTTTATTGAATTGTATGTAAAGTAGAGGAACGATTTTGAGCTGGAAAAGATAGGGGATTTGGTCGTAGAGGGCAAAAGTGCAGGAATTTATAGATCCCTGTTTTCAAACCAATACAGTGTATTTCTTACCTTTACTTTAAAAAAAATGAAAAACCTTGCAACATTTTGCTTACATTTCACTCTATATAGTTCAATGAGCATGGTTTCAGAATTACACTTCCATGCTGATTTTCATTTGCTAAGAAAAGCCGTAAATGATTAGGTGTAACCCGGCTCTTTATGTGTATGAATTAATAATAGAGGATAACTAAAGCGAAATATAAAACAGGATAATCTTTCAAAAAAAAAATATGAATGTAACCTGTTGGCAACGACTTAGATATTTGTTCGTTTCCTATATCTTGTTAAATTCTTCTCATTAAATTATCAACTACCCCTGATGCAAAAATAACAGCTACCATGACCGTTAGAGAGCGAATTCTGATCGAAGCTCAAAAAGAGAAAAATAATCTTTATACACGCAGCAAAAAGCCTCAAAAACAGGTACCGATTAATTTTGAAAAAATACGGTTGAGGCAGTATCGATTCAAGTGGCTCACAGACTTGTTTTTGACTGTCGCCGGTCTTATTATTTTTACAGTTTTTTACCCGCCAATCGCATTGGGTATAAAATTGTCTTCACGTGGCCCGGTATTATTTAAACAGACCCGCACCGGTTTGCACGGCAAGATATTTCAATGTTACAAGTTTCGTACCATGCATATGGTTCAAAAGACCAACCGAAATGGTAAGCCGGTTATCACGGAAAAAGGTGATAAGCGAATTTTTTGGTTCGGTTGTCTTCTGAGAAAGCTCAATATTGATGAACTTCCACAGATCATCAATGTTTTAAAAGGTGAAATGAGCATGGTTGGTCCCCGTCCTTACCCGATTGAAGAGTGCGCCTATTGGAATTCCAGGTTTGAAGATTTTTTCTATCGCTACGCCCTAAAACCGGGAATCACCGGATATGCGCAGGTTAAAGGGTACCGGGGAGGAACTCTGGATGAAAACCATATGCGCAAGAGAACAGATTACGATTTGATCTATGTGGAAAAAAATACACTCTGGATGGATCTTAAAGTGATTATGAAAACAGTGATACAAATGCTTAAGATGCAGACCAACGGATATTAAGCTCAAAATCAAGCTTTTCAGTCCAAAGTGTCAGTAAGTTAAGATTTTTCTCTCTCGAATTTTCAAATTCGCTTGGTCAGCTCTCCCAGGATCACTATCATTGATTCATCATCACATTGATGGCTATCCAGGCCAGCCGCTTGAATTAAAAAATCCTCACTTAGCTTTCCTGTATTTAATCGAAGATCCCGTTATAT
>SLOU01000237.1 GCA_007132385.1 Balneolaceae bacterium | reverse complement strand
CGGAATTGACCTGCGTTCAACCGGCTTTTATTTCGATACCGGTGTTTTGTCCCCGCTGTATATCGCGATGTTCAAAAATGAACTTGAAAGGCAGCAGATTCAACCACACGAAACAACTACAATGTTTCAATACGACCCATTTACCCGCGGGGCATCACGCGGGCGATGGTCAAACAGTCAAAAACAAACAAACCATCTCATTAACTCACTTGCCCAAAGCCCTTTTCGTTCATTATGTATGGATGGCAGTTTCTATTACGGGTGTGGTGCTTCCATCGTTCAGGAACTGGGCATCGCCCTGGCTATTGGCAGTGAATACCTTGCTGTCGCTGCAAATAAAGGACTTCCCATTACAGATGTTACCTCTTCCATTTTTATGAAATTATCGGCAGGTCCGCTTTTTTTTCCTGAGATCGGCAAATTTCGTGCTGCCCGGCTTTTGTGGAATAAAGTTGTGGCAGCTTATGATCCGGACTCGAAGCCGAACAACAGCCTGACGATTCATGCGGAGACAACTTCATGGAATAAATCGACCGGAGATCCTCACAATAATATGATCAGGGTCACAACTGAAGCGATGGCAGCAGCAATTGGTGGTGCGGATTCTATCCGGATACTTCCTTATGACGCTCAGTTCAGGGAACCGGATACATTTTCCCGAAGAATAGCCCGCAATGTTCACCATATCCTGAAATTCGAGTCACACCTCGACAAAGTATCGGATCCTGCGGGCGGTTCCTATTATCTTGAAATACTGACAGATAAGATCGCAAAAAAAGCGTGGGATTTTTTCAAAGTTATTGAAAAACAGGGCGGTTTCAGAAAAGCACTGGAAAATCGATTTCTCCATATGGCCCTTGAAAAATCCGCTAAACAGAAACAGAAGGCAATTTCTGAAAATGAGCTGATTTTAATCGGGGTGAACAAATATGTCAATCCGGAAGAATCCCTTGATGTTACTCCATATCCGGTCCGGCCGGTACATTCCATCCGGCAAGGTGACCAAACGTACCCAAAACATTCGGAGCTGGATAAACTCGCAGCTGCTTTCAGGGATGGAGCCTTGTTAGGTGATGTCATGAATTCCGTATTGCAAGCCGATAAACAGATATACCCTGCCCTGATGCCCTGGAGGGCACCGGAGATCATTGAATAGAAATAAAATGAAACGACCCGATTTTTCCGATATCGAATACATTCCTCATGCTCGCAGTCATTCTGCCTTGCAAGAATCCGAACAGCCGGCAGCATTCCGGACACCGGAGCAAATTCCCATCAAGCCTTTTTATACTCCGGATGACCTGGAGTCGGTCTATCATCTCGATTATGTCGCCGGGTTGCCCCCCTACTTGCGCGGACCGTACGCAACCATGTACACCGTTAAACCATGGACTATTCGCCAATATGCCGGTTTTTCCACAGCCGAAGAGTCCAATGCTTTCTACCGAAGAAACCTGGCAGCGGGTCAGAGAGGGTTAAGCATTGCATTCGACCTTGCCACTCACCGGGGATACGACTCTGATCATCCACGCGTAACTGGCGATGTTGGAAAAGCAGGTGTTGCCGTCGACTCTATTCTCGACATGCAGGTTCTTTTTGATCAGATACCGCTTGATAAAATTTCTGTTTCCATGACCATGAACGGAGCTGTTCTACCGGTGATGGCGTTTTACATCGTCGCCGCTGAAATGCAGGGCATCTCACCGGAAAAACTCAATGGTACAATTCAAAATGACATCCTGAAGGAGTTTATGGTGCGCAATACTTTCATTTATCCACCCGATCCTTCGATGAGAATCGTCGGCGATATTTTTGAATACACCTCCCGCAAGATGCCTAAATTCAATTCAATCAGCGTTAGCGGATACCATATGCACGAAGCGGGAGCTCCGGCAGATCTTGAACTTGCCTACACCCTTTCCGATGCGATGGAGTATGTCAAAACCGGTCTGAAAGCGGGACTTGACATTGATGAATTTGCACCTCAAATATCGTTTTTCTGGGGGACTGGCATGAACCATTTTATGGAAATTGCCAAGCTTCGTGCTGCACGATTGCTTTGGGCAAAACTGATGAAACGTTATAATCCGAAGAATCCCAAGTCATTATCACTTCGTACTCACTGTCAAACGTCAGGTTGGAGCCTTACAGAGCAAGACCCTTATAACAATATTACCCGTACAACCGTCGAAGCATTAGCAGCAGCCCTCGGTCACACTCAGTCGATGCACACCAATGCGCTGGATGAGGCGATCGCACTCCCTACCGATTTCTCTGCCCGTATTGCCCGCAATACCCAACTTTTTCTGCAAGAGGAGACCGGAATTACCAAATCGATTGACCCGTGGGCTGGATCCTGGTATGTGGAATTTCTGACTGACCGTCTTTGCAGACGTGCCATGAAGCATATAAAAGAAGTTGATGAAATGGGAGGTATGGCAAAAGCCATTGAATCGGGTCTGCCAAAGATGCGGATTGAAGAGGCTGCTGCCAGAAAACAGGCTCGAATCGACAGTAATAAAGATGTAATTGTGGGTGTCAATCGTTTCCGTTTGGAAAAAGAAGAACCGATCGATATTCTTGAAGTCGATAACGAACAGGTTCTGAGATCTCAAATTGAGCGGCTTGAAAAACTCAGATCAAACCGGGATAATGAAACAGTTGAACAAACTCTTAACGCCATCACTGATTGTGCCGAAACAGGTACAGGCAACCTTCTGGAGCTTGCTGTAGATGCAGCTCGTAACCATGCGACACTTGGTGAAATCTCCGATGCTATGGAAAAGGTGTTCGGACGTTATATACCAAAAACCCAAACTATAACCGGCGTGTATTCCTCAGAAATTGACAAAGATGACGAGTTTCGTAAAACTCTGGCATTATCCGACCGATTTGCTGAAAAAGAAGGCCGGCGGCCACGAATTCTCGTAGCCAAGCTGGGACAGGACGGCCATGACCGGGGTGCGAGGGTGATCTCCACCAGTTTTGCCGATCTCGGTTTTGATGTGGATATCGGCCCATTGTTCCAAACCCCGGAAGAAGCCGCACTCCAGGCCGCAGACAACGATGTTCATATCCTTGGAATCTCAAGCCTGGCAGCCGGACATAAAACATTGATTCCAAAAGTACTGGATGAACTCAAACAACTCGGCCGTGAGGATATCATGGTAATCGTAGGAGGCATTATTCCCACCCGGGACTATCAATACCTCTACGACAAGGGCGTAGCTGCTATTTTCGGACCTGGAACGGTGATCTCCACTGCTGCACGTCATATTTTAAAGATTTTACTGGATGAGTGAAATAACTCCTGCTGATTTAGCTGGACCTGATGGATATTGATAAATAAATCAGTTTCCCATTTACCACTCCAGCTCTTCCGGGCGGTATTCTCTCGGAGTGATTTCTGCGATCCGGTTAAATGCAAAATAACCGAAACGGGTGGCTCCGTACGTTTCCAGAATTTTGCCATCTGAATCAATTGTAATCGGTCTCTGGTTGAGTTCCAGGTAAGACTGTTGTGGCCGTCCCGGTCCACGGCTCCAGTCACGCGACCATTCCCTGTAATATTCCTCCTCTTCTGCATGGTGATAGGTTACTTGCAAACGTCCAAAGAAATTGAATTTAAATGCCAGGTCAGCTTCATCTTCAGATCTTGAAATCAGTTGATTAGCGTTGGCCCTATAGCGATTATGCGCGACATTCCCCCTCCAGTCACGGCTATATCGAAGAATTGTAAAACCT
>SLOU01000032.1 GCA_007132385.1 Balneolaceae bacterium | reverse complement strand
TTTAACCGGAGTAACAGGGGCCTGTACGAATCTGATTCTTTCATTTATAAGCGGGAATACAGATTTGAACCGCCCAATACAAGTTATACCGGATTTTTCATTATTTTTGGCTGAATTTGATTACCATTTCAAAATAACAGAACGGCAGGCACCATTCGAAAGATACTTTTGTTACTAAACTGATTATGCTTTATTACAAAACATATGTGAAGGGTGATGAATACGACTGGGTAGTTTTCATACACGGTGCTGGTGGTTCCTCATCTATCTGGTTCAGACAAATCAAGGAATTTAAAGATCATTTTAATGTTCTTTTTATGGACCTAAGGGGACATGGTAATTCCCGGCATGCCATCCATGAATATTATAAGGAAAAATATACGTTTAAAACGGTTAGCAAAGATGTACTTGAAGTGCTTGAACACCTTGACATTAAAAAAGCGCATTTTGTAGGAGTATCCCTGGGCACTATTATAATACGGACGATTGAGGATATGAAACCTGAACTTGTAGAATCATCTGTACTTTGTGGTGCAATCATGCGTATGAATGTCCGATCGAGGATCCTGGTTTGGCTCGGCCATAAGTTTAAAAGTGTTGTTCCTTTTATTTGGCTGTATAAACTTTTTGCCTGGGTTATCCTGCCAAGATCCAATCATGAAGAGTCCCGGGTCATGTTTATCAGTGAGGCCAAGAAAATGGCGAAGAAAGAGTTTCTGCGTTGGTACAGATTGACGTATGATGTTAATCCGCTTTTGCGTTATTTCAGGGAATCCGAGAGTTCAAACCCTACATTGTATATTATGGGCGGCGAAGATCATATGTTTTTACCACCGGTGCAAAAACTTGTCAAAGAGCATCAAAATAGTATGCTTGAAGTAATTGAAGACTGTGGCCATGTGTGCAATGTTGAGAATCCTGAAAAATTCAATGAGATAGCCATTCGATTTCTGCTTCGCTATTCCGGAACCAGCCGGACTCCAAAAGAGTCGTCCGGCGTTGAGGCTTAAGGCTTGGCCACAGTTCTGATAAATTAATTATTCAAGTTGAGGCGTTCTGAGGACATAATGGATGTCAACCAGGCTTCATTTTGTATCTGATCCTGGATGTTGCGCGTATATTCAATCGCTTCCTGCAAATTTTCAAAACCGTCATACGCTACAAAATAGAATCCTGAATCAGAGTTGAACAGCATATGAGGATTGTACCCCTGGTCCTTCATCCTGTTGAACAGCCTGTCAGCATAATTCCTGTTTTTAAATGAACCTCCAATCGTATAGAATAAAAGGTTGGTGTGGTTTTGATCTATATTCTCCATTTCTACCGTACGGTATTCACCATTGTATTTTTGAAGATCTTTTTCCTGCTCACGCATCTTAGCTTCACGCTCTGCATCTGAAAGTTCTTTTTCTTCAACTTCAATTTCCTGATCTTCTTCTCTGTTTTCAGGGTCAGGCTGTTCTTCTATAGCCGGCTGTTGAGTATTGTTTTGACTGTTACCAGCATTTTCTTCGGATTCTGTCTCTTCTTCCGGGTTTTCCGATTGAGGTTGTGCAACGGTTTCCGGATCCTCTCCTGGAGTTCGAGGTAATTCATCAGCAAACTGCTCTTCAGCTTCAGGCTGCTCAAAGAAGCTTGATCCAAACTCTTCTGTCGAAACAAAATCGAGTTCATTCCGGTGACGCGCCTGCTGAGATTCAAGCAGATCACGTTTTGATTGGAACTGTTTAGCCATTCGCGCTGGTATCGATTCTTCCAGTTCTGCCTGAATTAATACGATCAGCTCGCTTTGTGATACATCGGTGGAATTAAATCCAAACAGATATCTGAGCCCGAAAAACCATTTGGGCAGATCCTTCAATATCGGAATACCGCGGCGTACTTCACTGCGGTCGGTACGATAAAGGCCGGCAATAACCGTGCTTTCTCCATTTAGTAAAAGCGAATGAGTGCTCGCCTCTTCCTTGCTTATAACCGTACTGACCGGATCGGGCTGGGCAGACGAACGTTCCACAGCGAGGTCCAGGTAGATAAAGGTGGTATCGTTGTAATCTATGATTTGCGGGGTAACAGTTAATATCGTTCCGGTGCTGAAAAACTGATCGGTCACATTACCGGCGAAATCACGCTGTTTGATCGAAAAATCTTCCCCGACCTGTATTCTTCCCTGTTCCCCGTCCATAACCTTCACTGAAGGAGTTGCAAGAACCTCTCCGAGGTTATCTGCTTCAAAAGCACTGAAAAGTGCCTGAACTTCGATGCCGGCGCCAATTTCACCAAAATTGATCAGTGAGTTAAATACGCTTTGAGAAACGTTTTGAGCACCGGTGGCATTCACTGATACAAATCTGTTGTCAAATTGTGTTGGAATCCGTTCAGAACCCTGTTCAGTAATATATCCAGCTAGGTTACCCGGCGCGCCGCTTGTAAGGGTCGACCAGTCGACACCTACTTCTCGCAGAGCCCTTCTGCTGCCCTCAAAGAACGTGGCGTTTATACGAACTTCCCGGGTACTTGTCGTAGCCCGGCGTTCAACGGCAGGGGCGACAGCCCGGTCAACTTCTTCCGGAGCCTCCCTTTGTCTGGCTTGCTCACTTGTCAGAATTTCATAGAGATCAGGTTCTTCATAAATCACCATATTTTGAACTCTCATAATATAGTTGAGAGCATCCCTCCAGTGCATGGGTGGTAAAGTTAAACCGATACTGCCGGTATATCCGGTCCGGTTGATCACAAAGCGGTCTTCGAATTCCTGTGAGAACTGATTGATGACCTCAATGGCATCTTCAAAAGAAGTCTGCCTGTCAAATGAAATCACTTCATCCGGATTGATGTATTCCCTCGGCAGATTATCCTGTGCTGTCAGGGATTGAAGTCCAGCCATCATACCAGTAATTAACAGCAATAGGCTTATTATTTTTATTTGTTGAATCATAATTTTCATCGTCTTACCTCCAGGGTAACCTCTTCGATTATACCGCCTTTATTTAATCTGAATGTTGCGCTTCCTTGTTGTACGTTAATATTTTGCAGGTGGCCAAGATAAACCTGTTGATTTAACGAGAGGTTTATCAACTGGCCGGCCTGATTTCTTAGAAAAATTCTTGAGTTGCTCACTCCAATTAACTGACTGTTTTCCACATCCGTCAAATTATCCTCGTTCGGCTCAATATCACGGATCATTGGAAAGAACGGGTTGTAAAACAAACTGGGATCGTTAAATGCTTCCAGCAGATCTTCCTGTCTCGGATTGAAATGATCTGAGCGGTTGTAGTAACTTTGGAGTTCAAAATTGAAATTTGCATCGCCGTATTGCCCTAATTGTTGTATCGGGGAAAGCTGAATATTGCGTACTTTTTGGACAGGGCGGCTGTTTTCAATACGGTTGATAAAATTGTAAATCGCCCGGTAACTTCCTACACCACTGATTGTTGAATTGACTATTCCATACAGATCCTGTTCAGTAGAATCATTGAAAATGTAGTTAAATTCTACCCTGGGCCAATTTGCATTTATATCTGATAAAAACCTGTAAACCTGATCCGGATTACTGTTGGGGAAAAGGGTTTTGTCATAGTTTTCAATAAAATATTCAGCACTTTCTACGGCAGATTGCAGAACCGGATACGTCTCCACAATCGCGCTTTTTTCATTAAATTCGGATTGTTTAACTTCTTTTTCTTCCTGTAAACTCTCAATGGAAGAAACTTGGAAAAAATAAATATAGGCAAATCCTCCTCCGGTAATCAGGAGG
>SLOU01000235.1 GCA_007132385.1 Balneolaceae bacterium | reverse complement strand
TCTTTCGGACTGCTGATCGACCCTTTTGGAGGGATTCAGGATTTACACAACAAAATCATCCGAACTCCCATCGACCCGCAGAAGACATTCAGCGACGACCCTTTGCGTATGATGCGGGCGGTTCGTTTTGCAACCCAATTAAATTTCAGTATAGAAAGCGAGACCTGGTCTGCGATCAGTGCCATGGCGCACAGGCTTGATATTATCTCCAAAGAGAGGATTCTTGAAGAGCTCAACAAAATCATTTTGGCTGACACCCCTTCCTATGGGTTTGAGCTTTTATTGGAGTCCGGTTTACTGAAGCAGTTTTTTCCTGAGATGGTGGCCCTGCAGGGTGTGGATGAGGTTAACGGCCAAAGGCATAAAGACAATTTCTGGCACACCCTGAAAGTTCTGGATAACACATCGGATGCAACTGACAATCTCTGGCTGCGCTGGGCAGCAATCATGCACGATATCGCCAAACCTCCTACAAAACGTTTTTCACAGGAAGCCGGATGGACATTTCACGGCCACGATGCAATCGGGGCCAAATGGGTCCCGAAGATATTCAGAAGACTCGGCCTGCCGCTCGACGAACGGATGAAATATGTCCAGAAGTTGGTCAGGCTGCATCTACGCCCGATTGCTCTTGCCTCGGAAGAAGTATCAGACAGCGCCGTACGAAGGCTGATTTATGAGGCTGGCGACGATATAGACGATTTGATGACCCTCTGTCGTGCGGATATCACCAGCAAAAACGAACGCAAAGTTGAACGTTATCTGAAAAACTTTGATATCGTGGAGAAAAAAATCCGTGAAGTCGAAGAACTGGATAAAATGCGAAACTGGAAGAACCCTGTACGGGGTGAAGACGTTATGGAACATCTTGGTGTTGAAGAAGGACCGATTATCGGTGACATTAAAGAAGCTGTAAAAGAGGCTATACTGGACGGAGAAATTCGGAACAACCGTGAAGCTGCGCTGGACTATATGAATAAAATTTCGAAATCATACATGAAAAAGTATGGATTGGAGTAATGGATTCTGTCACACACATCGCAATGGGAGCGGTTATCGGGGAGGCTCAGCTCGGACGTAAAGTCGGATACAAGGCTGCTCTCTGGGGCACAGCCCTCTGCACACTGCCGGATCTTGATGTGTTGTTAAATCCATTTCTCGACTCTGCCCGGGAACTGAGGGTCCACCGGGGTTTTACACATTCATTTTTCTTTCTTTTCCTGGCATCTCCCTTGTTAGGTTGGGCCATCGACAAAATCCACAACCATGATGAAGTGGGCTGGAAATCATGGAGCCTGCTCGCCTTTTGGTCCATTCTCTCACATATCATCATCGATATTCCAACCAGTTACGGAACGCAGATTTTTGAACCGTTCAGCAGCATGAATGTGACCACCGATTCCCTGTTTATCATCGATCCGTTTTTTACCACACCCCTGATCGCCGGTATCATCGTGGCACTGACCCAGCATCCGCAATCCCGTATTCGATATTGGGCCAGCCGGCTTGCCATACTCTCCTCTTTCCTATACCTGTTTCTTGGACTCGGGATCAAAGCTCATGTCCATAACGTTTTTGACCAATCCTTCACGCACCAGTACGGCAACTATGAGAGATTGAAAACAATACCGGGACCGTTTACCACTCTCATGTGGATGGGATATGTGGATCGTAACGATTCGATCTACGTCAGTACCTATTCCCTTTTTGATGAAGACCATAACCTTGAATTCCAGGGAATTTCCAAAAATTCAAACCTGATCGAGCCATACAAAACTGACCCTCCGGTTGAAGTGCTTTTATGGTTTTCGATGGGATATTACAAAATGGAAAGCAGGGATGACGGATTATACCTCTACGATCTGCGCTTTGGCAGGAGTGATTTCTGGCTGCGGGATGATGCCAGTTATATCTGGAGCAACCGGATGATTTTTAATGAAGACAGTACGGAAGTTGTGGATTTTGACCGGGCCATTCCAATCTTCGATGCCACTGTTGACAACCAGGAGCAGATCTGGCAGCGTTTCTGGGGAGAAAGATGACTATTCAAAATCCGATAAAATTGATGTAACTTTCGTGCGTTATTGTTCACAAACTGAACAGGTCTGAAATTATGCGCAGAAAATTAATCATTGGATCATCGATCACTGCTTTTATAGCGGTTTTCCTTTATTTCTCATTCAGCCAGGTCCAGCCTATCGAAATCGAAAATGCACCGGATTGGCTCACGATTGAGCAGGCAATGGATCAGGCACAATCAGTCAGCGATGACAAACTGATACTGGTTGATATTTATGAGGTTGGTTGCCGGTTTTGCCGGCAGATGGAACGGGAGGTCTATCCGTCCGAATCAATTCGGACATTGATCGACCGTAACTTTATTCCTGTTAAAATTAACGGCAATTCCGACAATGAGATCGTCTTCAACGGCGAAACGATGACCGAACAGCAGTTTGCCAACAAAATGGGGCTTACTGCATTCCCGTTTACTGTCGTACTCGATAAAAACGGCAACGTTCTGAATACGCGTCGCGGTTATATGGGCGTATCCGAATTGAGCCGCTTTTTAAACGGGACTCTAAACGAAGTATGAAGCGGTATCGAACCTCGGAATCGATCTGGCTCTGAGACCTGAAGGATTTAGTGAATATTCAGAATTGAAAAGGGTGGGAGAATTAACACCGGATAAATTTCCTTACCCTTCGGCAAACTCTCTGACACCCGCCATATCCACCATCAAATCAAACAGGGATGTATTCCGGACAATCGGCGGTATTTCTTCGGATCCGGGCCCCCAGGCTGCGATCTCCACATAATCGGCTGTATGATTTGTACTGATAAAATAGATACCGTTATAGTTTGTCAAAACCCCGGATTTCACCCCTTCAGGCCCCTGCCGGTTCCTGTAAGGTGCCCTGAAGTCCCCTGTGAATGACCAGTAGATCATATCCGCCTCTTCATCGGTAATTTCCGTACGGGTTGCATATTCCACCAATTCCCGAACCCTTTCCCTGGATACGCCTTCATCCAGGGAGTCATCCGACCAGTGGTAATTCATTTGCTGCTGAATCCATTCAAAACTGTGTTTGTATTCAAAAAGGGTTTCCATCATCTTCGGCGAATCCCGGTAACCCGATCCATGAGCACTGAGCCCCGGATTGGCATGGGTAATCCGGGTTGTGGTGACGAGTCCGGTCGCTTTGCCAGCATCCCGAAAAATCTCCAGAATGGTGCGGAGAATAGTTGTATTTTGATGAAATCTGCTAACAATTATCCCATTATTTTATTGTTAACTGAAGTGCCTTCCGAATACGTGAATGAACCCGCCCGTTTTGACGTTTGGTTTTCAGTCGATTTAATATTTCAGTAATATCCCCTGGACAGAATCCAATTGGAAATGCCAATCAATCCTCAAAACTATGAATCAGAAAATTTACAAACCATTTTCTTTTGCCGGGTTCATTGTTTTAACCCTGCTATTTTTTCTATTTCACACTCACCCCCTTGTAGCACAACAGGGGCTGACACCGGAACAGGTTTCCAAGATCCAAACGGTGACTTCAGCAGCCATTTCTGAAGACGGGAATTATGTCGCTTATACTGTAAGCAAACCGGCCAATCCCAGGGAGGAAAACAGGCCTAATCAGACCCATCTTTATGTACTGAATACAGAGACCGGCGAATCGAAGCCATATTACAGCAGATCCGGTATAGGGGATATTGCATTCCGGCCGGGTCATGACTCCATTACGTTTCTTGCCACCCAGGACGGTGATGTGACCCGTTCGCTCTATGAGCTTCCGATTCACGGGGGCGAGGCAGTAAAGATATTTTCATTTAACAGCAACATCATCGATTATGTATGGGATTCGCACGGACACAGAATCGCTTTTACCGCACCTGAGCGTCTGCCTGAATCCCGGACAGAGCTTCCCTATTCACCCGAAATTTTTGAGGAAAACCTGCCAAACCGCAAAGCGTATGTCACCAACGTTTCTGAAGGAGACCGACCAAATCGTATCCGGGTTGACGGAACGGTTTACTTGCTAAGCTGGAGCCCTGACGGCAGCCAGATCGCAGTCAGCGCAGCACCGACCCCTCATATCGACGATTATTACATGTATCAGCAGGTATTTATAGCTGACTCTGAAAGCGGGGAACTATTATCGGAGATTAATAATGAGGGAAAAATCGGGCAAATTGTCTGGAGCCCGGATGGAGACAGGCTGGCTCTGCGTGCCGGGCGCGATATCAATGACCCGATCGACGGACGTATCCTGATCGTAAATGCACGTGGGGGTGTTCCTCAAATAATTAATCCCGATTTCGAGGGAAAATATGAGCAAATTGCCTGGGCCGAAAGCAACCGGATCCATTTCCTTGCCAGTGAAGGTGTAGAACGCTCGTTTGGTACTATCCGGCCCGACGGGAATCAAAAAGAGTATATTCTCTCACCCGGAGGACCGATATTGGGATCATTTGACCAGGCTGATAATGGTAACGTGGCTTTTACCGGCAATACGAACACCCACCCGAATGAAGTATTCCTGCTGGAGGAGGATCAAACGCAAGTGCAGAGAATGACTACAACAAACTCCTGGCTTGATGACGTCGAAATGGGCCGTCAGGAAGTGGTCACTTATACCGCCCGGGACGGTGAATTTGAGATTGAAGGGATGCTGATCTATCCTACCGGGTATAATGAAGGAGAACGCATTCCTGTCATTACCATGGTTCATGGCGGGCCAGAAGCCCACTACAGCAATGGCTGGCTGAACAGCTACTCCATGCCCGGACAGATGGCGGCTGAAAAGGGTTATGGTGTTTTTTATCCGAATTATCGGGGCAGCACGGGCCGTGGAGTTGAATTTATTCACAGCAGCCAGGGGGATCTCGCCGGGAAGGAGTTCGACGATGTTGTCGACGGTGTTGATTACCTGGTAGATCAGGGCGTTGCCGATCCCGACCGCATCGGGGTGACCGGGGGATCGTATGGTGGATATGCATCAGCCTGGATGGCTACCTATTATTCTGAGAAATTTGCCGCTTCGGTTATGTTTGTCGGAATCAGTAACAATCTTTCAAAATGGGGCACCAGCGACATACCTGACGAGCTGTACCTGGTGCATTCCCGGGAAAGAATGTGGGAATCGGATGAAAAATGGATGGACTACCTGAAAAGAAGCCCGATCTACTGGGTCGACCGTGCTCAAACACCGATTCTGATTATGCACGGGTCGGAGGATACACGTGTTCATCCCGGTCAGTCACTCGAACTCTATCGCCACCTGAAAGTACGAAGGCCCGAAGTGCCGGTCAGGCTGGTATTCTATCCGAATGAAGGGCACGGTAATGTCAACTCATCGTCCAGGTATGATTACACGCTCAGAATGTTCCGCTGGTTTGATACATACCTGATGAGCGGTGATGCAAGTGCAGAAATCCCGGATCGTGAAGTCGCTTTGCCAAAATCGGATGAAGAACAGTTTTTCAATACCCTCTCCTCTCATTGCGGTGCAACATTTAAGGGGGAAGGCGACTACCCGGATGACCCGGATGATGAGTTGATCGATATACCACTGACCGCTACTATTGAAACCTGTACCGACGATGAAATCCGTATACCGTTTCATGCAGGAGATGATCGTTCCAGAACCTGGATTATCTCAAAAACAGACCAGGGCTTGCTATTAAAACACGATCACAGGGATCCCGAGACCGGCGAAGAACATGACCTGACCAACTACGGGGGGTATGCTACAACCGATGGTACGGCAAACCGTCAATTTTTTGCTGCGGATGAAGATACAATCGAAATGCTCCCGGAAGCAGCTACCAACGTCTGGATGATGGAAATCGATATTGAAACCGGTGAATTCACCTACTATCTTGAAAGACACAGGGCTCCCAGATTCCGCGCCGAACTGGAAATGCAGTAAATACCAAAGAAATTTCTGCAACAAATCTCTGTAAGTTTCTCTTTATATACAGCGGCCGGATTCGGGATCTGTGAGTTTTTTTAACTCTATGCCTGTCTTCCGGATAATTACGATAATAACTGTCTTATATAGATAAACGAACAGAGTTTGCCATGTTTGTCTTTAAAAAATGGATGTTATATATCATTATGATAGTTGTGATGATCTTCACTACTCCCGACAGAGAGGCACACGAACGAAAAATCCAGAATTCATGGATTTCATCCGGTACCAATCCGGACGTGATACAAATTGCAATGGATCATCCGTCACTATCCTATCACGATATATACATTTTCACTTATACGAAAAACAACCGCCGGGTATTAACTTTTGGTGCTTTTGGTATGGTATTCAAGGTTGGAAACTGAAACAATTGCCCGCATCCGAATGTAGCACGCGCATCGTTTTCGGACCGGTCAACCGAAAGGATGTTTTGGATGCGGGTTTTCAGTTTCTTTTCATTTCCCTTCAGTTTAACTTCCCACCCTATGAGCCAAATCATCGAATCATACAGGATTGGGAAGATCCAGGTAAGAATTACCGAAACCGATACACCCGACAGGTTGAAAGTGGAGTGTAACGATGGTACATACCGGTCGGAATTCACGATTAGCCGTTATGAATACGAACATTATAGACGGCATTTAAATCAAAAAATCACCCGGGCCTACCGTACAGAACATGAAAAGTAAACCGGGCCTGCAACAAAACGTTCATTCCCCCTGATTTGACTTGCAAATTATTATGTGAGGAGTATCGACCTGAAGAACAATTGAAAATTCAGCCTCATTGTCGCAAATTTAAACAACCCCGTCTTCTTCAATTCATCTCATCAGGCGTGGAAATCAATGGCCGTCGATAGCATAAAGCTCATCAAAGAATTAACATCCCGTCCCCGAACGAGTAAAACCGGTATTCTTTTTGAATCGCATGCTGGTATACCCGGTGCATTTCATCATACCCCATAAAAGCAGCGACCAGCATCAACAATGAGCTTTTGGGTAAGTGAAAATTTGTGATCAATGAATCTACAGCTTTAAAACGGTATCCGGGCCGGATAAAAATATCAGTTTCGCTGCTCGACGGTTCAAATCGTCCCTTCTCTTTCAATACCGATTCCAGGACCCTGACACTTGTAGTGCCCACAGACGTCAGATGGGAAGCAAGATCCAGCTTTTGGGCGGTTTCCCGGTTGAGCTGAAACCATTCACTGTGCATGATGTGATCTTCAATGTTTTCTGTTTTCACAGGTGCAAACGTACCCATACCTACATGAAGGGTCACTTCCTCCCATCCAAATCCTTTTTTTCTGAGTTTATCGATCAGCTCATCGGTAAAATGGAGCCCGGCTGTCGGAGCTGCCTTGCTTCCGGGATCCCTGGCAAACACAGTTTGATATTGCTCGGACAACGATTCATCCTGTTCGATATAGGGTGGAAATGGGGTTGCACGGTACGGTGTATACAAAGGATCATGAAGCGGCCGGTTCAATTTCAAAGTTCGAATACCATCTTCGGATATTTCCAGCACTTCCACCTCGATACCGGCCGCAACCTGTACGATTTTTCCCTTTTTAAATTTTCTTCCCGGACGTACCAACGCTTCTATTAGGCGGTCATTGACCGTATTTATCACAAAAATCTCCCTGGATCCATTGTCAAACAAAAACCGGCACTTCTCCACTTTGCTGTTATTGACTACCAGTGTGGCAGAATCCGGCAGATATGTGTCAAGGTTGAAAAAATAATCATCGACAATAGAGCCGGATCCGCGATCATATACAAGAAGTCTTGAATGATCACGGGGTGTTACCGGTTCCTGGGCGATGAGATGTTCGGGAAGTACGTAATCGAAATCTGAAAGTGTGTAAGACAATGCTGCTGAAGTTCTATTCATATTTACCGTACAACCGAAAGGTGTGTCGGTTTTCAAACTTTTAACTCAACGTCGAGGATATGCCTGATTTTATTTACAATTCCATCCGGACCGATTCCGACTTCATCGTGCAGTTCTCTTTGGGTTCCGTGCTCTACAATCCGGTCGGGGACCCCCATCAGGGTTAACGGTACCCGTCCCGGTTTTGAAGCAACATATTCCGCAACGGCAGAACCGAACCCTCCGATGCGGGTGCCATCTTCCAGGGTTAGGATATGATCATACCGATCGAGTACCTGGTCGATCAGTCCCTGGTCCAGCGGTTTGGCAAATCTCATGTCATAGTGACCGATTCGAATATTCTGCCTATCCAGTTGGTCGGCCGCCTCGATCACATATTTTCCTATAGGCCCGTAGCTCAACACAGCTACGTTTTCTCCTTCCCTGATGCATCTTCCGGTACCGATTTCCATCGCACGGAACTCTTCCCGCAACTCCATCCCGGTTGCTCTGCCTCTTGGGTACCGGATAGCCCAGGCAGCCTCTTCATAAGTGGAAGCGCTGTAGAGCATGTCACGTAGCTCTTGCTCGTTCAGCGGTGAGGATACGATCATATTGGGTACAGCCCTCAGATAAGAGATATCATAAAGACCGTGGTGTGTCGGGCCGTCAGCTCCGACGAGTCCGGCCCGGTCAATACAGAATACAACCGGTAATTTCTGGATAGCCACATCATGAATAACCTGGTCGTACCCACGCTGCAAAAATGTAGAGTAGAGCGCTGCAAAAGGCTTTTTACCTTCCGTTGCCAACCCCGCCGCAAAAGTCACAGCATGTTGTTCGGCAATTCCAACATCATAGGCCCTTTCCGGGAAGCGCTCCATCATCGGCCAGAGGCTCGAACCGCTTGGCATGGCCGGTGTAATCCCTATAATGCGTTCATCTTTTTCTGCCAGTTCAACCAGGGCATCTCCGAACACTTGCTGATATTTGGGTGCACCTGCCTTGATCGATTTTGGAGCCAGGGATTTACCTGTAATCTTATCGAATGGACTGCTCTGGGCATGCCATTTGGTTTGTTCACGTTCAGCCGGGGCAAAACCTTTCCCCTTCACGGTTACGATGTGCAGCAGTTTGGGGCCGGAAACCGTGCGCAAGTCTTCAAGATGCCGGCGCAAGGTATCTACGTTATGCCCGTCCACCGGACCGTAATATTTGAATCCGAGAGCCTGGAAGAGAGAACCGGGAGTAATGGCTGCTGTCACAGCTCTTTCAAGTTTGGAGGCCACTTTGCGCATCTTATCACCTGCCTTTTTGAAATGGCCAAGAAGATCATAGATCTCATCCCTCATTTTGTTGAACGTCTTGCTCGTTGTGATTTCAGCAAGATACTCTTTCAATGCCCCGACATTCGGATCTATCGACATATTGTTGTCGTTCAAAATCACTAAAATATCACTGTCAAGAGCCCCGGCATTATTCATTCCTTCAAACGCGAGTCCGGCTGTCATCGCGCCATCTCCAATCACCGCAACCACTTTGCCGTCCGATTTATTCAGATCGCGGGCAACGGCCATACCCAAAGCACCCGAAATTGACGTACTGGAATGTCCTACACCGAAAGTGTCATATTCACTTTCACTTCTCTTTGGGAAACCGGACAAGCCTTTATACTTGCGGTTACTGTGAAACTGTTCGCGCCTGCCGGTTAATATTTTATGGCCATAGGCCTGATGACCCACATCCCAGACCAATCGATCCTCTGGAGTATCGTAGACGTAATGAAGAGCGACGGTCAATTCTACCACCCCAAGGCTGGCGCCAAAATGCCCTCCGTATATCGAAACGGTTTCGATGATATAATCACGCAGCTCGTCACACACCTCCCTAAGTTGATCAGGGTTCAGCTTCTTAAGATCATCCGGTGTATCAATTTTTGAGAGAAGCGGACCGGCCTTAACGTTGTTCAATTTCATAGATCGGGAGATTCTGATTCGGTATCGATGTCGGCATCAGTATTGGTTCCGGGGCTTTGATTGATTTTTTCTATTTTCAAGACAGCATTTTCTAACGTTTCGGAGCAATATTTTGAGAGTTTCATCCCTTCTTCATAAAGACCAATCGACTCTTCAAGCGTTACATCGGGGTCTTCCAGCTTTTTAACAATTGACTCCAGCTTATTCAAAGCATCTTCGAAGCTCGGCCGTTCCTTTTGTGCCATTCTGTCTTCTTTTTTAATGATTGACATCGAAAATCAAGTGAATTTAAATCATCCTTGACTCTCATTCAAACGACAAGTTTGTTGTGTACCGTATCCCGTTCCCGTGGAAACAGATTATATTTAATGTTGCTGGAACTGAGATTCTTTCAAAAAAAGAAGACAAAGTGCATATCATGCAGGAATAGATGAAAGTAAAAACAAAATTATGGAAAAACCGTCAGGGGATTCACAGGAATAATTTATAAATCTACTTTTTAACGATTCTTCTGCCGTCCGACTCAAAGACCAAAGTTCCTTCCAGGCTGGTAAAGTATACTCTGTCGGTATACCGGCGAATTCTAGAGACAGCTTCCGGGTGCGGATGATTGAACCGGTTTCCGAATGAGAGCGATGCTGCTGCTTTTTCGGGTTTAACATATTCCAGTAGCCCGGTATTTGTACTGGTACGGCTGCCATGATGTCCCATTTTGTAAAATTGAGCCTTCAGAAATTCACCGTACCTGTTTGCTATACGTCGTTCCTGATTCAATTCGGCATCCCCGGTAAACAGGAGTTTTGTTTTTTGATATACGATCATCAGTGCAACAGAATGATCATTCGGATTGGAATTATGAGTTTTGCCATCCGGGCCAACCACAAAAATGCGGATCGAAGGATCGATCTGAATGAGATCTCCCTTGGCTACGGCCCGTTTAGCAATTCCCGATTCAATCACCAGCTCCCTGTAGGTTTTATAAAGCCCGGATTGATATTCATAGCCGCAGTGATAGATTTTTCCGATTTTCATATTTCTTATCAAGGCCGGCATGCCTCCGATGTGATCGGCATGAGGATGGGAAAGAATAACTGCGTCCAGTTTGCGGATTCCCTGTGATTCAAAATAAGGCAGCAAGATCCGTTCTCCACTATTACCGGCCGGACTCCACCTGCCTGTATCGATCATAAAATGGTATCCTTTGGGCGTTTCGATATGAATGGCATCGCCCTGACCTACATCAAGCATGGTTATTTTCAGATTTGACGGGCTGAACGAGCTCCACAGGCATTGCAACAAGATCAACAGGAAAGTAGCAAGCTTCAAAACCAGAAATTTTACCCTGAGCCCGGGTATCCTGACCGAACCAGCAAACCCTATCATCGCCAACCATAACAGGAATAGCAGCGGAGAATCTATCTGAACGGATATCCAACTCCTTTTCCAGCCGCCCAGGTTTTCTGCAATAAAACTGATCCACTGCAGTGTATATTGGTTGGGCAAATTCAGCATCGATACAGTCACCGGCCACGCTTCAACCAGCAAAATCATTAGAAACGAGAGTGGTACAACAGCAGACAGAGCCGGAACGACAAGTGCATTCGCAATCGGCCCGATGATGGAAAATTCTCCAAAATACCATACAAGCATCGGATACAACCCGATCTGAACGATGACCGAGACCAGTATCACCATTAGCAACTTTCCCAATTTACTGTTACGAAGCTTCTCAGGTAGTGCTTGCTGTACAACCGGAAGCAACAACAGGATAACCGTTACTGCTCCATAGGATAATTGAAAACCGATATCAAAAAGCTGTTCCGGGTTGATCAGTAAAAGGATGACAGCCGACACTCCCATCAGATTCAGGGATTCCCTCTGTCTGCGCATCAGCTTGCCGGTACACAGAAGAAAGGCCATCAGTGAAGCACGACTTACAGATGCGCTGAATCCTGTAAGTCCGGCATACAGCAGCAACATACAAGATACCATCAGGAGTCCGCCGGCAGCACCGTATTTCCATTGCCAGAACCAGGGAATCAGCAGCCAGAAGGGAGCTACGATAAATCCCACATGCAATCCCGAAACAGCCATGATATGCGATAATCCGGCTCGTGCAAAAAGCTGGCGTTCTTCCCTGTCGAGCTCTTGCCTGTAACCCGTCAAAAGCGCTTTGGCCAAGGGAATCGTATCCTCGGAAAAAAGTGATTCTATACGCTGATGAACAATCCTTTGTAGCTTTTGCCAGTTTAGGTATGGGATGATTTCGCTTTGAACAGGTGCTGATATGACTGTTAAATCAGAAATTTCACCATGGACAAAAATCCGGTCCCGGTTCAGAAATTGTTTATAATCAAACTGTCCCGGAAACACCGGCCCGTCAAGTTCAAAAAGGCGGACGGTTGCATGAATTTTTGCCCCGGCAGCCGTCGACGGTTTTTCTTTGTCGCCGTAAAGCCTGATCAGGTATGAAAAATCCCATATACGGCCTTCGATCTCTGTCCTGGCCACTTTTACGTCCTTGTTGTATCTGCCAGAAGAAGATTGAAATACATTTCTGATTTCACCTTCCAGGGAAATTTCATCCCATGCAAACAGCAGCAGATGCTCTGTTGTCAACTGCTGATTTTTTCTGTTTTCCTGCTGCAGGACGACCGTGAGCATGCCTGCCGCAGGAATCATTAGCAGGTATGCGGTATTCGACCAGGCAACAGCCTGGACCAGATACCGGTTTTGGTCGAGCTGAACCGCCAGGATGAATAACATCATTGTGATGAAAAAGATGGTCAGAGCAGCAGCCACTTCCACATTCCAGACAGACCCGGTAGTTATACCGGCTGATAAGAGGATTGCCAGGCGAATTGCGGGATACCGGGCCAATGGAAGCCGGTACATTCTCTCTTGTTTCATACCTGTAGGATACGGTACAAACCGGAACCTTACAGGAAAAAAGGGGAATCACGTTTCCTTTAAACCGAGTTTTTTACAGATCCGTGCGAGCTCGATTTTCTCTTTTTTACTCAAAACCGAGAACTCATCCATAATTTTGGAAAGGTGTTCGGGAAAAAATGTGGAGATAAACTCTCTTCCTTTTTTCGTCAGATGAATCAATACAGCTCGTCTGTCTGACGGGTCGGGCTTTCTGTTAACCAGGCCGCTCTTTTCCAGGTTATCAATGACCATGGTAATATTTCCACCACTTTTGAGGAGTTTTTCACCGATGGATCGCTGGTTCAAAGGCCCGAGGTGAAACAGGGCTTCCAGGGTTCCGAATTGGCTCAGTGTCAGGTCGTTTTCGGCAAGATGTCTGTTGAGTCGGTTGTTAATCGATTCGGAAGCCCTCATCATTTTGATAAAAGCGTTTAATGTCAGTTTCTCTGTATCAGTGCCTTTGAAATGAGTTCCCATGAATTATAAAATTAATGTGCTGGTCCTGACAACATACATTATTTTCTTTTCATCAGTAAAGATTTAAGCTTAACTGAAATAAAAATAAGATTCATCATTTCCTGTTAGCTGCTTCTAAGTACAGCGAAGTTTCTTTTTCCGACTTTCAATTGGTACTCTTTCTCAGCTTCAAATGTCAGCTCAAAAGATTTATCACTGATTTTCTGATCATTTAGTGAAACCCCTCCCTGTTTGATCAGGCGTTTGGATTCACCGTTACTCGAGGTAAAGCCGGCATCAGCAATTATATCGATCAGCCGGTGTGTGGTTCCCGTTTCAAACTTAAGTACTTTAGCATCGTCCGGGATTTCCTTGTTAATGACAGTTTGTTCAAAATGTTCCCGAGCATTCTTGGCTTTTTTCTTCCCGTGGTAGAGGGATGTTATGGCAAAAGCGAGCTCATGTTTGGTATTGCGGGGGTCGGACTCAGCTTTTTTCCGGTAATCCGGCAATTGATCTGCATTCACATCCGTAAGAAGTTCAAACCAGGTATAAATTAACTCGTCCGGGATGCGCAATACCTTTCCGTACATATCGTTCGGTTCCTCATCGATGCCGATGTAGTTGTCGTATGATTTGGACATTTTTTTAGAACCGTCGGTTCCAACCAGCAGCGGCATCATCAGGCAGGCTTGCGGATTTTGGTTCTCAATTTGTTGCAAATGCCGGCCTACCAGCAGGTTGAATTTCTGGTCAGTTCCGCCCAATTCGATATCCGACTCCAGGTGCACCGAGTCTTGTCCCTGGGCGAGGGGGTAGAGAAATTCATGCAGGGATATAGGCTCATTGTTCTGATATCGCTTGGAAAAATCATCTCTTTCAATCATTCGGGCAACGGTTAGCCGGGAGCAGAGTTTTATTACATCCTCGAAGTTCATTTTTCCCAGCCATTCCGAATTATACACGATTTCAAGCTTGTCCAGATCCAGGATTTTCCCGGCTTGGTCGAGATAACTCGCTGCATTTAGCTGAATCTCATCCGGAGTCAGTGGCGGTCGAGTTTTATTTTGCCCGGATGGATCGCCGATCAAAGCAGTGAAGTCTCCAATGATCAAAATAGCATGGTGACCAAGCTCCTGAAACTGGCGCATTTTTCTTAATATGACAGAGTGGCCAAGATGAAGGTCGGGACGTGTCGGGTCACATCCCAGTTTAATCCTTAACGGCCGGCCTGTCTTTTTTGATTTTTCAAGTTTATCGATGAGTTCTTCCTCCGGGATGATTTCCGTTGTACCCCTTCGGATCACTTCAAGTTGATCTTTGACTGGTGCAAAATTCATGATTGCAGTATTGCTCATTTAAAAAATTGGTAAATTTTGAATTGGATTTTCTTCTTCAAGGCTGTTTCGGATCCGTTCTACAAACCGTTCTGAACCGGGTATCATGGCAGAAACCACATTATAGGCGCCGGGTGCGATCTGAATGACATACGGGTATGTAACGGATTCTGTACGTGTCTCTTCTGCCGGAAGATTAAAACCGGCCAGTAAAAGCAATACTGCACTGATTACAATACCGCATTTAAAGATACCGAAGCCCATTCCCAGAATCCGGTTGAATAGATTGAGTTTCAGCAAAATCAGGAATTTATTAATCAGTTCAGCTCCCAGCAGAACAAGTATAAAAATCAAAAAGAATATACCGAATCCTGCAATGATGACCGCTACATCTCTCGACTGATTGAGCAGCGGCTCAATAACATTAGCTGTTGCGTCCATATACAGGAATGCCATATAAACAGCCAGGATCACTCCGGCGATGGTAAGAATCTCTCTGACCACCCCATTTCTGAATCCCTGAAATGCAAACAGGGCGAAAGGAAGCAGTATAAAGAGATCGAGAAGGTTCATCCCGAAAGTTCCTGTTTCACTACGGAACTGATAAGCGAACCCTCTGCCTTGCCCTTTAATTCATCCATCAGGGCTCCCATGACCTTGCCCATATCCTGCATGCCGGAAGCATTCAGTTCATCAATTTTTTCTCTGACCACACGTCGAACTTCCTCTTCATCCATCAGGTCGGGCAGGTAGGAATGAATAATTTTAAGTTCTTTTTTTTCAGCTTCAGCGAGATCATCCCTTCCGCCCTTTTCAAACTGCTCGATCGATTCTTTCCTTTGTTTGGCAGCTTTCATCAATACGTCAACAGCCTGTTCTTCCGTGATCGTACCTTCTCCGCCTTTTCTTTCACTGATTTCCTTTTCCATCAGTTTTGATTTCAAAGATCGCAAAACTCTGAGCGTGTCCTTTTCTTTCGACTTCATGGCACTTTTAATATCGCTAAGAATCCTTTGTTTGATACTCATCCGTTCCTCAAGTTTTAGTTTAATATAACACAAAAAAAAAGGTTCCACCCCTATTGCCGGAATGCAACCTTTTCTGCCAAATTAAAAAACCGGTAGTCAGGATTTATTCTTCTGGATAAAGTCCCTTGCTTCTTCCTGGTCTACCATTGCTTCTTTATACGAGAATTTACCTCTCGCATTTTTCCTGGCAATAATTACCTTTGCCATCTTGCGGTGAGCAGCTTTAAGCTGCATCGCTTCTTCACCAAATGCTTGTTTCTTTGCCATGGCTCAAATTCCCTTATTTAATTTCCTTATGGACGGTATGTTTGCGCAGTACCGGATTGTACTTTTTCAGTTCAACTCTGTCCGGACTGTTTCGTCTGTTTTTGGTTGTAACATATCTTGAACTTCCCGGTTTTTCAGTGCATTCAAGAATAACTTGTACTCGATTTCCTTTTGCCATTGTTATACCTCTTTAACAAGTGTGCCTTTTTTCCGGGCCTCTTTAAGGACTGCAGATATTCCTTTTTTGTTGATGGTTCGAAGAGTCTTTGCCGTAACCTTGAGGGTTACCCAGCGATCCTCCTCAGGAATATAAAACCGCCGTTTCTGCAGATTCAGATGGAACCGGTGTTTTGTCTTGTTATTCGACTTTGATGACCGGTAACCATTCATTGGTCTCTTACCAGTAATATCGTCTCTGCGTGCCATAATATCGGTTTGTTATAAATTCCAAGATAGAACAGTAAATTTATGGCTTCTTGCAAATAATTTCAACGTTGTTTTCACAAATAAAATTCAGATATTTAATCAGGCTTGTCACCCCTCTCTTTCCCGGCCCTTATATAAGGCTAAAACTTGATCTAAGAGGATATCTCCGGGGACCTTGATTAAAACCATTCTTTTTTTGATTTTGCAGAGAATAACGGTATTTTTATGCGTGTGAACGGCTATTTTGGATAAGAATCAACCCCTATTTTATGGCAGACAAAAAAATCAACGATTATAAAGCGTCCAATATTCAAGTTTTAGAGGGATTGGAGGCAGTCAGGAAGAGGCCTTCCATGTATATTGGAGATACCGCACAGCGCGGCCTGCATCATTTGATTAACGAAGTAGTCGACAATTCCATTGATGAAGCTCTGGCGGGATATTGCGATTACCTGAAATTAACCATTCATGAGGATGGTTATATTACGATTCTTGATAATGGACGCGGCATTCCGGTCGATGAACATCCCAAGCTGAAACTTCCGGCTGTCGAAGTGGTATTGACCAAGCTTCATGCCGGCGGTAAATTCGACAAGGATTCTTACAAGGTTTCCGGAGGTTTGCATGGCGTTGGTGTGAGCTGTGTGAATGCCCTTTCTGCCCACTTTTATGCGGAAATTCATCGTGACGGTGAAATTTATGTTATGGAGTTTGAGAAAGGTGCTACCGTCACTCCTCTGAAAATGATCGGCGAAACTGAGAAAACCGGTACGATCATCAAATTCAAGCCCGATCCGGAAATTTTTACTCAATCAACAGAATTCAAATTCGATATTATCGCCGACAGGATGCGGGAGCTCGCTTTTCTAAATCCGGAAATATCCGTGGATATCATCGATGAAAGAGAGGAAGACGAAAGCCTTCGGTCCAAATCCTTTCACTTCTCCGGTGGCGTCAAGGATTTTGTCAAGTTTCTGGATGAATCCCGGGAATCGATGATGAAAGAACCTATTTATATAAAAGGTGAGGTTGAGCAGGTACCAGTCGAACTCGCGATGCAGTACAACAACTCATATACTGAAAATATTTTTTCCTATGTAAATAATATCAACACCCGTGAGGGAGGAACGCATATTTCCGGATTCCGGAGGGCCCTGACCCGGTGTCTTAAATCGTATGCTGAAAAAAATAATATTATCAAATCCAACAGCAAGATCACCATTTCCGGCGAAGATTTTCGGGAAGGACTCACCGGTGTGCTCAGTGTGAAAGTTCCGGAACCTCAGTTTGAGGGCCAGACCAAGACCAAACTCGGCAATTCTGAGGTTCAGAGTGCTGTTGAGATCGTGGTCTATGAAAAGCTGAATGAGTTCCTCGAACAAAACCCGAAAATTGCAAAAAAGGTACTTGAAAAAGTTGTTCTTGCTGCCGAGGCACGCGAAGCTGCACGAAAAGCGCGCCAGTTGATCCAGCGTAAAAGTGTAATGGGCGGAGGTGGGCTGCCGGGAAAACTGGCCGACTGTTCAATCAACGATCCTGAGCATTGTGAAATTTACCTGGTGGAGGGTGATTCAGCCGGCGGATCTGCAAAAATGGGGCGAAACAGAAGCTTTCAGGCGATACTCCCGCTGCGTGGTAAAATCCTGAACGTGGAAAAAGCCAAAATCAACAAGATCCTTGAAAACAATGAAATTCAGGCAATCGTAACGGCTCTTGGCGCTGGTGTTGGTCATGGTGAGGATGATTTCGAGATGGACAAGCTGCGCTACCATAAAATTATCGTGATGACCGATGCGGACGTTGACGGATCACATATCCGTACGCTTTTGCTTACGTTCTTCTTCCGTTATATGCACCCGCTCATCGAAAAAGGTTACGTCTACATCGCAACTCCCCCGCTTTACCGGATTACAGCTTCCCGCGGACAGATTGACTACGCCTGGGACGATGAAACACGGGAAAAGATCATCAAAGAACTCAGAAAAAATAACAAGAAATTTGATGTGTCCCGCTACAAAGGGCTCGGAGAAATGAATCCGAGTCAGCTTTGGGAAACCACCATGGATCCCGAAACACGGACTTTGCAACAAGTAACGATCGAAAATGCTGCCGCTGCCGACAAGATGTTTTCCACGCTCATGGGGGGCGATGTTGAACCCCGAAGAGAGTTTATTGAGCGGAATGCCAAGTATGCGACACTGGATATTTAATGTGGAAGACAAGACTCGATACAGAAGGGCGACATCGACATCCCAATCCTTATATCCCGGGGATACAACTGGATACTGGTGAAAGGATGAGGCAATCCACGTAGCAGTGTATTAATGCAATATTGTGAAATGCGAAACTTTCTGCACGGACCCAAATACTTGTTATCAAAAAACCGATCATGTTCAGAAAATAACCTGCGGTTTGCGGCCTGTATGTCCATTGCCCGAAAAACGAACGTAAACCCTCTACTACAGAAACCCCAAAAAAGCTTCAAGATCTAAAAAATAAGATATGGCCAGAGAAAAAATTATACCGATTTTTATTGAAGATGAGATGCAATCCTCGTACATCGACTATTCGATGTCGGTGATCGTATCCCGGGCATTACCGGATGTGCGAGACGGCCTGAAGCCGGTTCATCGCCGTGTACTTTACGGTATGAGCGAACTCGGAATGATGCACAACCGGAATTATAAAAAGAGTGCCCGTATTGTCGGTGAAGTCCTCGGTAAGTATCACCCGCACGGCGACTCGGCGGTGTACGACTCGATCGTACGAATGGTACAGGATTTTTCGCTTCGATACCCGCTTGTTGACGGCCAGGGCAACTTCGGATCTGTAGACGGTGATTCGGCTGCGGCTATGCGGTATACAGAAGTTCGCATGCAGCGTATTGCTGAGGAGATGCTCACGGATATCAATAAAGAGACGGTTGACTATCAGCAAAATTTTGATGACACACTGTTTGAGCCGACCGTCTTGCCATCGATGCTTCCTAACCTGCTGATCAACGGTGCATCCGGCATCGCTGTGGGTATGGCAACCAATATGGCGCCTCACAATCTTGGAGAAGTGGTAGACGGGGTTGTTAACTATATCGATAACCCCGATATAGAGGTTAAGGAGTTGATGGAGCATGTTACAGCTCCGGATTTTCCCACTGGTGGCATCATTTACGGCTACGAGGGTGTAAAAGAAGCTTATACGACCGGCCGTGGCAAAATTACCATGCGGGCTCGTGCCAGTGTTGAGGAGATGCGTAACAACCGGGAACAGATTATTGTTACCGAAATTCCGTACCAGGTCAACAAAGCGACCCTGATTCAAAAAATTGCGGATCTGGTCAACGAAGAAAAAATCACAGAAATTTCCGAAGTCCGCGACGAATCCGACCGTGATGGCATGAGAGTTGTCATAAGCCTGAAACGGGGGGCCAATGCAGGAGTGGTATTAAATCAGCTCTTTAAATATACCCAGATGCAACAAACCTTCGGGGTGATTAACCTTGCACTTGTACAGGGGCGTCCGAAGGTGATGGACCTGAAAGAACTGATCCATCATTTTGTTGAGCACCGTATCGAGGTGATTATTCGCCGGACTATATATGATCTCGACCAGGCTGAAGCCCGTGCTCACATCCTGGAAGGACTCAAAATTGCCCTTGACAACCTGGATGAAGTGATCAAGACGATCCGCGCCTCCAATAGCCCGCAGGAAGCCAACGAACAACTGCGACGGAGATTTGCACTTACCGACATCCAGGCCAAAGCGATCCTGGATATGCGCTTGCAGAAATTGACCGGGCTCGAACGGGATAAGATCGACCAGGAGTATCGAGATATCTCCGAACGGATCTCAGGGTATCGCGACATCCTCTCAGACCGCAGCCGCCAGACCGATATTATCAAGGAGGAAGTGACCGATCTGAAAGACCGCTACAATGATGAACGACGCACCCAGATCGTCTATTCGGCCGAGGATTTTGATATCGAGGATATGATTGCTGACGAAGATGTGGTGGTGACTATCTCCAATAAAGGATTCATTAAACGAATGCCCGTGAGCGGTTACAGGCGTCAGAGACGCGGTGGCAAGGGAATGAAGGGAACCACAACAAAAGACGATGATTTTGTTGAGCACCTGTTTGTAGCCACCAATCACAATTATATTCTCTTCTTTACAGAAAAAGGCAACTGCTACTGGCTCAAGGTATATGAAATTCCGGAAGGATCCAGGCTGGCCAGGGGGCGGGCAATGGTGAATCTCATCGACATTGAAAAAGATGACCGGATTATGACATTTGTTCCGGTGAAAACGCTGGATGATGAAGAATATATCAACAACCACTACATTATCATGTCAACTAAAGAAGGCCAGGTGAAGAAAACAAGCCTTGAAGCCTACAGCCGTCCTCGTCGTGACGGGATTATTGCCATCAACATCAAGGATGGCGACAGGCTGCTGGGTGCCGCCTTGACCGATGGGGACAGTACCATTCTTCTGGCAAATAAAAACGGTCGGGCAATCCGTTTTAATGAAGAGGAAGCCAGGGAGATGGGAAGAAACACATCCGGGGTACGCGGCATGAGACTTGACAAAGGTGATGAACTCGTGGACATGGTGGTCATTAAAAATACCCACGAAGCTACTGTACTTGCGATCTCCGAAAATGGATTCGGAAAACGGTCGCTCGTCGATGATTACCGGGAGCAAAGCCGGGGTGGAAAAGGGGTCATCACTCTTAAAGTCACGCCAAAAACCGGCAAACTGATTGCTCTGAAAGAGGTTTCAGATGACGATGATTTGATGGTCATAACTGAACGCGGCAAAGTGATTCGCATGCAATGCAAAGGCATCCGCACGATGGGCCGCAACACCCAGGGAGTTCGCATTATGCGCCTGGATGACGAAGGCAAAATCGGTGCCGTAACCCGGGTTGTAAATGAAGACGACGAAGAAGATGCGACAAAACTCTGACAAAACTGGATAACATACCAGTGAGTCAGGGAAGCAGAACTTTAGAGTGAATCAGGGTGTCAGAGCCACCGTGAAACAGATATTGCCGTATGGTTGTTTAGTTTGTGCCTACGGCCAACCGGCACTTTCACCCCCAAAGGTGATCACAAAGAGGATATCCTCTATCTGTTCCTCTTCAAATAATTGTCTTGTATCCTGTGTGTCCTCTAATGTCAACGTCCATTCACCTATCGGTGATTTTCCGATCAATGTTGTCAGGTTACCGGTATTTCCCTGCCGGGTACCGGCAATCCGGTCTGTGGTTACTACTGTACCTCCCGACGTTCCGTTTTCACCCAACTCATTGAAGTTCAATTCAAGTGAAAACTCATCCGTAACACCCTCTTTGAGAGCAAAGTAGAGCGTAATGTGTTCAATGCCAAGCTCGCTCACATTGGGTGGAAAGTCCTCCTGCCTGGTGTTGAACGAGACCTGCATGGGCATTTGTGGATCTTCGACCAGATCCGGGTGGTGAAGATCGTGCCATGCGTCGGTAAATTGGTGCCGAAAACTGAAAGACCGGTCGGCACTGACACGGTTATCAAGTTGCTGGATTACCTGTTGGCGATACGCCGGGCTTTCAAGTGCGGTGTATTCGATAGTGATTAAGACGTCGGCGATAGAGCGATAATCGATCTGGTTGGCTGCTTTAGGCATTTCAAATACCCAGTCTGTGGCTACTCCAAGTCCCTCAAATGGCATGAGCAAGTCATCCTTGTGATCCAGCTGAAAGACCCCGCTGGAATCAAAAGGCGATGTTAAGGCAATCGTTTCAACCGGACGAGTAATAGTGATCTGTTTAAAAGATTCACTTACTTTTTTATTGTTGGTATTCAACATAGGATCTGAATCCGAATGAACCTTATTTACATTTTCAATAGCAGTTACAACTTGAGAAATTCCACTGTTTGTCAGACTGGCACGGATACCGTTATGCGGTGGTACCAATGCTATAACAGTCACCTTTACGCTTCGAATCAAACGCAAGTAATGCCCTGGAAAATCTCTGTCAAACAACTCTAAATTGCTTGTATTTTCATCATCCAGACTGTCGTTTCTTCCCATTGCAGTAGAAAAAGGCAACACTCCGCTACCTGATTTAAACTTTTCAAACTGGATGGGAAAAAGTTCGGCCATTGACAGTACTTTTTTCAATTGCAGTTTTCGTTTTTTATTTGATATCCGGGTAAATTCCATCTGTGATAAATCGGTCTGCAGTTGACTGGATCCTAACAAACCATCACGTGAAGGCTGGTAATAATCGAAACGGATAAATCCTTTTAACTTATTTTGAGTTTCAAATGCCAGTGCACTTTCAGCCATAAAACCAGCAGATATAGCAAAATGTAATCGCAAGCGATACTGATCACGAAGATTGATTTGTAACCACCGCCACATATCACGATTGAAAAATTTATTATCTAAAAAACGAATTGTATCTGCTGCAAATTCTTTTTTAAGACGTGCTATCTCTTCTCGTCTGCGGGCCATATCAAGACGTTTCAATGATTGATAGACTTTCTCTGCCATCATTTCAAGGTTAAAAAGGCCTTGTTCGTGCTGAAACTCCCATTGCTGGGCTCTGCGTTCAAAACTGGCTTGAATTCCGGCAGCACTGGAAGTAGCAGAAGCGGCATTGGCTATTGAACTGAATCCAGATGCCAAATCTCCTGATAGCGTGCCTAACGCACCGACAGCGGTTACGATTGCTCCGGGTTTCGCAAGTACACCAGTTCCCATCTTAACCAAACCTAGCACTGCGACTCCGCTACTAACGAGAGCCGGTGCTGCTGCTGCCAGTGAAAATCCGGCAGCAATACCAGAAAAAGTTGCAGCAGTCCAGGCTGCATTCAGAGACAATTCTTCCATATCACTTAAACCTGTGTTTATCAGGCCCTGATAATGATTGACATGATGATTAGTCTGTAAATGCTGAATTTGTGTCGATCGAACTTCACTACGTGCCAGGTCTACATTCTGACTCTCCAGAAGCATTTCCTCGCTGCTCAGCTTCAATGCCTGTTCAGCTTCACGAATTGACACCAGATACTTCTCAAATGATTGCCTTGTTTGAAAAAAATCACGCTCAGTAGCTGCTGCCTGATCTGCATAAAATCGAGCATATTGCAACAAGGACTCGAATCGCATGGATGGAATCAGCGATTCATTGTATCCAAGTATATTATAGCAGTTTGTCAGAAGATCCAGATGAAGACAAGCCGTCTTGATCTGTTCAACTTTCATAGGATCCGTTGGCACACAAAATGGAGGATATGTAACATTAATCAAACTCCAATGGGTATGTTCTCCGCTAAATGGATTCCGATTCGAGCCGGAACTACCGAATCCAATTCTCCTCATTCCGGATGATGATTCTTTCTTCTGAACTACCTTGGCATTACCATTCAAAATTTCATCTAAAGGGCGATTGACCGAAAGACCAACCATTTGTAATTCAGCTTCTCGAATTAGCTTGTCACCTCGTTCTACAAGTGTGTCGATTTTGCCATTGTTGCGCACATGATCAGAATATTCATGTTCAACATGATCGAGGTGAGTTATCACTTTTTCATGCCATACATTTAATTCCGGAACCGGATCGATATTATCACCGTTTTGTGGTAACTGTTTAAAGATTTCCAGGATTTCATCAATCTTGATTTGACCTTCCAGGTCATACAATCTATCGATAAGATCAGCAAAGCGTGATGGATCATCTTTAAATTGTTCATCAGGGATATCAGCAAGAATTTTCAGGATTCTGTCCATGACTGATTCAGTTATTGTGCCAATTCTGCCTTCACAATCACAACCCGGATTGTCATGGAGCCTTAACAAACGGCGATATAGCAACCGTGCGGAATGACGAGACTCTTGAGTGTTTTGACGATATAGAAGATCCGCATGTTCAAGGTAGATTTGTCCAAGGCGTAAACGTATGAGTCTTGCATCCGGACTAATTTTACGATAGAAACTGTCTTCCGGTTTTGCGAATTCAGGATACATGTGCCGTTTCCAATCATCACCATCCGGACCATCGTCGTAAAGCAGATGTAATTGTTTGGCGGCTGCAGTGTAATTTCCTTGTTGCCTGAAAACTTCAGCTTTTAGGGTTGGAATAACGGCGAATCGCTGGTAAAATGTAGCTCCAAGCAAACGATCAAGCAAATAATCAAGAGCACCCAGATCAACCTTTTTACTTCCCTTATTAAATACCAGGTAATGCTGATCTCCCCCACTTCCCGGCAAGCTCAGTCCGTGAAGACGTATCGCTAGCGGATCCGTTGTACTAACATCAGAAACCAGAGGTAATTGATGCAAATCGTTGAGGATCATCCCATTACCGTCGCGATTATGATCGTTATAAAGGGATTTATCCAGTTTATGCCGTGATCCAACCGGCCGCCTTGCAGTATAGAAAGGCGGGGTATCAGAGGGTCCACCTTCAATTTCAAATTCAACCTGATCGAATGTCACTTGAACCTGACCTGAAGTCATGAAACCAAATGTTCCTACACCATTGCCATCAAAACTTTCACTGACAGAAACTGTTTTAGTAGCCGAAACTCGAAAACGGGCTTCGATTTGGTTGCCAATTACCTTTAGCTCCAACCGATAGCGTCTTCCGGGTTCCAACAAATCATCATCGGAATCAATTGAACCATAAAGATCGGAGTCATCATCTGAACCAAATCGAAAACCGATTTGACTACTTGTCAATGTCTCCACATTAAACCCTGTTGAGTCTGTCTGGAAACTTTGCAATTCCAATACATCAGCCAGAACGTTGTTGCTAGCAGTTCGACGCACTCGTACTCGTACACCTGAACCGGGACGTTGATTATTACCGAAGTTGGTTTCCATTCTGACACCAATGCCAAACCATCGGGATGGCGTGCTAACTTCAAATCCATCATCAATGACAATGTCGCAGCTAAAACGGCAGTTGGTATAGGGATCATAATCCTCATCAGCTTCACCTATATAGCGCAGATAACTCGAACCGCTACCACCGGTTGTAGATACCCGAAAACCATCTTGAATAAAATGACCTGCTATATGCCAGCCTTCAGAAATATATATTGCTCCGTTTCCGTAAAGACCGGTAATTCTGAAATCACTGTTTTTCGGGCTAAATAACTTTTTTGTGCCGTTTAACAATTCATGCCACAGTTCAATAAGGGCATTTGCCCGAGCAGGCGGCGGTACCTCAAGCAATCTGATTTGCAGCGACTCTCCATAGGTGTCCGGATCTATCCAGGAAGAGGTAGATTGGAAAACTTCACGTGTAATGCTCACCAGTCGACTCAAAGCCCTGTTTAATTCTGTCATGGCAAGCCCTGGTTGTTCATCAGTGAGCGCCAGCACGGCTTTCTCAACATCGGAATCAGCTTCCAGGATCTGTTCAATGATCTGCAATCCCGAATGTATAACCGAATGAACCATCGGGCTGCCGGAAGCCAATGACGGTAGATTATTAAAGTGATTTGGGGTCAGATTGTTTGGAGCACTGTTGCGGTTAAGAGCCAGTTTTGCACCTGCCAGAGATGTGCGAACCATTTTGATTTGTTCCTGTAACCAGTGTCTGGTAACACTGGCATCAACCAGGATACTTCCGTGATGCGGACTGCTTTTACTGCCGGTAAGGATATCATTGCGCCATAAAGCTTCCAGCTCAGGATGAAAATAAGCCAGCCTTTCCGCCCGCCAAAGGCCGAAATCCAGATAGGAATAATCAGCATTTGAATTGCCAATCGGCCTGTTTGCCTGTCTTCGGTCCAGCAACTCCTGCATTTGACGTATAATCAAATCGAGTACCGAGATCGTAGCACAATCAGATTCAGGGTCTGGCAATATTACACGGGAATCTTCCTGTGAAATTTCACGAATATCATATCCGTTATCGAGTTTCTCATTCAATTCATCAAGTGTCAAAGAACTTCGCTGAATCAGATAAACCAGGTATGCAAACCGGGAAAGTGCCGAATTCTCCGGCAAACAATCGTGGCAGGCATCAGGCTTGAAGCCCCCATTAACTATATCGGTGAACCAGGCAGGTGATTCTTCCACGCCCTTTACGTTACTATAATCAATCACACCAACCAGATATCCGGTTCGCATCTGTGCCTGAAACACAAGTTCATTCAACTCTTCAGCATTGATATTTGATTGACGTATAAGATTCCTTCGCTCATCTTGATTCAACCGTGACAAGTCCAGGGCACTTTCGATGTTCTGTTCAATCATTTTTTTAGAATGATTTGTATTTACTCCCAGTGCGAACAGCCGGCTATGACTGTCCAGCCGCCGGGTGAGTTCATCCGGAAATTTAAGTTCCCTCCCGAAGGCAGCCCAGTCGTCAAGTGTATCAACCCCGGCAGATCGGAGTTGCCGGTACTGGGCATCTGTTAGGAAATCGATACCGTCAAGATCCAATCCGGATACCGATTCCAATTCACGGCCATTTTCTATCAACTTTTTTAAAGCTTGTATTCTGTTTGATTCATGTCGGATTCTTGCATCCGAAAAATCAGCCTCTCTCAATGCATTTATAACAACCGTCTCATCACTCTCCAGAATGATTTCACGTGAATGAAAACCCGCATCATATAGTACAACTGCAATTTCAGGTGAGAACAGTTTGGTTAGTGAAGCCAGCGATACCAGCGGGAGTCGCTCTTCCGATGGTAAGTTTGTTGTGTCTGTTTCCCTGGATGAGGAGAGCGCAAACGTTTTTAAATCTCGCATGCGATGGATGCCGACTTTTTTTAATTCGTCAGCATATTCAGCCAGGCGCAATATGAATAGATCAGTACGGCCATCCTGATCGAATTCAGGTTCTGATGGCTCAATATTTTCCTGTACTTCCCTGACTGCCGCCAGCAGCGTTTCAATTTTTGCTCGTTTTTCGGCCACGGTGCGGCCGGTCATGGCCGCAAGCAGTTGATCCTGAGACAGGCGCAGCAGCCCGGCGGCGTCCAGACGACCGAACATCTCTTGCAGTTTTTTAATTTGTACACTACTAAATCCTTTTTGTTTGAGTGCTTCAGCTAATTTTTTCCAGAATTGCATGAGTTTCTCCGTATTGTATAATGGTTGTCAATCGAAATGCGGTAATCGCGCACTGTCTGCTCCGGTGCACTGTAGATGCTGACCAGGCCGTCTTTGTTTTGCGGCTAACTCCAGGAATGCTCAAACTCCAACCGAGCCCGAAAGGGCCATTGCCGTTGAGCGAACTGTATACCAGGTTCAGTTCGGGCTGCAATCCGCTGAGGCCCGGTGGCAGGGCGATGGGCGCGGCGAAGTTACCGGTGCCTGATTGCAGGTCGGGCGAGAATATCTCTCCGATCCCAGACAGGGCACCGCCATGCTGAAGCAGGGAAATCAAATGACTGACTTCATTCGATTGATTTTTCAAGATTTTGCCCCAAAAATAAACCTGTGGCTAAACCAGAAATGGCAAATATCAAACAGGTAGTTATTCTAACAATGAAAGGAATCGCAATCTTCTATAAACCCTTTCTCATTCCAAATGTTGACAATAACATGACAACATCCCTCTATTCGTTTCTATTGAACAAATTTATTCGCAAACTATAAATCCCCTGGTTTAATTATCAAAGATTCTAATGCCTTTTGATTTTATATTCAGCCCAGGGCATTTTCCAAAATGGCATAAAAACAGACTTTGAGAATTATAGTTAATTCGAATTATTAAGCCAAATAAATGATGGAACAAAAATCTCAACTACCCATTTCAGTTTTTCCTGATCACCATCAAGGTAACGTCGTCGGCCAGGGGGGAACCACTGACGTAATCTTCAATCTCTTTTTCCATTTGTTGGATGATCTTATCTGGTGACAAATCGATATATTTACGGAATAGTTTTTGCGAGTTCCGAACAGGAGGAACAAGATTTTGGCAGCGGTTACCATCAGTCCGGCTTTCGCACCATGACCGGTTGCATCGGCTATGACGAATGTCAGTGTATCATTGCCGGAGAGGTGAAAATCATAATAATCACCACCCACTGTAGATGCCGTTTTCATTGAAACAACGATGTCGAAAGAGGGGTGATGAGGCGTCTGTTCAGGCAGAAGGGTCTTCTGAATGGCACGCATCTCTTTAAATTCCCGGGTTTTTTTGTCATACTGCTGCTTCAGTTCTCGCCGGCGATTGTCGAGGGTGATTTTTTGACAGAACACTGTGCGGTCGTAATATTCAAGCAGCTAGCTGGCCACCATCCCGCAGATCTGGCAGACACCAGAAAAAAAAGTGCTGTTTATAAAGGAAACAACAGGCAAATCGATTTGTAGTGAAGCGTAAACAAACAAGAAAAAAATGAACCAGCATACAGCGGTGGCATAAACAAACCTCAGCCTCAGCAGCACGTGGATATAGATGAAAATGATAATAAAGCCTACATAATACTGGTTATATCTCTCTTCACTTTGAATAATAAGAATCATGATTGCAACCCCAAGTCCGGCGATAAGTGGCACAAGACTTATGGCCGGCTGCATATACCGGATAAAACTTCTGTGGTAACTCCAGCCGATAATGCCGAGTATAACCAGAAACACCAGCACCCGAATGGACACCAGATCATAAAACTCCCTGGAAGTGAGCAGATCACCCAGCAGCAAAATGTTAAGGCCTGTTTGCCAGGGCAGACTATTGATGTAGGCACTAAACGTATCGGCAATGGGCTGCATATTGCTTTCCCGGTTGAGGTAGGTAAACTCACTTTTCATAACCGGGTGCAGCAACACTCTGTCAAACCGGTAGTGTTGGTGAACTCCGCCTTTATACTTTTCAATATGGCAAGGCTGATAAAACCGCAAACCATGAAACTAAACCAAGAAATATAAAGGTCGATCCTTAACAAAAGTTTAAGTATTACGACGTTGAACCTGGTACTAGAAGCATTGCGATTACCGTGTATTTAAATTTGTTTGTGTGCCGGTTCAGGTTAAAACGGCTGGTCAACGAATCACTGCACCATTTCTATATCGCCTTGCACACAAACAAACTTCTTATTGAAGAATCCAGATTGATAGAGTTATGCCACTTTAGGTATGACGATTAGTGATTTGTTTTTAGCAAGCCACTGATCGAACGTTTGAAGTTCAAGATTTAACTTTTTCGACAGTTTCAGATCTCGTGCTTTACAAAATTCCTCATTGAAGTCCCTCTTAAATTGAAACATATTTCCAAGGTCTTCCGCACCGGGAAACCCTAATCCACGGTATTCTTCCGGAGTTATTTCATTATATAGCACGTCTACTCCCAATGTCCGGCTGAATGAATCGGCCATTTGATGTCCTGTCAGGTGCTCTCCTGCAACACCTACCGTTTTACCGATATACTCATCCCCCTTATTGAAAAGAGTGTAAACGCACTTTCCGATATCTTCAGCGGCTATGCCGGGCAGCTTTTTATCCCCCATTGGAAACGTGATTACCAATCTTCCATCCGGTCCGGGTTGTGGGCCCATGCCAAAATCAATAAAATTGTCCCAGTAAAACGAAGTTAATAGAAATGTCGTGGGAATTCCTTTTTCAATGAAGAATCGATTTGATTCTCCTTTTGCATCGGTGTGTGGCACTTTGTATTTACTCATAAGAGTAGGCATCCGCTTATCATCGAGAGACATCCAGTTTCTTGTATCCTCTAGTGTTGACCAGACAACATGCTTAATACCTGTTGAGCGGGCAGCTTCTGCCATGTTTTCTGCCTGTTTCAGTTCCTTTTCCGGTGACATATGCTCCCAGAAAAATGTAACACAAAATGCACAGTGTGCTCCTTTGAAAGCCTGTTTGAGACTCTCCACGTCATCCAAATCAGCTTCCACGACTTCTGCCCCAAGAGCATTTAGAGACTGAGCTTTTTCTGAATGTTTATTCCTTGTTAAAGCACGAACAGTAAATTCGGTATTCGGGTCGTTCATAATTGCACGAACAAGACCACCACCTTGTGCGCCTGTAGCACCTGCTACGGCTATTATTTTCTTTGTTTTCATATTGAGTACTTTTAATTGTTGATCTAAAAAATTCAAATATTAGACATTTACGGAAAACTTATCATGAACTATAAGTGTCTGACAAATTTATGTTACGATGAATTTATATTAATATGCAATAGCAATTTCAGATGAAAAAAATTATTTTTTTATGATTCCAGCATGTGAATTTTTTACCGACCTATCAAAATAACCGTATGAACTATTCCTTGATTCCCATATCGAACGGCTCGAGAGATTTCAAATAAATAAGAGTGCATGCATCTTATCATCCGTCATTTGACCCACCAGAGTGTAGGGCATATAATCATTCTGAAGCTGACGCCCGTCCGGAGTTACCCCTTCTCTAATCGCTTTGAAAAAGATAGCTTAGAAGGCTGCTTTTAAACGGCGGCCTTCTAAAACTTATTTACTGACCTGCTTCGGTTACAGGCAAATTCTGTGGAAACAATGAAAGGTAAGGTGTAGAAGGCTGCACTCCCGGGGCTACAGCCAGCGGCATATGCTCACCATATGCTGTATTCAGGGTAACCGTTTCACGCCATGTCGTAGGCTCCATAACGGGTGATTCCGGCGTATTGTCCGGGCTGAGCAGGGCCTTTTCCGGAAAAATTACTCATCCTGTGTATATCCGTGTAAATCTCCCGGTTGAGGCCTGTTGCACGCCGCCAGTGATAAATGGTAGGCAGTTCCTTATTCAGAAAATTACAATAAGCTGCTGCCTCGTACCAGCTGATGCCGCCCACAGGCATATCTTCCAATCCGTCCGGTGGCCGCCCGAGTTCCCAATCAGCAGGGCCGGGCCGGCCTGTTTGATCCCGAAACATCTGCTGTGCTTCCGGACTCGAAAAGGGCTTGTATAAAAACCGGACTCCCTGCAGTTCTGTTTCAATCGTTACCGGAACCGATGTTTTTTCAAGCAGATTTTCAAGAGAGGGATCTTCCGGGGCATAGCTGAGGGCTGCAGTCTGGGAGTGCTTCAGGGTAATCCTGAAGAACTCAATGCCGATGTTTTCTTCAAGATAGCACCCAATACAACAGTACCAATGCATTTACACACCTCTGCTGAGCGCATGGTTTTGATATCCGGTGAGATGCGGGTGAACTACCAGGGACAGACACCGGTGACGTTCAATCCCTTTACATATGCATATGGTCCACCCGAACTACCTCATGATACGCACTGCCGGGATAAGGGTGACTGTATACTGTTTATTGCCTTCGAAGAACCTGTAGATGCCATCGATGCTAGCAGGGACACCCTTCCACACTGATGATAAAGCGGATAAATCTGTCATGCTCTGTCTCAAAGCGGTAGGCCATGACAGATTAACCCCCGCCTGCCGGTTTCGGACAACTGCGGCGTGTTGCTGATATATGATTACACGTTTAGTTTTTTTGTGGGAGAAGAACAATAAACCAGAATATGAAAACTTTCTATCAGATTTTTTTGATGAGTAATTGCAACTCTCTCATAATGCACTTTTACATAGCAACCCTTTGTCAAAATAGCTAAAAGGAGTTGGCCTTTTGCCTTTTCCCATGGCATTATAATTCTTCCCCAGTTGTTGTCCCCTGCTGCATGGCCACATTGGCTAATTGTGGATGCCCTGATGGTTCTGTTTACCGGCCAATGGTTCCCTGGTATGTAAGTTGTGCCTCAGGGTTGATGAGGAAGGCAACGAGCAGTGTATCTTCCTGTGCGGTGACCTTCAGCTCATCTGCGTTGACAAGCAATCCCTGCTCTGTCCGGTCGAAGGATGTCTCATTTGCTATAACTTTGCCTTCAAACACGTAGAAGTATGTATCCCAGCCCCGTATTACAGGCAGTCCGGCGCTCGCTCCTTTGTCGAGGTGGACGTCATAGAAATTGACATCGTTGCGTACGTAGAATGGTGCATCGGACTCTTCCGGACCGAAAAGGTGTCGCCATTCATTAGCAACCGGATTCGGTAGGGGTCCGTGCTGGATATTCGGTTCAAGGTCGGCCGTATGCGGTCGGACAAATATCTGGAGGAGCCGAAGTTGCGGGTCATCCGTAAGCGTCTGCTCCTCATGCCAGAACTCCCGTCCGGCGTTCATCACCATCAGGTGATCTGCATCCATAATCAGCTTCTTACCTGCCCGGTCACGATGACGCATCACACCGGTCGGGACATACGATATGATTTCGTCATTTTGATGGGGATGCATACCAACGAATGTGCCCGGATCAAGAAATGCTTCGTCAACACGAGCCAGTGGTCCGTAGCCGTGATCGTCGTGGTCCGGCAGCAGTCGCCCGGGATAGTTGGTATGTATTCTGAACTTACCCTGATTTTGCCCGATATCTGTGCGAGGGGCCTTGTAGAGAACTGCTTTACTATTTCTATTTTCCAATTGGTTCATAACAGTAATATTTTAGAGTATAAACGGATGCAATAGTAAAGCAGCGGTGTTATTTAAGACTATTCTTATTTCGATTGTACCCACAAAGAAATCAACCTCCCATTACATTCCAAAGCAGTTCATATGACCGCAATCGCTGCTCATGTTCGTAAATATAGGTGGAGACCATCAGTTCTTCGGCTCCGGTCTGATCCAGAAACTGTTCAATATCGCTCTTAACACTATCTGCACTTCCAATAAAGGAATAAGCCAGCATCTGTTTGACGGCATATTTGGTGTGTTCATTCCATATACCCTCCATAGTGTCAACTGGCGGTTTCATCGGTGAGCGATCTCCGGTAACCACACCCATGAACATCTGAAGCATCGACGTGGAAAGAAATTCTGCAAGCTCATCCGTTTCAGCAGTAATCACATTTACACACGGCATAAAATAGGGTTCCTTTAGTTGATCAGAAGGCTTGAAACGTTCCCGGTAAATACGAAGTGCCGGGATGAACTGCTGAGGTGCAAAGTGACTCGCAAAAGCATATGGCAGCCCCATCTCGGCAGCAAGGAAAGCACTATCGGTACTGGAGCCCAGAATCCATATTGGAACATCAGTTCCCTCACCCGGAAATGCACGCACTTTACTTTCGCTGTTATCCGGTGAGAGATATCGCTGAATCTGGCGAACGCTCTGAGGAAACTGCTGCACCTGCTGCATCCGGTCGGGACGAATGGCCCCGGCCGTAATCTGATCGGTACCCGGTGCACGGCCCAACCCCAGATCCACCCTGTCCGGATAGATGGTCGCCAGGGTGCCAAATTGCTCAGCTATTATCAGCGGGGAGTGATTTGGAAGCATTATACCTCCAGAACCCACACGGATCTTGTCGGTTGCTTCCGCAATGTACCCCAGCAACACAGAAGTGGCCGAACTTGCAATATTTTCCATATTGTGATGCTCCGCCATCCAAAATCGCTGATATCCAATCATTTCAGCTTTTTGGGCAAGATCACGGCTTTGCTGAATGGCTTTGCGTGGTGAACCGCCTTCGGTGACTACGGCAAGATCTAAAATGGAGAGTGGAAGCATTAAGCGATAACCTCGTTTTTTTGCCTAAATAAAAAATTTTTGTTTCAGTATAAAATTGAGTCAGTAATAATGAGTAATTGTAAAGAGACGCATAGAATTACTAAAACTATTCACTCCTTGCCGTCCTTAGCAGTTATAACAAATTATTCATCATCCAGTTCACTCAACAATTCATTGAAGTCTAATGGTTCGGTGACCATCACTATGGTTCCATCATCCCGGTAGTTCCATACTTCCTTCGGCCTGTCACGGTATAACTCCACACCGTTTCCATCCGGATCATTCAGGTAGATCGCTTCGGAAACTCCGTGATCGCTCGCCCCGGAAATCGGGTAACCGTTGTCAATCAGGTGTTTGGTAATTTGGGCCAGGTCTTTGCGTGTAGGGTAGAGAAATGCGGTATGATAGAGCCCTGCAGCTCGCTGAGGCGCCGGTGCCCCTCCTTTGCTTTGCCATATATTCAGCCCGATATGATGATGGTATCCACCGGCGGACAAAAAAGCGGCCTGATCTCCATACATGGTGGTTACTTCAAACCCGAGCAGATCACGATAAAACTTCAAAGCTTTTTCGAGATCCGTTACTTTCAGGTGTATGTGCCCGACCATGGTGCCAGCTGGTACTTTATATGGTGTAGACATATATGTTTTTAAATTTACTACTATGTGTGTTTAATTATCATCTGTATATAAGTTCCCCCCTTTTCGAAGGAGGGGAAATTTGCTTTCTAACTTTTACCGGCTAGATCTGCTTTCAGCAGTTCCCGTCGGGTCCGCAGAAGGCAGGTTCATCACTGTTATGAGATTGAATTCCCATCTCTCCCTTCACCTTTTCAAGAGCTTCAACAAACACCTCAACGGGTTGTGCACCCGATAGAGCGTATTTTTGATTCAGGACTAAAAACGGCACACCCTGGATTCCCAGCTTACGGGCACTTCTGATATCTTCACGAACCTTTTTTTCAGTGGATTCGCTCTTCAGGCCGTTGCGAACTTCATCTTCGTTCAGCCCAAAATGTTTACCCGTTTCAAGAAGATAGACTTCATCATCAATATGTTTTCCTTCCGTGAAATAGCCTCTCAGAAGGCTCTCCTTTACATCGTCTTGCACGCCGTGTTCTTTGGCAAGATGCAGCAGTCGGTGAGCTTTAAAACTGTTGGCCGGCACGGTTTGATCAAAATCATACTCCAGGCCGGACTCTTTTGCTCTCTGCTCCATCTGCTTGTGAATCTGTTTTGACTGCTCCAGGCTCCATCCTTTACGTTTGCCAAGCACTTCATAAATGGTGGTACCGGGGTTGGTTTGGGCGGCGGGGGCTAGCTCAAAGCTGTGCCACACCACATTTACCAACCCTGTTAAGCCGGTCTGCTCAAGGGCATTCTCCAGGTTTCGTTTTCCGATGTAGCAGAAAGGGCAGATGATATCTGACCATGCATCTATAACCATCGTTTCAGTTTGTCGTTCGGGTGTGATGTTTTCCAATTTATTCATATGTACGTCCTGTTTTGTTAACTACACTCCGGGCGTTTGTATATGCACACCAGAGTAGTTTGTTTGCACTTTTATTGTGGTCTTAATGTCTGTTTGGAAAAGCATTTCCTGAATAATATTCAGTGCACTGGTATGCTCTGAGAGCAGAATTATATTATCAGGTTCATTTTTGGAAGATATCATTCCGACTACTTTTGAATAGGGAAAGTAAGACTCTGCAACTTTCAGAGCAGTTTTGCTTTCACTGTCCAGTGTTACTGCTATAGTTTTCTGTGTAACAACGTCTTTTATTTTTTCGGAGATCTCCTTCAATACAGAATCCTGAGAAGCGATAATAATAACATCTGCTTCCCAGCTCGCCTGGTGAGAACAATCCAAAAACTCAACATCCGTCCCATTAAAAGACTCGGTGATCTCATCAGACAGCAACCTGGCATCGTCACAGTTCTCTTCAAAAAGAAGCAGTCTGTAATTGCTACGACACAACCCTTTGGCAATGAATGTGCCAATTGGACTGCTGCTCCCAATAATCGCAATGGTCTGTTTGGTAATGGGTGACATAATTTCTTTTGTTCAAAGTTTCATTTTACTTTTTCAAAGTTAGGACGGAGCCGCTTCTTTCTCATTGATATGTGATAAGAAAAATCCTTGATATATATCAAGGAGTCAGAATCCCCCAATTTTGAATAAGAAGCTAAAAATTACCGTCGGAAACTTGCACGCACCCGGCTTAACGTCTCGGGGCTAACCCCCAGGTATGACGCAACCAGGTTCAGCGGTACGCGATTTAGAAACTCCGGACTTAGTTCAACCAGGAGGGCATATTTTTCCTCGGCTGTCTGTCCCAATGCATTTTCAACGCGTTGTTGCAGCGCTACATACGCATTCTGAATGATAATACGATGGTAACGTTCATAAGCAGGCAATTCATCCAATAATTTTTCGTGATTGGCTTTATCCAGGATGAGTAGTTCACTGTTTTCCAGAACCTCAATATTTAAACGGGTTGGAGTATTGGTAAAAAAGCTTTCAAGGTTAGCCATCCACCATCCCTCAAAAGCAAAACGAATCACATGCTGATTCCCTTTTGAATCCACGTTATAGGAGTATAGCGCCCCCTTCTCTACAAAAGCTAAATCTCTGCAAACATCTCCCTCCTGAAGCAGAAATTGTCGTTTGAGCATTCGCTTGGGCCGGAAACTCTTTTTGCACATTTCCCACTCCTCATCTGTTAATTCGACATGCTCATGTATGCTTTCTTTAAGCTTTTCAAACATATAAATAGCTTCATGTTATGCGTTTCACATTCAGAAAGTACGCCGATAATCAGGAAATAAAAAAGCGGATACTCCGGTCAGAATATCCGCTTGATTCAATGATAAAGCTAGTATTTATTGCTGTACAAACTGCACATTCAGCTGTAGTTTAATTTTATCTGCTACAACCACGTTTCCTGCTTCAGTTACGGCATTCCAGGTGAGTCCAAATTCTTTTCGGTTGATAGAACCTGTAACCTCAAACCCTGCCTTGGTCTGGCCATAGGGATCGCCGACCGTACCGCCGTGAATTACGTCTAATGTAATTTCTTTTGTTACGTCACGGATTGTCAGGTCGCCGGTTACTTTGTACTCACCGTCACCTGTCTTTTTAAAATTGGCAGACTCAAATTTGAGCTGCGGAAATTTTTCAGCATTGAAGAAATCATCTGACTTCAGATGCTGATCTCGATCATTATTATTAGTTGAGATGCTGTCGATATCAGCAGTAAATTTTGCTTCTGCATTTTCGAATTGGTTATCATCTGCTTCAATTTGTCCGTCAAACGAGCCAAAGCTTCCTGTTACGGTTGAGATAACCAAATGCTTTACTTTGAATTGGATTTCCGAGTGCGTCGGGTCAATTTTCCATAGTGTTTTTGTTGTAGTAGTCATTGTGATATTACTTTAATGTTGAAAAGTTTAATTCACAACTAACTTACCACGTTGTTTCCACTGCTCCATTGATAAATAACAAGAAATAGTCTTGATATATGTCAAGAGGAGAAAAGTTCCCCATGAATTTACAAGAAGATTTTTCAAGCGGAATGATGCATGCCGGTTCCTGATTATTTTGATGCCGTGATAAAATGAGCTGGCATGGGGAATTCCAGCCAGCGGAATTTTCTTCTTACTATGGTCCCAATCATGTTGGGTGCCTGCGGACGAAGGTGGTAATCGCTTCGGCGTACTCCTCTGGCTGCTCCAGGTGGACGGCGTGTCCCGCTCCCGTAAACTCTTGTATTTCCACGGACGGCATCGCCTCGGCGAGCCTT
>SLOU01000280.1 GCA_007132385.1 Balneolaceae bacterium | reverse complement strand
GTTGCTCACAGAAATCCTTACCCCGCCGATTTTTTTGATGAAACAGCCTGGAATCAGATGGTTCTTAAAGCATTGTTTGTCAATAGTGAAATTTATTTGATACATGATTTTGACAAAAGAGTGAATAAAAAGCTGGCGGGAATGCTTGCCGATTTTGTCCACGAGCGCTGGTCTGCCGGACGCGAAATATCGCCCGAACTTTGGCGTGCTGTCGGACCTTACGCAGAAGGTGACATTATCGAAGATTTGAATAAGGAGTTGCATCATCCGGATCCGGTTCACCGGTCAGCTGCTATTCTGGCACTTTCCTTTACTAAGTCAAAAGATGCCGGGAAAGTTTTGGATAAGCATGCGCATCTTGTTAAAGAAGTAAACAATCTGAATTCATGGGATGAAATAGGAAAAACGGTATTTTCTCCGGAATAATTATTAAAATCCGGGAAACCGTTTTATGTATCTTGTCAACCTTTATCAATCTTAAAAACAAAAAACCTGAATTATGGACGTTAATGACATGATGTTTATTGACCCGCACGTTCACATGATTTCCCGAACTACAGACGACTACCAGGCTATGAAGGAGGCCGGTGTTGTAGCTGTCATTGAACCTGCCTTCTGGTTGGGTCAGCCACGGACCAATTCGGGAACCATGAAAGATTATTTCAATGCGATTGTAGGTTGGGAGCGTTTTCGCGCTTCACAATTTGGTATTTGCCATTATTGCACCATAGGTCTCAATTCCAAAGAAGCCAATAATGAGGCCCTGGCTGAAGAAGTCATGAATCTGATTCCGCGCTATGCGGGCAAAGAAGGGGTCGTAGCCATAGGTGAGATCGGTTATGACGATATGACCGAAATGGAAGAAAAATATTTTCATAAGCAGCTGGACCTTGCCCAAAAGATGAATATGCTGGTTCTGATTCATACACCGCACAGGAATAAAAAACAAGGTACGATCCGAAGCATGGATTTATGTAATGAACATGGACTCGATCCGTCAAAAGTTATAGTGGATCACAACAATGAGGAGACCGTAAGGGAAGTGTTGGATCGCGGGTTCTGGACGGCCTTTACAATATACCCGGGTACCAAGATGGGGAATGAGCGCATGGTTGATATCGTCAAGCAATATGGCACAGAAAGGATCTTTATCAACAGCGCAGCCGACTGGGGTGTAAGTGATCCTCTGGGTGTTCCCAAGACGGCAAAGCTCATGTTTAAGCGGGGAATCGTTGAAGATGACATAAGAAAAGTATGTTATCAAAACGCTTTTGACGCCTATGCTCAAAGCGGTCAGATGAAAGAAGAGGATTGGCTGAATCGTCCACTCATAGACCAGCGGGAAACCTTCAGCGGTAATACGGTATTGCGTGGAGGGCATGCCCCTTATGTTGAGACTGCCGGAGGTAAACTTTCATCGAAGAAAGAAAGTAAATCATCGGATGATGATCTTATCATTGAATAGGTAGCGGTGATTATTCCGGAGAATGAACTTGTAAACAGGATGAGCCCGACGCTTTAAAGCCAGATGCCAAGGCGGATCCACTCTGTAATATCAAATCATGAAGGATGTAACATCCATGACTATGTATTTACCACGCTGGTGAATGGTAAATCATGGATACTCCTGCTGAATTCATGAATCTAAATTTTTTTCTGATGCAATCATCCCCCATTGTGCTCTCTGAGTACTGGATAAAGCTTCGGGCTTATCTGGAATTGATGAGGCCGGCCAATATCGTTACTGCTTTTGCTGACATCCTGGCTGGTTACTCGATCGCTGTTGGGGTAGCCGGTGCTGCAGGGGTGACCGGAGCTATATGGAAAGCAAGTGTTGCGGGAGTAGTTGATGCTTCAGGGGAAGCCGGTGCTGCAGATATAAGCACAACCCCTGAAATACAAGGCCTGCTATGGCTGCTTCTTGCAACATTTGGATTGTATGGGGGTGGGGTGGTATGTAATGATTTTTTTGATGCAAAACTGGATGCCAAAGAACGTCCTGAGCGGCCGGTTCCAAGCGGCCGCACCTCGCGTATGGAAGCCGGTTTGTTGGGAACCATTCTGTTGTTGACAGGAAGCCTTGCTGCTTTTCAGGTTAATACGGTCAGTGGTGGTCTGGCCGTACTAATTGTGCTGTTTGTCCTGATGTATGACGTCTGGGCGAAACATGATGTCCTGTGGGGGCCACTATTCATGGGGTTGTGTCGTGGAGGAAATTTACTTCTGGGTGCAAGTATAGTGCCGTTGGTACTGATGGATGTTTGGTTTCTGGGGATCATACCCATATTGTATATTGCCGCTATAACTCTCATCAGCCAGGGTGAAGTACACGGAGGTAGTAAAAAAGCCGGCATCACTTCATTGGCTATGTTAGGTATGGTTTTTATCGGTTTAATCGCACTTCCCCTTTCTATACCAGAATACCACCTTGCAACAGCTGTAGTATATTTGATATTTCTGGGCATATTGATTTTGCCAGCATTTGTCCGGGCCGCTTTCAATCCGGTTCCCGATCGTATTCGCTTTGCTGTCAAGCGGGGAGTACTGTCGCTTATTGTGTTGAATGCTGTAATTGCTTCCGGTTTTGCCGGATGGACGATGGGAATTGTCGTCTTATTGCTGCTGCCGTTATCTCTGCTGCTGGGACGATTATTTGCCGTGACATGAATACTGTAATAAAAGCTTTTAAAAATACACAGCGCTCGTAGATTTTTTAGTACAACTATGATATTATTTAAAATAATTATAGTCGGATGTCTGTGATAGTATTTATAAATCTATTGCATATATTTGAATAGGGAGATTGCCAAATCTTCCAGACATATACAGTGAATATTAAAAACATATGTACACTATTGGTTATGATATCGGCAGTTCCTTTATAAAAGCAGCACTTCTGGAAATTGAAACGGGAAAAATCGCCGGGATTGCCTCTTACCCGAAAACGGAAATGCCGATCAAAGCACCTCACTCCGGGTGGGCGGAACAAGAACCTGAAGAATGGTGGGCCGGGATTAAAGGGGTTACCGCCGCACTGAATGATGAGCATCCTGCTGCAATGAAACAGGTTCATGCAATTGGTATTACATACCAGATGCATGGGCTTGTGCTGGTTGATAAAAATCAGAATGTACTGAGGCCTTCTATCATCTGGTGTGACAGCAGGGCTGTGGAAATTGGAAATGAAGCCTTCCATAATATTGGTGAAAGCTATTGCCTGGAAAATTTCCTGAATTCACCGGGTAATTTTACGGCTTCGAAACTCCGCTGGGTGCAGAAATATGAGCCGGATCATTTTAAAAAGGTTGACAAAGCTATGCTTCCCGGTGATTATATTGCCATGAAGCTTTCCGGAACGGTTAATACAACCGTTTCGGGCTTGTCGGAAGGTGTCCTTTGGAATTTTAAAGAGAACCGGGTTGCCCGCGAATTGTTGAAATATTGGGATATAAATCCGGAAGTGATTCCAGCTCCAAAAGAGACCTTTTCGCTTCAGTCTTTTGTAAGTAAGTCTGCTGCTGCCGAATTGGATATACCGACCGGGATACCTGTCAGTTACCGTTCCGGCGACCAGCCCAATAATGCTTTTTCACTGAATGTGTTGAATCCGGGGGAAGTTGCCGCGACGGCCGGAACCAGCGGCGTAGTGTATGGAATCCTTGATGAACCTGAATATGACCTGGATTCCCGGGTTAATGTGTTTGTCCATGTTAATCATGCAGTCAAACAGCCCCGGTACGGTGCATGCGGGTCCGGGATCGAC
>SLOU01000225.1 GCA_007132385.1 Balneolaceae bacterium | reverse complement strand
ATTACATTATGGCGAAAGCAAAAGTAGGATTTATAGGTTTGGGAATAATGGGAAAACCCATGGCGCTTAATTTAATCAAGGCAGGATATTCCTTATCTGTATATGAAAAAAACAGTGCCTCGGATGAGCTGGTCAAGGCCGGTGCTGCATCTTTCAAAACCTGTAAAGAAATCGCTCAAGAGTCAGATTTTGTAATTACCATGTTACCTGATTCACCAGAAGTGGAAGAGGTTGTTCTGGGAAGCGAAGGTGTCTTGGATGGAATCCGTGAAGGATCTGTATTTATCGATATGTCAACCATCGCTCCCTCAACAGCCAGGGAAGTACATGCGGCCATGCAGAAAAAGAAGGTGGAAGCACTTGATGCTCCAGTTTCGGGTGGACAAACAGGTGCAGAAGAAGGGGCTGTATCCATTATGGTTGGTGGTAGTGAAAAGGCATTTCAAAAAGCCAAACCGTTATTTGATATCATGGGTAAAAGTGCGGTATTGATTGGGGAAGCAGGGGCCGGTCAAATGACCAAAGCCTGTAATCAGATCGTCGTCGGTGTTACCATACAAGCTGTTGGTGAAGCGCTGACACTAGCTAAAAAAGCTGGGGTTGACGTTGGGAAGGTAAGGCAGGCGCTTCTCGGTGGACTTGCACAAAGCACAATTTTGGAACGATATGGACAACGAGTATTGGATCGAAATTTTAAAGCTGGCTTTAAGATAAAATTGCATCGAAAAGATATGAATATTGCACTGCAGTCTGGAAGGGAGTTTTCGGTTCCCCTCTATACATCCGCTCAGGTGGCTGCAAATATGGATGCCATGCTGGCAAAAGGCGATGGTGAGCTGGATCACAGTGCTCTTGCTTTGCTGGTCGAGCATCTGTCGGGGCTGGATGAGTAAGGCGATGACCAATCCCAAAATTTAACCATTCATGTACATTACTTAATTGCTAGGATAATTATTATGAAACGAAAAGATTTTCTTAGAAATATCACTACCGGTTCTTTGGGTGCGGCAGCTTTGGGTGGCTTGGCCGGGTCATCCAGGAAGCCGGCAGAAAACAAGACGGCCGAATCTTCGTCAGCGACGAACATACCTAAAGATGATCTGGATACTCCCCGCATGGTGGTAGGCTGCCAGTCGGGTAATGAAGCCGATGACAATCTTCAGTTTAAAGCCCGCCATGGGGTCTATCATTTTGATCCCGGCTCACCGAGAACGATTGAAGGTGAGGGTTGGGATCTGGACGATTCCCTGCGGATCGTAGAGAAAGCCGACAGGTACGGGATCAGCATTGACGCTTATCACTTGTCGGGCGGAGGTAGCCACTACCGTTTATGGAGAAATATTATGCTGGGCCAAAGCCCGGAGCGGGACCGGGAAATTGAACGTATGCAGCAAAAAATCGAAGTCTCGGCAAAGAGCGGAGTTTACCTCTTGTTATACAATGCAACCATCCTCCCGATTTTACGCACAGAACGAACGGTGGATCCGAATCGCGGTTATTCCTCTTACAGCACCTGGAATTATACGCGGGCCAAACAGCTTGGGATGCACGAGGAGCCACACGAGGCGGGGGAAGTGGATGCCGACGAGATGTTCGAGCGTATCACCTACTGGCTCGACCGGATCATCCCTGTTGCGGAGGAGTTTAACGTGAAAATGGGATGTCATATCGCCGATCCTCCTGCCCCTGAAGGCTACCAGGGCATCACCCGGTGGAACAGCCCGGATGTTTTCGAAGGGATCAAGCGTTTTGGCGAGCTATACGACAGTCCGGCTCATGGGTTCAATTTCTGCATCGGTTCCACGGGCGAGGGATTGAGAAATCCAAGAGAGGAAATCATCCCCATTATCAAATGGATGGGTGAACGCAATCAGATCTTTAATGTCCATTACCGCAATATTAAAGGAGGCTGGAACTATTTCCAGGAAGTGTACCCGGATAACGGAGAAATGGATTTTGTGGAGGTACTGCAAGCCCTCAAGGATGTGGGGTACGCTGGTATGGTGATGCCCGATCATGTTCCGAGCCATCAGGATCCGGAAAGTGGTCGTCAGGCGTTTGCCTATGCCTACGGCTATATCAAAGCGCTATTGCAGTCGCTTTATGGCTTTGATGCCTATCCAGATCATGCCCTTGACCTGACAGCTCCCGGGTATACCTTGCATTGGGGGTAAGCAGATGCCGGTTAAAGCAAAACCAATTTGTTGGTAATAGATAATAATTGTCATTATGAGACTCCCGCACATTAAACATGAGATTGTCGAGAGTCCGTAGGAATTAAAATATTATATGTGTGAATTAGAAAATGTCCTTTATGTTACAAATAATTTAAATTTGGTTTAAACGATGCAATTTACAAATGAAACGGAAAGATTTTCTTAAAAATGTTACAGCAGGTACTTTAGGTACAGCGACGATTGGATTTGCAGCTGCGGGTTGTGCAAGAGAAGAAGCCCTGCTCCAGGAAGACAGAAATTGGAGAACCGAAATTGATGAAGATTCACCCCGGATGGTGGTTGGCTGCCAAAGCCGACGAGGTACTTCAAGGGAAAATCTGGAATTTCTTGCTCGTCATGGTGTCTATCATACAGATTCGCGTGCACCTACGTCGGAAGGGCAACAAGTACCTGAAGAATGGAGTCTTGATCATGCATTGAGGCAGGTAGAGGAAGCTGATCATTATGGCATCAGTATCGATGCCTATCATTTATCTGGCGGATCAAGTCATTTTGGTATATGGAGTAACATTATGCTGGGTAGAAGTCCGGAACGTGACAGGGAGATTGAGCAGATGCAAAATCAAATTGAAATAGCCTCAAAGGCAGGTGTGCATTTGTTGTTGTATAATGCAACCATTCTTCCGGTTTTACGAACGGGACGAACTGTAGATCCCAATCGAGCCAATTCTTCTTACAGCACCTGGAATTACGAAGAAGCCGTGGCTCAAGGGATGCACGAGGAACCGCACGAAGCCGGGGAAGTAGGTATGGACGAGTTGTATGAAAGAATCACCTATTGGCTCGACAGGATTATCCCTGTAGCCGAAGAATTTAAAGTAAAAATGGGGTGTCATATTGCTGATCCCCCAACCCCTGTAGGGTATCGGGGTATTGCCCGGTGGAACAGTCCGGATGTTTTTGAAGGGATTAAGCGATTTGCCAATCTTTATAACAGCCCGGCCCATGGATTCAATTTCTGTATTGGTTCGACTGCGGAAGGGTTGGAAGATCCGAGAAACCAAATATACCCAATTATTGAATGGCTTGGAGAACGCAATCAGATCTTTAATGTTCATTATCGAAACATTAAAGGTGGCTGGAATAATTTTCAGGAAGTGTATCCGGACAATGGTGACATGAATTTTGTGCATGTTTTAAAAGCACTGAAGGATGTGGGCTACGCTGGTATGGTGATGCCCGATCACATTCCGGAACATGAAGATCCTGCAAGCCGCGATCAGGGTTTCACCTTTGCCTATGGGTACACGAAGGCACTTTTACAATCACTGTATGGGTTTGATGCCTATCCGGACCGTGCTCTTGACCTTACAGCACCAGGATACACATTACATTTCGGATAAATAATGGTCACAGATGTATCATAGCGCTTTTGCAGTCACTTTATGGCTTCAATGGAAGCCTATTCCGACCATGCCTTCGACCTTACAACTCCAGGGTATAGCTTGCAATGGGGGGGGGAGTGAGCAGATGCCGGTTATAGCAAAATCAATTAACTGGTAATAGAGAATATTTGTCGTATTCGACTCCCGCACAATCAACAGGAGATTGTAGGGAGTGCATTGGAATAAGGAATATTAAATGTGTGAATTTAGAAAATGTCCTGATGTAATAATATTTTGAACTTCGTCTAAAAATTCTGCAAATGTAATCTTGATTAAGATTTATATGGAACGTCAGAATTTCATTAAAACCATTGCGACAGGTACATTCGGTTCCTTAATAGTGGGAGCCAATCGTCGTGAGCAACAAAGTAATATTCACGACACCGGTGGAGGTGTGAATCAGCCCCGAATGGTAGTGGGTTGTCAGAGCAGAACCGGTACCTCCACTGAAGACCTTGAGTTTTTGGCTCGTCATGGTGTCTATCATATGGGGCCGGGTTCACCAACCAGTATTGAACTGGACACCGGGATTTATACTCCGGAAGAGGAGGGTTTTCAGCAAGTACCCTGGGATCTTGATATTGCCCTGAGACAAGTGGAAGAAGCTGACAAATTTGGAATCAAAATTGAAGCTTTCCATTTATCTGGTGGGGGCAGTCATTTTGACCTATGGAGAAACATCATGCTTGGTAATAGCCCCGAACGTGATAGGGAACTCGAGTCAATGGCACAAATGATCGAGATTTCTGCTAAGGCGGGTGTCCACCTCCTGCTTTATAATGCTACAATTCTTCCTGTATTACGCACCTCAGGAACTCCAGATCCAAATCGTGGTAATGTATCCTACAGAACCTGGAATTACGAGCAGGCTGTTGAACAAGGAATGCATGAGGAACCTCACGAAGCCGCACCGATAGACATTGACGAAATGTTTGAACGTATTTCCTATTGGCTCGAGCGGATTCTCCCTGTTGCAGAAGAGAACAAAGTTAAACTGGCCTGTCATATCGCCGACCCTCCACTGCCGGCTGGTTTTCGTGGGATTACACGCTGGAACAGTCCCGACATTTTTGAAGGTATTAAACGTTTTGCCCGGCTAAGCAATAGTCCGGCACACGGATTTAACTTCTGCATCGGAACCACAGCTGAAGGGCTGGAAAACCCCAGAGAAGAGATCTACCCGATAATCGAATGGCTGGGTGAACGAAACCAGATTTTTAATGTTCATTATCGCAATATCCGGGGTGGATGGAACAATTTTCAGGAAGTATTTCCCGACAATGGCGATATGGATTTTGTGGGAGTCCTTCAAGCCCTGAAAGATGTCGGGTATGCCGGGATGGTCATGCCTGATCATATTCCAGACCATGATGATCCTGCCAGTAACGACCAGGGCTTTGCATTTGTTTATGGTTATACCAAGGCACTCCTGCAATTAATGTATGGGTTTGATGCCTATCCGGATCATGCTCTGGATTTGAAAGCTCCAGGGTTTGCGATCCATTACGGATAAGAACAGAAGGCATCATTTTTAGTTCAAAAACTGGATCATATATTTTACAGTAAATAGCCAACAATAACCACTAAATACAATATTATGATGAAACGAAAGGATTTTTTAAAACACCTGACAGCAGGCAGCATGGGTGCAGCTGCTTTGGGAAGCTATGTTGCCTCATTATTAAATATCGAGAAAAAAGAAGAAAACACATCATCCAGTGCGCAGGATCAGCCAAGGATGGTTGTTGGATGCCAATCGGGAGGGGCAGACGAGTCGAACCTGCAATTCAAGGCTCGTCATGGCGTGTACCATTTTGATCCCGGATCACCGGCAACAATTGAAGGGGTAGGGTGGGACCTGGATGATGCCAGAAGACAGGTAGAAGCTTGTGAAAAGTATGGAATCAGCCTGGATGCCTTTCACCTGTCCGGTGGCAATAGTCATTTTCGTTTGTGGAGAAACATCATGCTGGGAGAAAGCCCGGAACGCGACAGGGAAATTGAGAAGATGCAACAGATGATAGAAGTGTCGGCCACAGCGGGTGTCAATCTTTTGCTTTACAATGCAACGATATTACCGGTTGTCCGGGTTTTGGATGAAGATGGAAATAATGAGGACACACTGGATCCCAATCGAGGTAATGTTTATTACAGTACCTGGAATTATGAAGAAGCTGTAAGAAGGGGACAGCATGAAGAACCTCATGAAGCGGGTCTGGTAGACAGAGACGAGATGTTTGAACGTATCACATACTGGTTGGATCGTATCATTCCTGTAGCGGAAGAGTATGAAGTGAAAATGGGCTGCCATATCGCAGACCCACCTCTACCTGAAGGCTATCGTGGTATTACTCGCTGGAACAGCCCCGATGTTTTTGAAGGCATTAAACAGTTTGGAGAATTATACGACAGCCCGGCTCACGGATTTAATTTCTGTATTGGCTCCACAGGTGAGGGCTTGGAGAATCCCAGAGAAGAGATCTATCCAATTATCGAATGGATGGGTGAACGAAACCAGATCTTTAACGTTCATTACCGGAATATCAAAGGCGGTTGGAACAATTTCCAGGAAGTATTTCCCGACAATGGGGATATGAATTTTGTGGGTGTACTTGAGAAACTGAAAGACGTTGGGTATGCCGGCATGGTGATGCCCGATCATGTGCCTTCCCATGAAGATCCGGAAAGTGGTCGGCAGGCATTTGCGTTTTGTTATGGTTACATCAAAGCGCTTCTGCAATCGATGTATGGATTTGATGCCTATCCGGATCATGCCATTGATCTGAAAGCTCCCGGGTTTGCCATTCATTTCGGGTAAGTTGAATACTTCTGAAAAGTGATCATACCCATGCATGCAAAAGCATGCATGGGTTGCTTTATTTCACAGAAATATTATGTTAAGATGCTGAAGGTTTCAATGGTTTAAACGTATCTATATTCTGACGTTATCCATATTATATTACTTGCGGTCTGTCAATGAAGTATAAAGAGTAAACAACCTTAAAATCATTTCTAATGAAAGCCAGGAATAGAACAGGTAAAAACATAGACAGGCGGGACTTTCTCAAAACATCTAGTCTGGCAGGCATAGGCGCAAGTGCCAGTGCTATGGGATTAACATTACCTGAACAAAATTCAAACCCCAGTGGATTGAAAGTTACCGGAATTGAGACGGTTCCAAGTTCCGGGGGACGTTTCATGTATCTCAAGCTATACACCAACCAGGATATCGTAGGATATGGTGAACCTATGAACTACGAACACTGGAGACCGATACAACAGGCTGTAAATGACATTGCCGATTGGTTGATAGGTAAAGATCCGCTCCGGATCGAACATCATTGGCAAGTATGGTATCGCTCAACATATGCCCAGGAAATGCCCGTTATCATGTCGGCGATGAGTGGTATAGATATGGCGTTGTGGGATATACTTGGCAAGGTAACGGGACAGCCTGTCTGGCGACTTTTAGGGGGAAATGTTCGTGACAGGGTTCTCGTGTATGCCGGCTTTGGAGGTAATTCTGCGGAAGAAGCTGCCGAATCAGCACTTAGAACCGTTGAGGATGGATTTCGTGGTATCAAGACATCGATAGGAGGTCCCGCATGGTTTGTAGAAACACCAAAATGGATCGACAATGCTGTCAGAAGAATTGCTGCCGTTCGAGAGGCTGTTGGAGATGATGTACATTTTGGTGTTGATTTTCACCGGCGATTGAGTGTGCCAATGTGCAAAATTATGATGAGGGAATTGGAGCCATTTGGGTTGATGTGGATAGAAGAACCGCTTAAACCGGGCAATGATGAGGCTTTGAGCATGTTATCCCAAATGTCAACAATACCGATTGCAACCGGTGAGCGAAGTCTGACACGTTGGGGTTTTATGGAGATGATCGAGCGGGAGTTGTGCAATATTATTCAACCGGACATTCGACACAGCGGTGGGATATCTGAATTTAAGAGGCTTGCCAATCATGCCGAGATTCATAATATGGCTATTGCCCCTCATAATGCAGGAAGTGGGGCTATCGGAGTAGCGGCTTCCGTTCACGTATGCGCTACAATACCGAATTTAATGATATGTGAAGGCGGCCGAAACCGTGGTGAAGGTTTATTTCATAATCCACTGGTTCTGAAGAATGGATTTATTGAACTGCCGACCGAACCAGGATTAGGGGTTGACATGGACGATGACGCTTTTGAAGCATTACGCGATGAACGATTCAGACACCGTGGAATGTACTTCCGCGAAGACGACGGATCATATTCAGATTATTAACTTAATCAACTATTCAATATATCTTCGAATTAAATTTTACATTGCAACATACAATTAATATTAAACTACATTTATAATGAATAACACAAAACTTTTAAAGTCTTTTTTAATTAAAAGTATCGGAATATTTTTTATAGGGATGTCTTTTGGCTTCCTGGGTTGTTCGGATCAACCTGATTCGCGTGAATTTATATATGTTGGTACTTTTGCCGACAGTGAAGATGGAGGGCTCTTTGTATATGAGTTTGACCGGGATGAAGTACAATTTACACTCAGTCAAACGATAAGTGACATGGAAAGCCCCGGTTTTCAGGCTATACACCCGGATGGCAATTTTCTTTATTCGATAAGTAGCGATTCATATTCTGACGACAGTGATTATCAAACCGTCAGTGCATTTAGTATTAATCCTGAGAACGGTAACCTCAGTTTTGTCAACAATCAGTCAGTCGGTGGCCGAGGACCTGCCCATATTAGTGTTGATCCCATGGGGAGATTTGTTTATGTGTCTAACTATAGTTCTGGTAATTTGAGTGTATTTCGGATTGATGAAAATGGTAGTCTTGAAGGGCCTGTTGATTCAGTTCAACATGAAGGTAGTAGTGTCCACTCCAGGCAGCAAGGTCCACATGTGCATGCAGCTGATCCTTCATCGGATGGACGATTCTTGTATGTCTCTGACCTGGGTATCGACAAGATTAAAATCTATGCAGTAAATCAGGATACTGGTGAATTAACTCCTGCTGAGATTCCTTATTTTGAAAATTCGCCAGGAGCTGGTCCAAGGCACTTTACGTTTCATCCCGGGGGTGAATTTGCCTATTCAGTTGAAGAACTAAGTTCAACAGTAGCGGTTTTAAGTGTTGATCAAAACAATGGTGCGCTGGAACAAATTCAACGATTGGAAATGCTGCCAGATTATTTTGAAGATAATAATACAGCGGCTGATATACATGTTTCACCGGATGGAAGGTTCTTGTATGCAACGAACAGAGGTCACGACAGTTTAGTTATATATTCTATTGATGAAGCAACTGGAATGTTAGAGCTGGTTGGCCATGAATCTACCAGGGGAGGGCATCCGCGTAATTTTTTGATGGACCAAAATGGTGAATTTGTTTTTGTAGCTAACAGGGATGATGATAATGTGGTTATTTTCAGAAGGAATGAATCTACCGGTGAATTGACATACACGGGCAACGAGATTAATGCGCCATTGCCGGTTTGTGTATCCCAGCTCATATTGTAAATTAATTTATAATTCATGTAATTATTCACTTTTGTGAATATTCTATATTGAACTATCCGTTATTTCAAATTCTACTTTATTTATGAACCTTAACATACATGCAAAAAAACAAAATACCTATGATGCAATTGTTGTAGGTACCGGTATGAGTGGAGGTTGGGCGGCCAAAGAGTTAACGGAAAAAGGTTTACATACTCTTGTTCTTGAACGTGGACGAAACGTCAGGCATGTAGAAGATTATCCTACTATGAATAAAGATCCGTGGGAGTTGCCCCGTGGTGATCGGCTTACGGACGAAGAATCGAAGAAATATCAAATAACGAATCGAGTCACTACAGTGAGGGAATCTACCAAGCACTGGTTTATCAAAGATTCGGTTCAGCCATATGAAGAGATGAAGCGTTTTGATTGGCTAAGGTGTTATCATGTCGGTGGCCGATCCCTTGTTTGGGGCCGTCAAAGTTACAGGTTCAGCCCAATGGACTTTGAGGCAAATGCTGTGGAAGGGGTCGCTATCGATTGGCCGATTCGTTACGAAGATATTGAACCCTGGTATAACTATGTGGAAGAATTTGCCGGTATAAGTGGTCAGCCGGAAGGGTTGGATCAGTTACCTGACAGTAAATTTCTGCCTCCTATGGAATTGAATTGTCTGGAAAAGTATGCAAGGAATAAATTTCTTGAACTTTATGAAGGCAGGGTACTAACACCTGGCCGGGTGGCAAACCTGACTCAGCCTCATCAAGGTCGCGGTGCCTGTCAATATCGAAACTTGTGTAACCGTGGTTGCCCATATGGGGCTTATTACAGTAGCAATTCATCCACACTGCCTGCTGCAGAACGAACAGGTAATATGACATTACAACCTCACTCCATAGTTAATTCAATTATCTATGATCCGGAGCTGAAGAAAGCTGTTGGTGTACGAGTTATCGATGCTGAAACCGGAACTATGAATGAGTACTATTCCAAAATTATCTTTCTAAATGCCGGTTGTATTAATACCACTCTCATCATGCTGAATTCAAAATCTGATCGTTTTCCAAATGGGTTAGGCAATGATTCAGGAGAGCTTGGCCATAATCTGATGGACCATCATTTCCGTGTTGGTGCATCTGGTACATTTGATGGTTTCGAAGATAAATACTATTGGGGACGTAATCCTAATGGATTTTATATTCCCCGATTTCGAAATATTGGAAACGACAGGAGAAATTATCTTCGTGGTTTTGGTTTTCGAGGCCGTGCTAGCCGTGAAGGATGGTGGAGAGCGATAAGAGAACACGCAATTGGCAAAGATCTAAAAGAATTTGTATCCACACCGGGTAAATGGACAATGGGATTGAGTGCATTCGGGGAAATGTTACCAGACCATAAGAACAGAATATGGCTCGATTATGAAAAATTGGACCAATGGGGTCAACCAACGGTCGTTTTTGATTGTTCGTTTAAAGAAAACGAATACAGTATGCGGGTTGATATGAAAAATGATGCTGCTGAAATGCTTGAACGAGCTGGATTTGATGATATTACCACATTCGACAATTCAGGAGGCCTCGGAAGCTGTAACCACGAAATGGGTACGGCAAGAATGGGACATGACCCCGAAACATCTGTGCTAAACAGATGGAATCAGGTTCATAGTGTTCCAAATGTGTTTGTGACTGATGGTGCTTGTATGACATCAAATGCCTGTCAAAATCCATCTCTAACTTATATGGCATTAACAGCCAGAGCTGCAAACTATGCACATGAGCAATTAGACAAACAAAACCTTTAGTAGTCAGTTTTTTCCCTGATAAAAATAAATATCAGAATCACTGGGTTAACATTGTTCATTCATTGAACAGACAGACTATAAAGATGGATCTGATATTGCTTTTACCGTTCAAGTAATCTTGAAGAGTTAAACAAGATGCCGATGTCTGGTAATGAGTGTGCCGCAGCTGCTAATACGGGTGGTAGAAAACCAAAAGCCGCCAGGGTGAGTCCAACGACATTATATAGAGTTGTAAATCCGAAATTACCTTTAATTACATTCATTGTTTTACGAGCTGTACGTATCAGCTCAGGTATCAACAACCAGTCATCACGCATCAATGTTATATGTGCGGTTTCAATTGCGATATCGGTACCGGTCGTACCAATAGCGATCCCGGTATCTGCCTGGGCTAATGCAGGGGAGTCATTAATTCCATCTCCTATCATGACAACAGTGTGTCCTTTTTCCTGATATTGTTTTACGATCCTAATTTTATCCTCAGGTAACAATTCAGCACGAAAATCGATGTTGAGTTTATCTGCCAATGAACTAGCTACCTCTTTGTTATCACCGGTCAAGAGTTCAATCTTTTTAATACCAAGCTCTTTCACCATATCCAGAGCGGCACCAATTTCATTGCGTTCCTTGTCACGTGCAGCCAATAATCCAACCGGAATTGAATTCTGTTGTATTAACATCAGGGTTTTCCCCTGTTTTTCCAGTTTGTCGATAACCTTTTGATCTATATTGGTATTGGTATTACGCAAATTGGAAACAGTGATTACGGATTCATCAATAACCGCTTTAACACCTACACCGGGCATAGATTCAAACTGATCCGGTTTTATCAAGACCAGATTCAGGTTCCTGGCTTTTTCAATGACTGCACGGGCCAGTGGGTGCTCTGAATACTGTTCCGTACTAGCTGCATAAATAAGTAACTCGCCACTTGAAAGACCATTCAGAGGAATAATATCCGTAATTTCCGGCTGACCAAAAGTGAGTGTTCCTGTCTTGTCAATAAGAAGTACATCAGCTTTAGCCAGTTTTTCCAGATATTTCCCCCCTTTGATGAGCAACCCTTTTTTTGCACAGGAACCAATTGAGGCTAGTAAGGCTATAGGAGTGGCAAGTGCAAATGCACATGAACAAGCGACTACCAATACAGCAACCGTAGCCATTAAATCCCGACTGAGCAGATAGGTTATTACCGCAACTAAAGCTACAACCGGCAGATACCATGCTGAGAATTGATCTGCATACCTTTGTACGGGTCCCCTGCTCGTTTCAGCTTCTTCGATCATCCGAATAATACGGCCGAATGTGGAATCACGGCCTACAGCACTTGCTTTAACCAATAGTCGGCCACCTTCTGCAATCGTTGCTGCATAAACAGATGAACCGGATTCAACCTCCACCGGCATCGACTCCCCGGTAATAGCTGATTGGTTTACGGTTGCATATCCTTCTAAAACCACGCCGTCAACCGGTATTTGTCCACCCGGCCGAACTACTATTTTGTCACCAGTCCGTACTTCTGAAATTGGAATATCCGTTTCCTGCCCATTTCGTATAACACATGCGGTTTTAGGTGCAATGTCTGTAAGCGAGCGTACAGCGTTTCGGGCTTTATTGGTAGTATAGGTTTCGATAAAGTCGCCTGTTCGCATGAAAAAAACAACGATTGCAGATGTAACCCATTCTCCCGCAATCAATGCAGCCAAAGCTCCCACAGTCATAAGTGCATGGACTGTGACATTACCTTGCATGGCAGATAAAACTACTTTTCTAAAGACAGGATAGCCCATGAGTAATACAAGCACTACCCCCAACTCAAACGGTATAAAAGCGGTAACCGAATCAAAAAGTCCAAACCATTCACCGGCAACAACAATGAGTAGAATTGCGCCAAATACAATACCGAACAAACGCAGAGCTTTTTGTCTTAGAACTTCAAATTCATCTGCTTCAGTTTCACCGGATGAATCCCGATTTTTAGAATCAGGTACCCTGTATCCGGCTTTCACAATAACTTTTTCAATTTCCTCGATTAACTCCGGAGAATCAATCTCGATAAGAGCTTTTTCAGCAGATAAAAGTACGTCTACACTTTTTACACCCGGAACTTGCTCGATAGCCTGATTTACACTTTTAACGCAACCTGCACAATCCATTCCTTTTATAGGTATTTCAATTCTGGATGCCATTAATAAGTCTTTGATTATTTACCATTTTGAGCTGTTACAATACCACAATTTCTGCAAGCTATTGAGTTGAATTCAATTACTCATTTTACTGTTTCGGAAAGAGGATGATTCACCTTATACCACTGACAATATAATACGATGATTTATCAGTTCAAGACTGGTTTGTTGAACGGATTGTTTCATCAAAATATTTTCATGAAACAATCCGTTATTCAAAAAAGGGCTTTTCATTACGAAGGTCCAAGTACAATATATCACGGATATTTAACCGGGAAGCCTTTGGAAAAGGTGAAAAATTTGGCATTGAAATATAAAGATATTACATTCTCAATGGTTGTTGATAATTTAATTTGGAATTAATTACTGTAGGAATATAGACAATCCTCTCATTATTCAATAAGACTAAAATTGGCTTCTCATAAAAAGGGAACCATCGCTGCTGGTGAGTTAGAAAAATTAGGCTACCTTCTTGGCAAGTTTAAAAGCTTTTCTCTCTCGGACTGGTATTATAGAATGATTTGTATTAAGAGGATTATTTATTTTATAATATACCAGTTTATGAGGTTTCATTTTAAATTTTAAATTAAAATTAATATAACGGGAAATTGTACATATGAAAAAAAAAAACTTTATAAAAAGTTTAACCGCCGGTTCTGTAGGTGCTGCTACATTGGGAATGGGAAGTTCAGTATCTGCAAAGAAAGACGCAAAAGACTCCATGGACGTAAAGAAGCCTCTGATGAAAGTGGGTTGTCAAAGCCGCAGTGGAACAACAAAGGAAAATCTTGAATATTTTGCACGTCACGGCGTTTTTCATATAAATCCACGTTCGCCCAGATCCAATGATGATGGTATTTGGGACCTTGATCATGCCCGGCAGCAAGTAGAAGAAGCTGCTGAGTATGGTATAAGCATTTGGGCCAGGCAT
>SLOU01000042.1 GCA_007132385.1 Balneolaceae bacterium | reverse complement strand
TTTTTAAACCGAGACAATAGGTCATTCCTGCGAATTATGTTGATTGACAAACGTTTTGTTCAAGGTAAAGAAATTATCGTGAATAGAATCCGAAATCTTGTTTATTTCCACCTGTAATCCATCCAGGTACTCGTGCAATCCTTCATTGATCACGTCGTTCACATCCTGGTATTCGAGCCTCGACTGAAGAGCCCCTAATTTTTTTTCGGCCGTATTGCTGTACCCCTTTCCGGATGTACCCGACAACTTTCTCAAACAGATTTCCGCATTGGTAAGGCAGAAAAAAATGGATCGCGGAAAATATTTGTTTAAAACCAACAACTCAACGATTCGAACCGGGTCTATTCTACCATAAAATCTGCGATAGATATTGAAACCCGAAACCGATTTCAGCAGGGCTGTCCAGTGTAAAAAATCGAGTGGCGAACCCACTTCATCTACCGATGGAAGTAAAATATGATACTTAACATCCAGTATTCGGGATGTTTTATCTGCCCTCTCCAGATACTGACCGAGGTGACTGAAATACCAGCCATCGGTTCGTGCAACACTGTTGTCCGCAATGCCATATAGCAGCTGAATACTATACTTGACATCCATAAAAAACCGGGTCGAATCTTCTCTTTTCCAAACTTCATTCTGAGCTCCTTCTTTGACAAACAGATACAACTCATTCAATTTCTCCCAGCTTTATTTCGTCAAATGCTCCCTTACAACACGAGCGTTCTCTCTTGCATTGGAAATAGATACATAAAGAGAATTCGGATTTTTTTCATCAAAAGCCAGGAAGTAGATCGCTGTGTGTCGATCAAAGTTTTCATACAGATCCATATACAGCTCATAATCTCCGGTTGCCCGTATTAAAGGTTCCCATTGCTCTTCTACATCGGGAGGAAGGTCGAGCATCAAATTAAAATTCACGTCAATAAACCTGGAATAATTTTCAGATCGTTCAAGATACCTGCCAAGCCAATATATAGAGTTTCCTACCCTGCTTAACATATTCATTCACCTTATTTTAATGTTGTAATACCCATGTATCTTTACTTCCGCCTCCTTGGGATGAGTTAACAATCAGAGAACCCCGTCTTAATGCCACCCGTGTAAATGCACCCGGAATTACTTCTGGCTCTTTCCCATACAACACATAAGGTCTGAGATCGACATGCCTGGGCTCCAGCATATCATCGGCAAGAGTCGGTACGGTCGAGAGCGAAAGGGTCGGTTGAGCTATATAATTTCTGGGATCTTCCTGAATGAGCCTGGAGAATTTCTTTCTTTCGCCGGCAGTCGCCCTGGGCCCGATCATCATCCCATACCCGCCTGCTGCATTCGTCTCTTTTACAACCAGCTCTTCAAGATGCTCGAGAACATATTTCCGATCCTCTTTTTCACTACATAAATAAGTGGGCACATTCGGTATAATAGGCTCTTCATCAAGGTAATACCGGATAATTCTGGGCACATAGGCATAAACCGCTTTATCGTCGGCTACTCCTGATCCGGGGGCATTCGCCAAAGCAATATTTCCGGATTTGTAAGCGCTGAATAAACCCGGGGCACCAAGCATCGATTCCGGATTAAAAACTTCCGGATCAAGAAACGTGTCATCAATCCTTCTGTAGAGAACATCGATCTGTTTCAGTCCGGATGTCGTCTGCATGTAGGCCATGTCATTTTTCACTACCAAATCTTGTCCGATGACCAGTTCAACACCCATTGCGTGTGCCAGATAGGAATGTTCAAAATAAGCAGAATTGTGGATACCGGGGGTCAGGACACCCACTACCGGATTGGTTTTTTCAGACAAATACTCCAGAATATTCAATAACCGGATCGGATAATCCGAAACCGGCGCAACCCCAAGCTTGCTGAACAGGTTCGGAAATACCCGCTTGATTAATTCCCTGCTTTCAAGCTGGTAGGAAACTCCGGAAGGACAACGTAAATTATCTTCCAAAACATAAAACTCCCCGTCCCGATCACGAATAAGGTCAGTTCCGCTAATATGACACCAGATCCCTTTCGGTGGATTGAGCCCGATACAAGGTTTCAGATATCCCGGGCAGGAATAAATCAGGTCTTCGGGTATGATTTTATCCTTCAATATTTTCTGATCATTATAGAGATCCTCCAAAAACAGGTTCAAAGCATAAATCCGCTGTCTGAGCCCCCGGTCAATTTTTTCCCATTCCGATGCATTGATGATTCTGGGGATAATATCCAGATGAAGAATTTTTTCAACTCCCTGTTTGTCATGATATACATTGAAAGTCATTCCCATGGCCATCTGCGCTTTATCCGTCGTAAACTGCAATTGCCTAAGCCTTTCAATTGATGTATTCTGTAGCATCTCATGAAATCTATCATAATGAGGCCGGCAAGACCCATCCGGGGCAAACATTTCATCGTAATGACTATTTGAATCGTACTCTTCTGTAATCATAATTTCAACACCAATTAACCAATAAGATACAGATCTATGATTTATTTAAACTATAATCAATAATACCTTAATATTATTAATAAAATGAGTGAATATCACATATAAATAAAACTATTGCCCGGTATCCATGAGTATATTACGAATCATATTCGCCATCATCCTTCCACCCCTGGGTGTATTTCTGACGGTTGGAGTACGTGGTGCATTCTGGTTAAATATCTTGTTTACTATCCTGGGGTATGTTCCCGGCATCGTACATGCTGTCTGGATTATTGCCAAAAATGACTGATAGCAAATCTACAGATTATGATATAATTTCTATAAATACGCTCTTACAGGTTTCTTGCTATCGAAAATTGTAAAGAATGCAGATTTATGTTTTTGTATCCCCTTCAATTTTTGACATTCAACTTAAAGCACTTCCCGCCCCATATAGGGCTGAAGCTTTTCCGGGACCGCAACTTCTCCATCTGCTTGTTGATATGTCTCAAGCAGTGCTGCTACAACACGGGGCAGTGCCAGTCCGGATCCATTCAAGGTGTGTAGAATTTCTATTTTTTTCTGATCATTTTTGAACCTGAGCATCATACGCCTTGCCTGAAAATCGGTAAAATTGGAACATGAACTCACTTCCAGCCATCTTTTCTGGCCCGGGCTCCAAACTTCCAGGTCATATTTTTTACTCTGGGTAAAACCCATATCACCGGTGCACATCAACAAGGTTCTGTATGGCAATTCCAGTTTTTGAAGCAACGATTCGGCATACGATCTCAGATTTTCAAGCTCTTCGTACGAATCCGAGGGACGTACAATTTTGACAAGTTCCACCTTGTCAAACTGGTGCAGCCGGTTCAGGCCTCGCACATCCTTACCATAAGAGCCTGCTTCTCGCCTCCAGCAGGGAGTATATGCCACATATTTGACAGGTAACTGATCCATGGAAAAAATCTCGTCCCTGTGGAAGTTTGTCACAGGAACTTCAGCCGTCGGAATGGTAAAAAACCCGTCTCGAGGAATCACATACATCATATCCTCTTTGTCGGGGATCTGGCCGGTTCCCCGTGCAGAATCTTCATTCACAAAATATGGGGACTGAATCTCTATATACCCTTCAGCAAGGGCTTCATCGATAAAAAAGTTGATTAATGCCCGTTGTAATCGTGCAAGCGGGCCGATATAAAAAGGAAATCCCGCTCCGGTCACCTTGGCTCCGCGTTCGAAATCGATCCAGTCATTTTCATCCGCAAGCTCCCAATGAGGCTTTAGTCCATCCTTTTGATTCGGCTCACCCCAACTCCCAAACACCTGGTTACCTTCTTCAGAGAAGCCAACTGGTACCGACTCATGAGGCACATTCGGTATCTTCAGAAGTAACTCGTCTCTTTCATTTTTAGCTGCTTCCGTTTCCTTTTCAGCTTCCTTGATATCGGCTTTATAGCCGGTTGTTTCATTGATCAGTTTTCGAGCTTCTTCTTTTTTTCCCTGGCTCATCAGGATTCCGATCTCTTTTGACTTTTCATTGCTCTCAGATCTCAGTTGATCGACTTTCGTTACCAGGGTCCTCCATCGCTGATCAGCCTCTAAAACCTTGTCTACGACCTCTGTCTCCTTCTCACCCTTGTCTTTCATACCGGTTATCACAGTATCCCTGTTTTCCCTGATAAAATTGATATCAAGCATAGTATATTTGTATTACGTTGATTTTATTCCATTGGATTTTTGATAACTGCAAAGATACAAGTCCTTCCCCTATCTATAAACCATAAAATTATTTTAAGGTATTGAATTCCTAATTTATTTAAGATATTTTAACGATTAATTAGAAAACTTAGGTTAATTAGAGGCCAATGAGCATTATACTTGATGAAATTGATATTACCATACTAAAACATCTGCAAAAAAACGGCAGAGCACAAAGAAATGCGATTTCTGAAATTGTGCATTTATCGGTTCCATCGGTATCGGAGCGAATGCGCAAGCTCGAGGAACGGGGATTGATTCAAAATTATGTAGCACTTCTTGATGCAAAAAAATTCAATTTTGATATCACAGCTTTTATCTTTGTTGAAGTAGACGGGTCAAAAAATTATCCCAAATTTGTTGAACGGGTGATTGAAGAACCGGAAGTTCTCGAATGCCATTCCATTACCGGAGACGGATCACATATTTTGAAAGTACGAACCAAAAATACCGAATCTTTCGAGAAATTTTTATCCCGCATACAGTCATGGCAAGGGATAAAAGGCACTAAGTCCAACATCGTACTTTCCAGTTTTAAGGAGACCCGGGATCTGCCAATTGAAAAAACCGTTGAAATCAAATAACCCAATCATTTGAACTTTTTCATTGCGATCTTACAGGCCTCCCTGCTTGTGGCCGGTTTGATCACTGTCGATTCTGGCTCCAACTCTCTTCAAAATGAAGAAAACGAAAGTTTGCTTGGTGTTTACCTGGAATCCGGCAATCATCAGGAACTGGATGCTGCACTTATTTCCAGACTGGAAGAGCTCGGCATTCGAATTGTCGAAGTAAGTGATTTTCTGCCCGACCATTCTCTCAACGCTATTCGCGAGTCAAACCTTTTTCTATTTGTCAGGCAAAATCGCCCCTTTGTTACTCCTCACTTTCTCGCAAAAAACGACAGCCTGTATCTACAGGAAGATCAAACCCTTATTCAATTTTACAGGCAGGAATTAGGCAACAGGGCAACTGCCTTTGGTTTATTTAAATATCCTGACGACCGATCGGCAATATCCGTCTCTCTCTTGGAAAACTACTATGACATGGTGTCGGACACATCCGATAACAGCCCGTCTCTTTATTACACGACGGCTTTTAAAGAAAGTGAGCAATATCCAGGGTCATTTTCATTCCGATCCATATATGACACCGGCCGGGACAGGCATCCGGCAACTGCCGAAGTTATTCACTTTTCACCGGCTGATAATTCACTGGAAACCATTAAAGACCTGAAATTCATCCTTGAAAGACAGGCCGATAGAGTACAGTCTCTGGTTTTAATACCCCTTAATTGGCTATTGGAGCAGACTGAAGCCTACGAACCATTAAAAAACGCACTTCACACCTATTCTGTTGACAGTCGTGTCATCCTTCCGGAGCCTGCTACTGTGCCGGAGTCAATAGCCCCAAACTGGATTGTTATTTTATTTGTGTTATTGGCAGGGAGTTATTTGCTTTTATTTCGCAACAGTGCCATGTACCAGCGATCTGTATTCAGGTATTTTACAATGTTCAACTTTTTTACCGAAGACCTCCTTGAAAACCGGCTCCGTCCTTTTATACCCGGATTAATCCTGTTTTTTCAGCATTCGGTCCTGTCTGGTATCACAGCCTACATAGTTTACAATTCATTTTTTACCGGCCTGGGAGAGCAAGCTCTGCAGACTTATTTTCCAGTGCTTTTTCTTTTTGGGACTGGAGGTAGCTCATTTTTTATGTTCGGGGTTGTGTTCGCCCTCATCTTGCAATTTCTATCAATAATATGGCTACATTTCACAAATAAAAGGACAAATTTTAAACAGATTTTAGCCTTATACAGTTGGCCATTACAATTGAACCTGCCGGTTGTCCTGATACTGCTGACCATCTACCTGTCTGAAGGCTCTTCATTCTGGATCGCAACCTTTTCCATTCTTTTTGTACTGATATGGTTCATCGCTTTCAAATTATCAGCCATCAGTATTACCCGTTACCTTCGAAAGTACCGGGTTCTGTATATTTTGGTAACACTCGGTTTGCATACGATTTTAATTACCGGTTTTTTTATTTTGCTTTTTATCTATCCTCCTGTTACTGAACCCATTCGTCTGGCTTTGGCTTTACCCTGATTGTTTCGGGTATCTCAGACGAGCTGTTTTCGAAGGCGGGCTACAGGCAGATTCAACTGCTCCCTGTATTTACTTACAGTTCGACGTGCCACTTTATAGCCTTTTTCTTTCAACTTTTTTGTCAGTTGCTGATCACTCAACGGATTATCTTTATCCTCATTTTTAATCATCTCTTCAAGATCTCTCTTGACCTCATGGCTGGATACCTCTTCCCCGCTTTCGGTCTGTAAACCCTCACTGAAAAAGTATTTCAATTCAAAAACACCAAAGCCGGTTTGTACATATTTGCCATTTACTACTCTTGAAATTGTGGATATATCCAGGTTTATCCTCTCGGCAATATCCTTCAGAATCATCGGTTTTAATCCGTCTCCGTGTTTAAAGAACTCCTCCTGAAGGGTCACGATTGTCCGCATGGTTTTCAGCAAGGTCTGCTGCCGCTGACGGATAGATTCGATAAACCACTGAGCCGACTCAATTTTATCCCTGATAAAGGTTTTGGTTTCCCCTCCTTCTCTCTTTTTCTTCAGGTCGTTCCACATCTCTTTGTAATGTGGAGATATTCGAAGGGAAGGTACATTCCGCTGGTTAAGCCGGATTACAAACTCTCCGTCTTTCTCACCATTTTTTTCATTCTTCCCCGGCACAAAGTAGACTTCAAAGTCAGGTTCAATATACTGAACAGAATCCTCGCCAGGGGTTCCAACGGATCCGGGTTTGGGATCAAGCCCCTTAATCAAATCAAAAATCTGCCGCAGCTCTGAATCATTCAAGTCCAGCTTTTTTTTCAATTTTGAAAAATGTTTTCTCTCAAATGCTTCCCATTCTTCCTCGAGAAGTTTGACCGCGAGCTGATGCATTCTATCATCCTTATCGCGTGCCTGCAACTGGGCGATTAAACAATCCCGTAGATCCTTTGAGGCAATACCGACAGGTTCAAGCTGTTGAATCATTCTTCGAATTTCATCAACTCGCTTCGCACTGGTAAGCTCACCGTGATTAAAAGAAATATTATCAACAACAGCTTCCGGATCCCTTCTAAAATAACCATCGCTGTCCAGAGATCCAAGGATCTGATCGGCAATCAGCTTGTCTGTTTCATCCAGATCGAGCAAAGAGACCTGGCTTTCCAGTTCCTCAAGCAGAGTTTCGTGGTATGGATTCGGCAGATCCTTCCATTCTTCACCGGAGAAACTGCCTCCGCCATAACCCTGTCCGTCGTATTCTGTATTATGCAAAAAGGATTCCCAGTCGATCTCCTCATTTTCATCCACGGGATCCGGTTCATTCTCTTCCACAGATGCCCTCTCCGGGTCTTCCTCCTCCCGCTGATCTAAATCCTCCTCGATCTCCGTAGTACTTTCCATTATTTCTTCGGATGAGGCTTCTTCAAGGATCGGATTCAGTTCCAGCTCTTCCTTGATCCGCTGTTCAAGGCCAATTGTTGGCAACTGCAGAAGCTTGATATACTGAATCTGCTGCGGCGAAAGTTTCTGCTGCAATTTCTGGGACTGGCTCAGTCTTTGGCTTTGACTTTGATTCTGTTTTTGCATCAATCCGATCCATTTCGCAGCTTATTACAAGCTTCTTCAAACTCAATATACCAATCTTCTCCATAACGCCGAATCAAGGCAGGCTTCAAAAATTCAGACAGATAGATGCCAGAATTCTCACCCTTTTCGCATCCTGCAGAACACATATCCGGAATGTATTCAAAGTTTGCATATTCCATTCCGGTAATTTTCTTCAATCTCAGCGGATAAAGGTGACAGCTAATCGGTTTCTCCCAGCTGAATCTATTCCGGAAATAAGCCCGTTGTATAACACATTCGGCAACACCTTCATCGGTATAATCAACAAAAACACACTCTCTTTCATTTACACAACTTATCTCGTATCCATCCTTGTTGTTTCCTCTGATCAATCCTTTTTTTTCCACAGTATCAATGGCTTCCGGCCTGAGCTCTTCTTTCAGTTTTTTGTAGGCTTTTTTCAAAGCCGGAATTTCATTTTTCGAAACAGGTGCGCCTGACTCCCCGACAACACAACACGCCCCCTTGCACTTCGATACATTACAGGCAAATTTCGACAGGGCTATATCTTCTGATAATATGGTATCTCCGATTCGAAACATATCAATTGAAAGATACAACAAGAACAGGGTGGTTTGCTACTTCAAACCAAAATACTTTCCGGCCTCCTGGAAAACGATCTCTTTTATTTCAAGCTCCAGCAACTCCGGCAACAAATCCTGTGCCTGTTTCCCCGATTTCTCAGCAAGCAGGTCAATATGCAGCGAGCCATTTGCCAAATACCCACAAATTTGCTTCTGAAATTCCGGCAGATTCATCGTCCGCCATTCGGGGATATCCTTTATCACTTCAGCCTTGGTTTCTGAGGGTTGATAGGATATCTCATTGATGATATCGTCTGTATTCTGTATCAATTTCCCCTGGCCGGTTCGAATCAAATAGTTGTTCCCTTCCCCTTTTTCCTGATTCAGATTATGAGGGACCACAAAAACTTCACGGTTCTGATCCAGTGCAGACCTTGCTGTAATCATACTTCCACCTTTGACACCGGATTGAATCACCAATACCCCAAAGCTCATGCCACTGACCAACCGGTTACGAACCGGAAAATTGCCGGCATCCGGTTTAGTTCCGGGGCGGAATTCAGAAATAACCGCACCCCCTTTTTTGATGATATTCCGGGCGAGAATTCCATTTCTCTCCGGGTAAATCCAGTCTATGCCCGATCCAAGGACTGCAATGGTACGGCCATTGTATTTCAATGCTGTCCTGTGAGCTAAAGTATCCACTCCATATGCCAACCCGCTTGTAACCGTCAAGCCTTGTCCCAACAGTTTTTTGCTCCATATCTCAGCCTGTTCACGGCCATAGCGATCCGGGCTTCTAGTTCCGACAACAGCTATACCGGGATCTGACAGAATGTTTACATCTCCTTTTACCCAAAGCAAAGATGGTGAATCATAAATCTGCCTCAGTAGTGCCGGGTATTCAATACAGGTATATGAAACCAGTCTGGCACCGGCTCTCTTTGTTTTACGCATTATATCGTCAACCAGCTTCCATTGTTTGAACGTAGCGATTTGATTTGCAATAGCTTCTCCCAAGCCCTCAACCTGACGTATTTGCCGAACACCGGCACGAAAAACATCACCGGCCGATTCGAAGTGGTTCAGCAGCTGCTTGATTCTCTGTTTACCAAGCCCGGGTATAAGTGTAAGTGCAATAAGCTCTCTATGATGGTTGTTCCTCCTCAATCTCCTGAAGTTTAGTCCAAATCGTCTCCTTAAGAAGGTCAATATTGTGACCTGTAGCTGATGAAATATGTATTACAGGTACGTTTTTGTCAACTTTTATTTTTTGCTCAATCCGGTAATTCTCTTTTAAGTCCATCTTGGTAATTGCCAGAACACGTGGCTTGTCGAGCAGATCGACCCGGTATTCCTTCAATTCATGCAGCAGCGCCTGGTACTCCTGGTTGATATCTCCCTGACAACTCACCATAAAGAGCAGCAGTTTATTCCGCTCAATGTGTCGTAAAAACTGTAATCCCAGCCCTTTTCCCTGGTGAGCATCCTCAATAATGCCGGGTATATCAGCCATCACAAAACTGCGATAATCGGAAGACGTAACTACTCCAAGATTTGGCTCTAGAGTTGTAAATGGATAATCAGCAATTTTCGGTTTGGCTGCCGACATCGCAGAAAGCAGGGTGCTTTTTCCGGCATTCGGAAAGCCAACCAATCCCACATCAGCTATCAGTTTCAGTTCAAGCTCTACCACTCGCTCTTCACCTTTTTCTCCTTCCTGTGCGTGTTGCGGTGACTGATTCGTAGAACTGCGAAAGTGCCAGTTCCCGAGGCCTCCTTTGCCCCCTTTAGCTATAATGATTTTCTCTGCATCCTCGGTAATCTCTCCCAAACGTTCTTTTGAATCCGCATCAAATGCTACCGTACCCAGGGGAACCTCAATAATCTCATCCCCGCCATCTTTACCTCTTCGTTTACCGCCTTCACCCGGACGGCCATGACTCGCCTTGATAAATTTGCGATATCGCAAATCCAGTAACGTATTCAATTGCTTGTTGCCTGCCAAAACAATATCCCCCCCACGGCCGCCATCACCCCCATCAGGGCCTCCTTTCGGCACAAACTTTTCCCGGCGAAAGTGAGACATTCCGCTACCCCCGTCACCAGCCGTTACATATATCTTCGCATAATCAGCAAATTTCATAGTTCTACAGATCGAATCATTCGACATTCAAAACGTTTGGCCTGTCAGAGACCAGATCGATGCTATACAACAGGATAAACTCTGACTATTTTTTTTCGTACTGATGCAGCACCATTTTGAGCAGATTGGAAAGCTTTTGCTTCAACTTTGGACGATGAACAATCATGTCGAGGAACCCGTGCTCCAACAGATATTCAGCCTTTTGAAATCCTTCAGGTAAATCTCTTCCAATTGTCTGACGGATTACCCTCGGCCCTGCAAATCCGATCAGGGCTCCCGGTTCGGATACATTAAAATCACCGAGCATCGCAAAACTGGCCGTCACCCCTCCGGTTGTAGGGTTGGTCATCACAGAAATGTACGGTACTTTTTCTTCTTCAAGCTGTGCAAGTTTAGCCGATGTTTTAGCCATCTGCATCAGGCTCAATACACTCTCCATCATCCTCGCACCACCGGACTGTGAAATAATGATCAGCGGTTTTTTCTCTTTTCGTGCTCTTTCTATTGCTATGGAGAGCCTCTCCCCAACAACAGATCCCATACTGCCACCAATAAAGGAAAAATCCATGCAACCGATCACGACGTCCACACCGTTCATTTTGCCTTCTCCAACCCTGCAGGCATCGGATAAACCCGTTTTATTTTGGCTGTCGGCAAGCCGGTCCTTGTATTTTTTTCGATCCCGGAATTCCAGCGGATCCGACGGTAAAATCTCTGCACCCAGCTCTTGGTATTTTCCCTCATCAAACAAAAAGGAAAAATACTCCCGGCTGCCTATCCGAAAATGGTACCCACTGATTGGATCTACCCAATAATTTTCCTCCAGTTCCCTCCGGTGGATGGTTTCACCAGTTGTGGGAACTTTAACCCATACCCCCTCCGGCATATCCTTTTTCTTATTGGTCTGTATGTTGGTTTCTTTTCTTTTAAACCAGCTCATAACTTCTATTTGATGGTTAACGGTCCTACAAGATAAGCATTCTCCCCCGAAGCAAAAACATGGAGTTTTTTATGCTCTTCCTTGTACCTGGCCTTCGGTAAGATATTGAGGCTCAAAAAGCGACAGGTCTGTCGGAGTTAACCAGGAATGAAAACGCTCATCCTGATAACAACGAATCAGATTTTTTGCGCTTATACACTCTTCTCCAACAAACCTGATCTGTTTATTCCCAGCAGATGAAAGCCTATCATACCCGTTTCCGGCAACCATATCACCCGGCCGGATTTTTCGGTTGATTTCATCCAATTCCAGAATCCCTGGTGCATCTCTATAAATTTTCTCTCCTTCAATTTTAAATTGCTGATAATAGAGATGTTTGCGCCGGGCATCCAAAACTGTATGTATCACTTTTGGCCAAGCATTTCCTTTCGGCAAGTTCATAAACAACCCTGCTGCTATTCCCTCAAGGGTTCCGATCGTTAAAAAACGCACTTTCTTCGAAAAAAGAAATCCTTTTGCACAAGCTGCTCCAATTCGCAAGCCTGTAAACTGTCCCGGGCCTTTGCTCAATATCAACCCGTCCAAAATCTCAGCCTTTACATTTTTCTCTTTCATCAACTCTTCAATGAACAGGAATAGTTGCTCCGAATGAATACCTTTTCCTTTTTTCCTTTTTTCAATCAGATCCCCTTCCTGCGTCAGTAATGCTACTGAACAAACGGGTGTTGCCGACTCGATTGCAAGAATCAAAGTTCTACCTCCTTTTCAATAAACCATTCGTTTGTACTCAGATATACCCACCGGTCATAAATTCGTTTCAAATCCCTGTATTCATCCGATGAAAATTCCCGCCGGCTGATAGTTACATCAAAACGATACTCGATGGTTTGTCCGCTGACCCTGTATTCTTCAAGCAGTTCGGCCCCTCGCATAAGCGTTGTCTGACTCTGGCGATTTTCCTCAAAACTATAACCTTCCGGCAGGGTGATACGATATTTGACATCCAGCAGTTCGGGGGCGTCAAGCATGATTGGAGCCCTGCGTTCACTTTCATCGAAGGGATTTCGCTGTAAATAGCCCACAATCATCGGCCTGAATTGCAGCCCTTCCTGAAAACTGATTGCATAATTCTCGATTTCAAAATCCGCCTTCATGCGTAGTGCAAAACTACCGGGCTCTTTTTCGGTAATTTCCGATGAAATCAATCTTACATTACCATATGCATCAAAAAAAGTTTCCCGGATAATCTCATCCGGATTGGTGTGTCCGGAAAGATCTTCCCTGAATTCCTGTGCCGGATATCCTTCCGTAATCACTTCCAGGCTTCCCCTCAAATCCCCGTGCTGATTCAGCTCCGCATCAACCTGTACATCCAGGTCAAACCGGCCGTATTCCGGTCGAAGGTCTATCCAATCGAATCCGTCCGGTTTCAACTTTAACCCCGTATCATTATACGAATCAACCGGTATCAATCCGGGCCTGCTGTTTGTAAAACTACCGTCCATTAAAACGAAATCCCCATCAATCTCTACCTCTACAAGCATCTGATTAAACTGATAAACAGATGGAAAATTCTTGTCGATTCGTCCGAAATTCCGCCCGGAAACGTATACAGGATAAGCTTCAAGCCCGGCGCCTCTCAGCATGGCTGTCAGCACCATGTTGATCGACGCCTGATCGGCAGGTTCGCCCTCCAGTACCGTTTCCGGATATGAATCATAAAATGCCCGGTGAATACCATTAAACATAACGTTACGGTTAACATGGTAGAAAATGGAATCGGCAATTTCTTTTTGGCCTGTCAGTTCACCTGCAATGCGATTCCCCAATTCTTTATATTTTTCGAGCAGTTCCAGTTGAGAATACGGGTTGCTTTCACCCCGCCTGATCTGTGCAACGACAAATTCCCAACTGTTTTCCAGTGGTTGTCTCGGCCGGCCGAACTCGCTGATCTGGAATTTCAGCTTGCCTCGAAGATCATCGATCGATGAAATGTAAGCCGCCTCGTCAATCCCGGGTACATCCCTGGCATACCAGTGCTCCTTGTATACCGGTTCGGGGCGCTGGATCGTAAATACAAGCGGTAAACTGCTTGTATCGATGCGTTGCTCATGATAATAAACATCAAAATCGGTATTTAAATTGACCGTATCATAACGCAAGTAATCTTCATAATGGATCGTCAGATGTACCAGGTCAACCGGCACCTGATGAGAAAAGTAAAAATCGGGCAATTCTTCGATGTAGTATCTTCGTTTCAAATACCTGTATTCAATGATCGTTCCTTCTTCAACATCCGGCATAATAAACTCCCGGATTCTGTAGCGGGAGTTAAGATCTGCAGTCCGGATATCTTCATCCGATAGCACAGAACGGTTGCCATCCGGATGGTGAGTCATTCCTTCAACTTGCACAACCTGTTCCAGGTCATCAACAAAATAATATGGGATCCCCACCAGGGAAGCATCTGTGATCTGTTCCGACTCACTGCTGTAAACCCTGATCCTGTAGTGTTTCTCTATTTCTGCGACAATTCTTCCTCCGCGTTCAGAAAAACGTATGTCTGTTTTTTTCAGGAGGTA
>SLOU01000246.1 GCA_007132385.1 Balneolaceae bacterium | reverse complement strand
CTGAAAGCTATTAGAGATACCGGAAACAGGCTGGTTGCAACCGTTGATCCGTATGATTCTGTCGGAATCATTGACAGTTTCTACCCGGAGGCCAGCTATTTTAAAGAGGTAGAGCGGTTTGACCGTCACCTTGAAAAGCTGCGACGCAGCAGCCATGAAGAATCGATTGACTATCTTTCGATTTGTTCACCAAACTATTTGCACGATGCTCATGTGCGCCTGGCATTACGGGTTGGGGCTCATGCTATTTGTGAAAAACCACTGGTGATGAATCCATGGAACCTGGATATCCTCCAGGAACTGGAGATGGAGTACGAAAGGCGGGTCTGGACCATCCTTCAGCTACGTCTGCATCCGGATTTAATCGAGCTGAAAAACCAAATCGACCTGGATAACAGGACGAACGGGCACCGCAGGCAGGTAAAATTGACCTACATCACCTCGAGAGGCCTTTGGTATAAATATTCCTGGAAAGGAGATTCGGAAAAGTCGGGAGGGATAGCCACAAATATCGGCATACACTTCTTTGATATGCTGATCTGGTTATTTGGCCGCCCACAATATGTAGAACTGCATGTGCGGAAAAAAAATCGCATGGCCGGTTTTCTGGAACTTCCCGGAGCCGACGTGGAGTGGTTTCTCTCCCTGCACGATCAGGATTTACCTACTCCGCGCGAAATGGGTACCCGGACCTACCGGTCCATAAGCGTAGATGGAAAAGAGATCGAATTCAGCGGCGGATTCACGGATTTACATACCCGGGTTTATGATGAAACCCTTGCCGGAAACGGGTTCGGTATCGAAGATGCGCGCCCATCCATTGAACTCGTTCACAGGCTTCGTAAAATGAAACTAAACAAGAAACCGAGTGATATGTGGCATCCGACAGCAGTACAACTCATGCAGGCGTTATGATGAATCAACAAATCCATACAAACGTTCTTCACTGGATGGCCGTATATACGTTCCCAAGGGCGGAAAAGAAAGTATCCGAACGCCTGGGTGAAGCGGGGTTTGAACATTATCTGCCACTGAAACGGGTAAAACGCCGCTGGTCGGACCGTGTGAAATGGATCGACTTTCCGGTGATCCCTTCTTACGTATTTGTGCAATGTTGCCCGGCAGAGCGGGACCGGGTATTGCAAACGGATGGAGTCGTACAATTTGTACGCAATCGTGGCGTGCCGGCTGTTATCCGGGATGAAGAGATGGAACGGATGTGGAAGTTTCTGGCCGATATCAACCGCATGATCCGCTGCGAAGCAAGATTCGAGCCGGGCAAGAAGGTAAAAATTGAAGCGGGGCCGCTGCGGGGCAACAGAGGCGAAGTCCTCTATACAAAAGATACGCGGGTCTGTATAAATCTGACAAGCATCGGGCTTCAGATTCGTGCGGAAGTTGAAGCAGCGCTGGTATCCGAACTAAATAGTTGACTAATATTAACCGTTCACCGCTGCCGGGCATTCCATTTTTGAAATGTCCAATGTTTTTCATCAGCAAGTCTTGTTTCGAGTAAGATATTTGCTGATACTTTGAGTTATAAACTTACTCAGTCTGATTGGCTTTTATGTGACTGAGGAGGCGGAGCTGTGCCCAAACCTGCAGATTCGTACTGTTTTTAAGAACATGCTTGAAACACTTATACGATCGAAAACCCGGTTGAACCTTCTGCTTCGGTTTTTTCTGAATCCGGGCAGTTCAGCTTATCTGAGAGAGCTGTCCAAGGAGTTCGGGACAAGCACCAATTCCGTGAGAATTGAACTGAACCGTTTTGAAAAGGCGGGGCTGATCCGATCCAGCAAGATAGGCAACAAAAAGATCTATTCGGTGAATACGTTATCCGCGCTTTATCCCGAAATGCAGAAGATGGCCCTCAACCATTTCGGAATCGATAAAATCGTTGACAGAGTAATCAAAAAACTGGGAAATGTGGAAGCGGTGTACCTGACCGGTGAACTGGCGAAGGGACTCGACCACCCAGTTGCGGATATCACCCTCGTAGGAAAAGATATTGACCAGGAATACCTGGCCCGGCTGACCGGAAAAGCTCAAAAAGAACTGGGGAAACATATTCGTACGCTTGTCTATAATTCAGATGAGGATTACGATCTTGAGTCACCCAACTTACTCATTTATGGCAAGTAATTCGGAACAGTCTCAACCAACGGGTAATCCGGAACCATGTCAACCGGCAGATTCAGGAACAATGCCAACCGGCAGGGTAGCCTGACAATGTCAACCCGCAGCTTTCCGGTAAAAGCGTTTCTGATTTCTGTAGGGAAACCGGTTTTATCTGTGAACAGACCGATCTTATACCTGAATTGTAACGCTGACATATTAATTCCCGATGCAGTTTATTGACCTGAAGACCCAGTACGAACGGTACAAGAAGGAGATCGATCAGAGAATGCAGGCCGTTCTGGAACACGGACGGTATATCATGGGCCCTGAAGTCGGGGAACTGGAAGAGACCCTGGCTGAGTTTGTGGGCGTGAAACACTGTATCACGGTTTCCAGCGGCACACACAGCCTGGAAATTGCCCTGCGTGCGCTGAACATCGGGCCGGATGACGAAGTGATCACCGTATCTTTTTCGTGGATCAGCTCCGCCGAAGTGATCCTGCTGGTCGGTGCCCGGCCTGTATTTGTCGATATCGACCCCGAGACGTTTACCATGGACGAAAAGTTGCTGGAAACGGCCATAACAAAAAAAACCAAAGCCATTATTCCGGTCAGCCTTTTCGGACAGATGTGTAATATGGAGGCCATTAACGCCATCGCCGAACGTCATGGCCTGGCAGTGATCGAAGATGCGGCTCAGAGTTTCGGGGCTTCACGCAACGGAAAAAAAAGCTGCGGCTCCTCGCTGATCGGCAGCACCTCGTTTTTCCCGGCCAAGCCCCTGGGATGCTATGGCGACGGCGGAGCGTTGTTTACAGATGACGACGGCCTGGCCGAAAGTTTCAGGGCCATTCGTACTCATGGCGGTGTCAGGCGTCACTATCACACCCACGTGGGCACCAATGGGCGCCTGGATACCCTTCAGGCAGCCGTTCTCCTGGGAAAATTCAGCTATTTTAAAGAGGAAATCCTGGCGAGAAGTGACATTGCCGAACGGTACAATCAACTGCTGAACGGTAACATCACTACGCCGGCCGTTGCCAACGGCAATACCCATGTCTATGCACAGTATACGGTCCGGACGGAACCGGAAAGCCGTGCCGAACTGGTGCAAAGACTTCGCGGCCGTGGCATACCAACAGGCATATACTATCCGAAATGCTTCCACGAGCAGCCGGTATTTGAACATCTTGGGTATTCATACGGCGATTTTCCGGAATCGGAGAAGGCAAGCCGGGAGGTGCTGAGTTTGCCGATGCATCCATTTCTCACCCCGGAAGAGCAGCAGTTTGTTGCAGATCAACTAACTGACATAATAAAAAAGCAGCCCGTTCAGACAGGCGGAACGATACACAGATGAGCCAAAAAGACGTTGCAATTGTGATACCGCTGTCCACCCGTCCCGGTTTTACAGAAGCAGAAATGCTTTCATTCAGGCATCTGCAGCATTTTCTGGCGGATTATGATACTTACTTTCTCGCTCCTCAGGGTATGGCAGTAACCGACAACCGGTATCCGGCCATCTATTTTGATGAAAAATATTTTGGCAGTGTTCAGGCGCATAGCAGATTATGCCTGTCCAGGGATCTTTACGACAGATTTTCTGACTACAACTATATACTGATGCATCACCTGGATTGCCTGGTGTTCAAAAACAACCTGACAGCCTGGTGT
>SLOU01000159.1 GCA_007132385.1 Balneolaceae bacterium | reverse complement strand
GGAGAAGGCTTACCTGGAAATCAGAGAAGATGAAGTCTTTCAGGCACGTTTTAAGAAGTTGCTTCGTGATTATGTAGGCAGGCCAACGAAATTGACTTTTGCCAACAGGCTTACCGATTACTATGGGAAGGCTAAAATCTATCTGAAACGTGAAGACTTGTGTCATACGGGGGCTCATAAAATCAATAATGCCATTGGACAGATTCTCCTGGCTCGTCATATGGGGAAAACAAGGATTATTGCCGAAACCGGTGCCGGTCAGCACGGAGTGGCTACTGCAACGGCCTGTGCCAAATTCGGAATGAAGTGTATTGTTTACATGGGTGCGGAAGATATGGTTCGGCAAAAACTGAATGTTGAACGGATGAAACTTCTTGGAACGGAAGTGCGAAAAGTGGAAAGTGGTTCAAAAACACTCAAGGATGCGACGAATGAAGCGATTCGTGATTGGGTAACGAATGTTGAAGATACATTCTATATCATCGGTTCAGCAGTGGGACCACATCCGTACCCAATGATGGTTCGTGATTTTCACCTGGTAATCGGCAATGAGACCCGGGAGCAACTTGAAAAAGCAGAACAGAGGGGGCCAGACTATCTCCTTGCTTGTGTCGGAGGCGGCTCGAATGCCATCGGATTTTTCTATCCGTTTCTTAAAGATGAAAATGTCAGAATGATTGGTATTGAGGCTGCAGGTTTGGGGGTTGAGACTGATCAAACCGCTGCAACCCTCACAAAAGGATCTCCGGGTGTTTTGCACGGTTCATTAAGTTATTTGTTGCACAACGATGAAGGGCAGGTTCAACTCGCCCATTCGGTTAGTGCAGGACTTGATTATCCGGGTATAGGCCCTGAACACTCCTATCTTTTTGATCTGAAACGGGTAAAGTATTATGGCGTTACCGATCAGGAAGCGATGGATGCAGTGAAACTTCTGTCTGAAAAAGAAGGTATAATTCCGGCACTCGAAACTGCCCATGCACTTGCATACCTGGAGACACTGATGCCATTAACAACAAATGATCAAATTGTGGTAGTTAACTGCTCTGGAAGGGGCGATAAAGATATGAAAACAATTGCGGAGTGGATACAATGATACAAACCAGAAACAGAATAGGAATGTTATTTGATGAGAAGAAAGGTAAAGAAAAAGTAATGTCCCTGTTTATAACAGCAGGTTACCCGGATCTTGAAAGTACCCCGGAACTGATTCTTGGGTTTGAAAAACAGGGGGCCGATCTGATTGAACTGGGTATGCCATTTAGTGATCCGCTTGCCGATGGTCCCACTATACAATTTTCCAGCAATCGCTCGATTGAGAATGGGATCACAATGAACAGAATTTTTACAATGGTCAAACAGGTTCGGGAAACGTCGGAAATTCCTATTATCCTGATGGGGTATATTAACCCGGTATTGCGTTACGGGGTTTCTGAATTCTGCAAGAATGCCGCTGAAGCAGGTGTTGACGGTTTGATTATTCCGGATGTCACACTGGAAGAGTCCGAGATGATTGAAACGGATGTAAAAGCCAATGGCCTTTCAATGGTTTATCTGGTTGCTCCCAATACTAGTGATCAGCGTATGAAAAAAATTGATCAGGCTTCTGAAGGATTTGTCTATTGCGTTTCGGTAACCGGGGTTACAGGTGCCAGGGACGGAGATGAAATAGCCACATCGGTAAAACGTTTTATTGACCGGGTCAACAGGAATATAACACGTAATCCGACGTTAATTGGATTTGGTATTCGCAATTATGAGGATGCCTTTCGGATTACGGAAAAAGCAGATGGATTTATAGTTGGCAGTGCCCTGATAGATACTATTCGCCGTCACTATCCGGATGAAGGATGGAAAGAATCGGTTTATAGATTTGTTAAACAACTTAAATTTGGAAATATTTGAACATTATCAACCACCAGAATTAGAATAAGACATGCATAAGACATTAATACTAATACTGGTTTCAGCTATTTTTGCTGTTACCGTTGCTTGTGAGGGAGATTACAGACAGAGGGCGATTGGAGATAACCATGTTATCTATGTTGTGATGGATTCTACCATGCACGATAGCCAGACCGCCCAGGCAATTGAAGAAACATTTGGTAGAATCATTGAGACGATGCCCAATCGTACAGAAAATTTATACACTCTTCAGTTCCGGGATTTCAGAACCAATGATCAGCTCGATGAATTGCGAAAATTCAATAACCTGATATTTGCCGGTCCTATTGATGACCAGACCAATACGTCTTCATTTATACGTGCAATCCTGAGTCAGGATGTTGAAAACAGGGTAAGGCAGGGTGAAAGTTTCGCTTTTCCCTTGACGGATCAGTGGTACAGGGATCAGTGGAGCTTGATATTAACCTCGACAGATGATGAGGCGCTAGCGGAAAAAATTCTGAACAACGAAGAGCGTATTGTACAAAGTGCTGTTAATGTGGAATTGGCACGATGGGAACAAAGTGTTTACAGAAGGCATGAACAAACTCAATTATCCGATGAACTTTGGGAAAAGTATGGTTGGAAAGTACGTATGCAACACGATTACATTCAGACAGTTGATACATTGAATGTGGTTTCCTTTCGTCGGTCGCTACCCGACAATGACCGATGGATGTGGGGTTGGTGGAAAGATGGGGTTGAAAATACCGATTTTGTTGACCAAGACTGGATCAATGCCACAAGGGACTCTCTGATGGAGCAGTATATACAGGGGTCGCGTGATGGCTCTTACGTAACAACTGAATACCGGCGCCCGATAGAGACTTCAGAAATAGAACGTGAAGATCATTTACAAGCCTGGGAAACGTTAGGCACATGGCGTATGACCCGTGATTTTATGGGCGGGCCGTTTGTTAATTTTACCTACTATGATCCGAACACTCAGCGATTGTTTATGATCGAATACGGCCAGTTTGCTCCGAGCGTGCAAAAACGCAGATTTGTTCAGCAGTTCAGGGCTATGGGACGTACATTCGAATCGGATACGACATTCACACCTGCTGATTACCCGGATGACTATGAATTTGTACCTGTAACCGAACGTGCAACAAACTGAGGATACCAGACCGACGAGATTCCTAAAAGAACTTCAAAAACGTAAACAGGAGCGGCAGTACCGCCAACTGGAACCGGTGAATGCTGAAGGAAGCAAATGTTATCTGACAGTTGCCGGAGAAAAGTTTCTCAATTTTTGCAGTAACGATTATCTCGGACTTTCCACACATCCGGAACTGATTCATCGAAGCAATTTGTATACAAAATACTATGGAACCAGTTCCTCTGCTTCACGGCTGGTGTCAGGTTCACTACTTATTCATCACAATCTCGAGGAAAAAATCGCAGGGCTTTATAAACGGGAAGCCGCCCTGTTGTTTGGCAGTGGGTTTCAGGCTAATACGACTCTATTACCTGCACTTACACAGCGGTCTGATCTGATTCTGGCGGATAAACGAAGCCACAACAGTATACTGCAGGGGTGTATGCTCAGTCGTGCAGAGTTCAGAAGGTTCAGGCATAATGATGCAGGCCATCTAGAAGCTCTTCTGAAACGTTACCGGGCCGGAGCTGCCAAAGGAGAGTGTTGGGTTGTTACCGAATCGTTGTTCAGTATGGATGGTGATACGGCCCCTATCAAAGAGATCGTAACACTCTGCAAGAGGTATGAAGCCCGGTTGATTGTGGACGATGCACATGCATTTGGCATTTGGGGTGTGAAAGGTCTCGGATATGCGGCCGCCCATCATGATGTTGACATCATTCTTGGGACTTTAGGCAAAGCAGGTGGTGGATATGGTGCTTTTGTGGTTTGTTCTAATACTTATAAGGAGTATCTTGTAAATTACTGTAGTGGAGTTATTTATTCTACATCTCCACCTCCAGGTGTAGTTGGGGCAGTTGAT
>SLOU01000165.1 GCA_007132385.1 Balneolaceae bacterium | reverse complement strand
TGTTGGATCACTTTTTACAGCAGATAATACGATCGCTCGTACAATTACTCTCGGATGTGCTCCCTACCACGGGCGTTTTATGGTAATCAATCGTTCTTGTGCCGCGGAGTCGACCGGCCATGGATCACCGATTGCGTCTCTTGTTCATGGCGGTCCGGGTCGCGCCGGTGGTGGTGAAGAGCTCGGTGGTGCCCGAGCAGTATTACACTATATGCAGCGGATAGCCTTGCAAGGATCACCTACAACCCTGATGAATATCACGGGCCAACACATCCAGGGGGCTGAAACCAAAAAGTCGGACATCCATCCTTTCAGAAAATATTTTGAAGAATTGGAAATTGGTGAACACCTGGTCACTCATCGACGAACAGTTACAGAGGCAGATATTGTTAATTTCGGTAATATTAGCGGGGATCATTTCTACGCCCATTTCGATGAGATTGCGGCCAAAAAATCAATTTTCGGTCAACGGGTTGCGCATGGATATTTTATCTTGTCAGCTGCCGCAGGTATGTTTGTCGACCCTGCTCCCGGCCCTGTGATGCTCAACTATGGACTTGAAGAATTGCGTTTTGTCACTCCCGTTGCCCCGGGTGATACCATCCGTGCAAAATTGATCGTCAAGAAGAAAACCGTCCGTGAGCAGCGCGGCACTGATCCGAAGCCGTTCGGCATGGTCTGGTTCGACGTTGAAGTACACAACCAGGAAGATAAAATGGTTGCGGAATATACCATATTGACCCTTGTAGAAAGAAAACTCTCATTAGACATAGATAAATAACCATTCTTTAAACTTCACCCAGGTGATTAAAAAATTGAAATACACATGCCTGACCAAGGAAAAATTCATACAGCAACCGAAAATAACATTTCAACGATCGAATTTTATCATCCGAAAGGCAATTCCCTACCCGGAAAATTGTTGCGGGAACTTGCAGATTCTATCAAACTGGCCGGAGAAAACGACAAATCCAACGTTGTAGTGTTGCGAAGCGGCGGAGAAGGGGCTTTTTGTGCCGGTGCATTTTTTGATGAACTGCTGACTATAAACAATTTTAATGAAGGAAAATCCTTTTTTATGGGCTTTGCACATGTAATCAATGCCATGCGCACCTGTCCGAAATTGATTATTACTCGGATACATGGCAAAACGGTCGGAGGTGGAATCGGACTCGCCGCCGCATCCGACTATAACTTCGCACACAAATCCGCATCCATCAAGTTAAGTGAACTGGCACTGGGTATCGGGCCTTTTGTAGTGGGGCCGGCTGTAGGGAGGAAAATTGGAATTTCAGCTTTCTCAACACTCTCTTTGGATGCCCGAAACTGGCATGATTCAGAGTGGGCACTATCTAAAGGGCTCTACAATAAAGTACTGGATACGATTGAAGAACTCGATACCGCTGTTGAGAAACTCGCCACTGAGCTCGCTTCAAGTAACCCAGAAGCCATGAAAGAGTTCAAGCAAATTACCTGGCAGGGAACCGGGCACTGGGAATCAACACTTGAACAACGTGCTGAAATCAGTGGCAGATTAGTAATGAGTAAATTTACAAGAAAATATATTGAGGAGTTTAAGAAGAAGTGAGCTTACAACGGATTATGAAACTGTTTCAGACAGTTTATTTGTTGTAACATACAGGATAAGGAAACCATATGTTTTTTGAAGGGAATTAAATAAAATTCAAACAAGGAAAGAGAATTTACCGACATGTCGAATGCTTTTTTTAATGTACAGGAACCCAACAATGAACCGTATAACTCCTATGCACCTGGAACCATAGAACGAGAAAAGCTGAAACAAAAGCTACAGGAGCTGAAGTCAAAAGAGATCGAAATACCAGCCATTATCAACGGCAGGGAAGTTAGAACTGACCGCACGGCCGACGTCGTGATGCCTCACAATCATAAGCACAAACTGGCAACGACTTTTTTTTGTGGGGAGAAAGAGGTAAAAATGGCGATCGAATCTGCCCTGGAAGCGCGTAAACAGTGGGCTGATATGCCCTGGAATGAACGGATAGCTATTTTTCAACGTGCCGCTGACCTTGTTACGGGTCCATGGCGCTATACAATGAATGCATCAACCATGTTGGGGCAATCCAAAACACCGCATCAGTCAGAAATTGAGGCGGTCGGAGAGCTGGCTGATTTTTTACGTTTTAACGCCTGGTATCTCGCCCGAATCATGGAAGATCAGCCTTACTCGCCTGACGGAACATGGAACCGGCTGGAATATCGGCCGCTGGAAGGATTTGTTTTTGCTGTAAGCCCATTTAATTTTACAGCCATCGCAGGTAACCTTCCAACCTCCCCGGCTATGTGTGGAAATGTCTCAATCTGGAAACCATCTCCCGAAGCAATTTATTCCAACTACTATTTCATGAAATTACTGCAAGAAGCCGGTCTCCCCGATGGGGTAATCAATTTTCTTCCTGGTGAAGGTGCTGATGTCGGCGACCCAGTACTGGAAAGCCCATACCTGGCCGGACTTCAATTCACCGGTTCTGTTGGTACCTTCAACTATCTGTGGGAAAAAATCGGGAAAAATATCGGGAAATATCACAGTTATCCCCGCATTGTCGGTGAGACCGGTGGCAAGGATTTCATTTTTGCTCACAAAACGGCCGATCTGGATACGATGGTGGTTGCTGCGCTGCGCGCCGCCTATGAATACCAGGGTCAAAAATGTTCGGCCGCTTCCAGGATGTATATTCCCGATTCCATCTGGCCGGAATTCCGTAAAAAGTTTATCGCTGAAATTGAAGATATCCGTTATGGAGATGTGGAAGATTTTTCAAACTTTATGGGAGCTGTGATCAGTCGCAAGGCATTTGACAAGATCACCGGGTATATCGACTATGCCAAAGAGTCGAAAGATGCCAAAATTATTTTTGGCGGCAATTACGACGATTCAACAGGCTATTTTGTTGAACCGACAGTCATTTTGGCCAGCGATCCGAAATTCAAGACCATGGAAGAAGAGATTTTTGGACCGGTACTGACTATCTATGTATACAAGGACAAGGATTTTGAGAAAACTCTTGAACTGTGTAACTACACTTCTCCTTACGCACTGACAGGGGCGATTTTTGCCAAAGACCGATATGCGCTTAACAAAATGAACAACGCTCTGCAAAATGCAGCAGGTAATTTTTATATCAACGACAAGCCGACCGCTGCCATCGTTAACCAGCAGCCATTTGGAGGATCTCGAAAATCCGGTACCAATGACAAAGCCGGCAGTGTACCCAATATGTACCGTTGGCTTTCTATGCGAGCCATCAAAGAGACCCGGGTAGCACCAAAAAAATGGACTTATCCGTATATGGAACCGGAAAAAGTGGGATTTATTGAATCTATTAAAACTGACGAGGATTAATACAGACTATATTAACTCCTCTACCCTCTTTAGTGCATGTTCAAGGTGAACACGGTTGTATCGCTCTTCAGTTTCATGCAGGGCCAAACGGATTTCATCCCGAAGCAATTTAAGCTGTTCCCATATCAATGGGCGTATATCTGACTGCTGAATATGGAAATCAGTACGAAGCTCTTTCATCCCGACGTCAGGTCGATAATCTCCGGGTGGATCGTTTGCCTCAGCATAAGCTTCATTTAACAGGTATTCCAATCGATCCAGGTATGCACGCTGTAAATTACGTCGGAATGTATCTATTTGGCCACCCTCGTCAAGCTCTCTCCAAATCATTCCACGCAAATCATCGAGCATTGCAGCTGGTCCGTAGGTTTGATCACCCAACATCGCTTGTTGCTCAATTAGCCTTTCCAGCCGATGCTCGGCCAGCAACCGCTTCAAACCGGTTTCCTGATACCAACGCACCCGCTCTACAGAGCCTACATGCTCAAATCGACGCACCAAATCTTTATCAAGCAGCCAGTGTGGGGTGTCAAAAAGATGGGTTGCCAGAAAATCCATCGAACGTTCCTGGTCTGTTTTCGGCAAAGCTGTGTATACCGGACCGCTCTGGCCAAATGTCTTCAATTGTTCAAAAGAACCGCCAATAGCAGCAATTACACGTTCAGTCATGCGTCCCCAGTGTACATAGAGTTGCATATAACGCATCATAACTTCTTCATAATTTTCTGCTTCGTCCTCCATCCAATCCAGTAAATCAGGGACCACCCGGTGCAGATTCCGCATGCCAAGCTCACTGGCCTTCACCCAGTCGTCACCGATTGATTCGGTGATTTGAGCCGGGTCAAAATCATCCAGTCCATAACCGAACTGCATGGCCGGATCATCAGCCCGTTCCAGTATCCATTGATCCAGAATCCTGCGCTCTTCTTGAGGAGTTGAAGCTTCAGGAATTGGCCTATATCCCCATTTAACTGCCCAAATATCGTACTCTCCAATCGACCGGTGTACCCGTACATCGCCATCATCGGGCTGTGCCACATAATTAAATCGGGTTCTGCCGACCACTGAAGCCGAATTTCCATATTGATGTGTAAACGAAGCAGATCTCAGAGAGTCAACCGGATAAGCTGAATTAGCCATTTGGTTATGTGGATACCCCAGTGCATGAGCCATCTCATGTGAAACGACATATTGAAGGTATTTACCCATCTCTTCGGTCGACAGGTGCGGTGATTGTATGGCCGGGTTTCTCGGGCCGGTTTGACTCAATGACCACCAGTGCAGGCGTTTCATAACGTTATGATACATATTCATATGAGCCCGGATCGTTTCACCGGAACGAGGATCAATCACATCCGGGCCGGCATTGGCAGAATGAACCGGACTCGCTACATATCGAATTACCGAATAACGAGCATCCAGCAAACTGAAGTCGGGATCATCCTCCGGGGCCATCTCGGCTTTAACTGCATTCCTGAAACCAGCCGCTTCAAACGCTTCGTTCCACTCTTCCACCCCCTCCTTGATATAAGGCCTCCATTGCACCGGGGTAGCCGGATCGATATAAAATGTAATCGGTTTTTTGGGTTCAACCAGCTCCCCCCTCTCAAAAGCTTCCAAATCAGAGGGTTCAAGACGAAACCGGGTCACATAACGCTTTGTGTCGCTGAATTGAGCTTCACTACCGTAGTCGGTCTGTTCCACGCTAATCATTGCAACCCGTTCGTCAAAAAACCTCGGGCGCATCGGCTCTTCCGGAAGCAAGATCATACTGTGATTTACTTCCAGTGAAATCGTCCCGGTTCGTTGCTGCGAAGGTGGATTTTCAGCATTATAGCTCAGCACGGTCCGCACTTCAATATTCTCAGGAAATGCTTTTGCAAACTCCAAAAACGATCGCTCCCGGACAAAACTTCTGACCCTGTATTCCTGGCGGTGATGCATCTGTAAACCAAAGGTGAGTTGATCGCTCAGGTAAAGTTCACTCACATCGATCATAGAAGATCCCTGCCTGTTCTCAACAATTGGAAATGACTCTATAATTGCCGGGAAATTCGAATTCTCAACTGCCCGATAAATAGGCAGAGAAGGGTCTGCGGTATTGTCGTAGGAAACGCCCCTCAATAAAATCCGGTTACCCCTCCGCTCCCAGCGAACCACCTGCTGAGGTGCCAACCTGTCTCCACCCCAGCCTAGCCCCTGGGTTGTCCTGGCTATACGGCTGAGGATTACCATGTCACGACCTAATAGTGAATCCGGGATTTCATATATTAACCGGTCGGTTGTTCTGTGAATATTGAACAGCCCTTCAGCGAAACCGACATTCGAGACTGAAACCTCACCTGTATGTTCCGCAGTTTGACCCGGTGTCTGACAGCCACTCCATATCAAGGCCGTCATCAGGATGATGAAGAGTACGGGGTTGGATAGATAATAATACTTCATATTTTAAAACCTTAATTTCGGCTAATGTGTTTTGTGGATGGTCTGCCACGGGAAATTTACACAACTGTCAGAATAATAACCTTATCACATGATTGTGTGATTACGGAATCCGTTCAATTAGCATATGTTGAAACATAAGTCAGGTAAAGAAATGAATATAAATAACAATAAAACCGGACTATTATGAAGATGAAGACAAATTACATATTTTTCGCCGCACTGTTGTTACCCATGATAATTATAGCTTGTGAGGGTCCACAGGGGCCAAGCGGTCCGGAAGGCCCGTCCGGTCCACAGGGTCCTACAATCTTGCCTGCTTCGTTTGATTTTACGGCAGATTTGTCTGAGGATAATGAATTCGAAGCATTTATGGATATTCCGCAAGAGATTGAAATTTTAGATTCGGATATCTTCATTGCCTATGTTCTTGAAGACTACATCGAAGAGGAAGATCTAGAAATCTGGAGGCAACTACCCGTCACTGATTTTACAGATGAAGGGACTCGAATCATAAATTTCGACTTTACCTTTATCGATGTACGAATTTTCCTGGATGCCGATTATCAATTGGGACAGAACGATGAATTTTTCGAATTACTATTTCGTGCAGTACACATCCCGGCTGATTTTGTGAGTGATCTGAACGCTTCACAATTACAGTCAGCTCAATCACCGGAGGAACTCGAGCAATTGATAAACGCTCAAATCCAGACTTTAGGAAAGATTGAGTAGTTTTTTCCTCAGCTCCGATTCGTTTTTCATAAATACGGCTCTAAAAACCCGCGCCATTCTCCTCTGAATGGCCGGCTCAGCATACGATTTGCCTCGTCATCGTTTTCAAAACATTCGGCTTCAGGATCCCATTTCAAAGGGCGGCCGAGTTTGTATGCGATATTACCGATCGAAGCAACCGTTGCCGTTCGATGCCCCACCTCTACATCACAAATGGGTTTGCTCCGATCTTTTATCGCTTCCACCCAATCCAGATAATGATGCTCACTTTGGTAAAGCCGATCGTCATTCGACCCTAATTCATGGTTTTCCAGGTTATCCGGAACGATTAATTCCGAGCGGCTAACATCAATGGTACCCTCCATTCCCACAAACCGAACTGAATTCCCCATACCGAAATCATCCCGGATCATAGGGATACCGTTGGCATATTTATACGTTAAAACCGGGTATTCATTTCCATCCGGTGGATTCACTTCCACAGGACCGGCATCATCCATCCCCAAAGCCCACTGAGCGATATCAAACATATGTGTACCCCAATCAGTCATATCACCACCGCCAAAGCGATCACAATAGCGCCATCGTGCCCATCCATCCCAATCGATATGGGGCGCATAATATTCATTGTAATAGGTGTGCTTTACAGGTCCAAGCCACATGTTCCAATCCAAATATTCCGGCACAAATTGTGTCTGCAGTTCATCACAAGTATCAGGCGGGCCGCCCACACTCACAACAACTTTTTCAATATCCCCGATGTACCCGTTATGAACCAGTTCGGCAGCTCGTAAAAAACCCGATTGTGACCGTTGCATACTGCCTGTTTGCAGGACTCGATCATTTTTCCTGGTTACATTGACCATAGCCCTTCCCTCTGCGACGGTAAGAGACAACGGTTTTTCACAATAGACATCCTTCCCCGACTCCAGAGCCATAATTGCCTGGATCCCATGCCAGTGATCCGGAGTTGCAATTACGACAGCATCAATATCCGGGTGTTGAGTAATCTCACGGAAGTCACGATATCCTTTACAGTCCTTATAACCGGTATTCCCTGTCGCCTCTGCATAGTAATCGTTGATACGGCCAGTAAAAAAGTCCAGTTTCAACTTGTCCACATCCGAAGCAGCAACCACCTTTGTATCATCCCGTTCCAAAAACCATCTGGAAAGGCCGCCCCATGTCTGACGACCCGTGCCTATAAAACCAATCCTAATCTGATCGCTCGGGGCTGTATACCCGGTTCCCCCCAGCACACGTCTGGGTACTATTATAAAACCTGCAGCCGCCAGTGCAGCTTTTTCCAAAAAGTTTCGACGAGAGAACGTTTTGTCCACCAGGTGTTCCCCGTTTCCAACTGAATCTGATTTATTATCCCTTTTTCCCGACATTTTAAAATTTCTGAATTTTAATTTTAAGACTTGCTCACGTAAAATAAAAAAGAGGATGTAATAAGCGAGCAATAATTTGAATTCAGGAATATTTTTTCAGATAACCTTCCATATCTAATTTTTTCCGGGCGCTTTCACTTGTCATATAACGAATTTTGCCATATATCGGCCGTTCCTGCCAGGCACGGTCGAAACGCCCCAAACACCAGAAAATTCCCGAGTAACTGTTTGGATCACGGCCGTCAATCGCAAATCGATTGTTCATTTCAATCATGATCTCAATAGCCGTTTCCGGGTCCGGGGTCCATTCCAGAATTTTCTTCCCCCAAAGCATTCGCAGATAATTATGAATCAGTCCATCGGTCCTTAACTGGTTTTGTGCTGCATTCCAAACCTCATCATGTGTTCGGGCTTGAATAAATTCATCTAGTTCATATATCCATTCTCTTGGATCACTCCTGTGCTTGTCAAGAGTAGTTCGTGCCCATTCCGGCAGACTCTCATACCGGTCATAATCCGGTTCATGATGCGCATGATGGAACCCTGTCTCCCTCCATGTAATTACCTCATCCAAATACGCGTCGATATTTTCATCGCCATTAAAAAATCCATCTCTTGATCCTTTATTATAGACAATCTGATCCAATTCCCAGTTTTCCGGTTGCTCATTCAATACAGTTCGCACAACTTCAAATTCAGATATTTTACCAAAGTGTAACCAAGGACTCAGATTGCTTGTTGCATCTTCATCAGGTTCGTTGCGTTTCTTCCCGTATCGCATCAGCCCATTTTGAATAAAACGACCCAACATACCCAGTCCGGCAGCCCGAGTTCCTTTCCAGGCTATCGGTTGTACTTGCTGATCGATATCAATCCTTGCTGTAAAGGTGGGAATGTCATCAAGGGCTTGTCTGGCACTCGGCAGATCATCAAACCATTCGTCCGGAAGATCAGGCTTACGGAGGTTCTCTAATGAGTCTAACGGAAGATTTTCAGGAGGATTTGTATAAGAATCCATGAAATACCGCTGCATGGTCTTGCGAAAAATATAAGCGCTGTAGGGGGCCTTATCGGTAAGCCCCAAAGGAATCAACCCGTTGCTATCTACCGTAAAGTAACTGCAACCCAGTTTTTCAGGTAAACGCTTGTTGCGTTCACGCATGATAAAAACCGGGTATTCGTCTGTGATCAAGATACAGGCATTTTGCGCCAATTTAACCAAAAGCGACTCATACTGCCCTGATGAACCTTCCACAAATGAGAGGTAGCGGCCCGGTTGATTTTCAGCATACTCAAGGTGCTCCTTCATACCCTGCATTATAAAGGTGTGTGCCCTGACGGTCGCCCAGGGATAATCACATGAAATAGCTTCGAATATCAATAACGGTTTTCCAAGTTTGTTTGCCCAGCCAACGGCATATTCCAAAGCAAAATTATAATGGAATCGCCGGTTAATTTGCATCCAATAGAGTACATAATCCCCATCCGGATCAGGTTCATTGATGTTTTTTCTGAAAACGCGTTTGGAATTAATATTTTTCATAGTGATAAAGCTAACAAGCCGAGGTTGTGGTGCATTCCGGAGTTCATGCAGAATCTGACATCTATTTGCCTTGCAAAATAGATCCATTTGTTCAATAACTTTCAGGTTTTTCCGACAGTTATTTTCATAAAACAGAAACGATTTTTGTACTTTTGCATCTATTTAATTCCACTCACGTAAAACAGATGTTTTTACGAATTCTTTTACAAATAAAGCTCTCAGGTATATCATATGAAAGGTTTATACAAAGCATGGGTACTCATTGTATTTTCAGTCATCCTTTTAATACCCGGCCTGTTACAGGCTCAAAACTGGGAGTTTGGTGTCGATTTCATTCTTGGTTCACCACAGGGTGATTTTGGCAGAACTGTAGATGACCTCGGGTACGGGCTGGATTTATATGGCGCTTATCAATTGAGAAATTCACCGGTTGCATTGGGCCTTGATATCGGTTTTCTGACGTATGGCACAACCCGCAGAACAGAACCCTTCAGCCCAAACATTCCGGAAGTTAATGTCCGGGTAAGTACCAGTAATAATATTGCTTTTGGTCATCTGCTTACCCGAATTCAACCTTCTGACGGTGTCATCCGTCCCTACCTTGATGGACTGTTCGGTTTTAATTATCTGTTTACAGAGAGCCGTATCAGAGATGAAAGAAGCCAGGATGAAATTGCTTCTTCCACTAATTTTGATGACATCACCTTAAGTGGCGGGTTCGGTGCCGGTTCAAAATTTCATATATACCGTACATTCGATGAAGACTCAAACCGGTTAATCAACCTATTTCTGGATCTGAGAGCCCGTTATATTCTCGGTGGTGAGGCTGAATACTTAAGAGAAGGATCGATTCAACGGGACAATGGAAATCTAATATTTGATGTGGAACGTTCCAGAACCGACCTGCTGACATTTCATATCGGGATTGTCTTCCAATTTTGATTTCCAACTGAAGAATGTAAACTAAACCTGAAAAAAACGGAACATCTCATTACCTTCTTCGAAGGTCACAGCACCTCATTCGAGGTCAGGTAAAAAGTATTTTCGTTATTTGATTCTTCGGCAGGTGGTTTGACTATCGTATCGGTGATGTGATCATCTGTAATTTTCCACTCCATTTGTTCAAATGAAGATATATACAAAAAAAGGCGACTCAGGTCAGACATCTCTTTTTGGAGGTAACCGGGTTTCCAAACATTCTCTGCGAATCGAGGCTTATGGGACAGTCGATGAACTAAACTCCGTTCTTGGACTCACTCTTTCATTATCGCCGGTTGATAAAGTGGCGGAAATTCTTGATGAGCTTCAACAGCAATTATTTGTACTCGGGTCGGATCTGGCCACACCGCTCGATGCAAAGGCTCATATAAACCGGATAAGTAACAATGAGATTAAACAACTTGAGTCCATGATCGATGAACTCCAGGAATATCTGCCAACCCTGAAAAATTTCATACTTCCCGGTGGCTCTCAGCCCGGAGCAAGCCTTCATCTGGCCAGAACGGTTTGCCGCAGAGCTGAACGGATGGCTGTAGCCTGTAGTCAAAGCGAACCGGTATCAGATGAATCAATCATTTATCTCAACCGTCTCTCTGATTTACTGTTTGTTCTGGCACGCTTTGAAAACTATCAGTCAGGTCAAACAGAGACCGAATGGAATACGAAGAAAAAATAATCGCTTAATTAAACTCGAAAGCAGAAAAAGATATAACTATGTCACTAATGGTTTCGGTCTCTGGTATCCGTGGTATTTTTGGTACTGATTTAAACCCCCAGAACCTGGTCAACTATACTGCTGCGTACGGCACCTGGCTGAAAGGTGGACGCGTTGTTGTAGGAAGAGATTCAAGAGTCACCGGACAAATCTGTGAAGATATTGTCACCGCCACACTTCAGAGTGTAGGATGTGATGTGATTAAAACCGGGATTGTTCCAACACCAACAGTTGCAATGTCGGTATTGCGGCACCAGGCAGATGGCGGGATAGTTCTTACTGCCAGTCACAATCCCGCCGAGTGGAATGCCTTGAAATTACTTAACCGGAAAAGTGAATTTCTTGATGCTGTTCAAGGGAATGAAGTGATAAAAATCAGTGAAAGCAGAAAATTCAGTTGGGAAAATTATGATCAGACCGGTCATGTAACCAACGACACCAATGCAGTAATTGAACATATCCATGCCATTCTTGATTTACCTTATATCGACGAAGACCGTATTGCAGAATTCGGTTTTACTGTGGCAGTTGACGCAGTCAATGGTGGTGCATCTGTTGCGCTTCCTTTACTTTTGGAGACCCTCGGGGTTGAGGTGCACAAACTAAATTGTGAGCCCAACGGTATTTTTCCACATAACCCTGAACCGTTGCCCGAAAACCTTGGCGAGATTTGTAAATTTGTCAAAAATAACCGTTGCGACCTGGGTATTGTAACGGATCCGGACGGTGATCGTCTGGCACTTATCGATGAAAACGGCCGGTTGTTCGGTGAAGAATACACACAAGCATCCGCTTTCGATTTTATACTAACCAGAAAAAAAGGCCCAGTCGCTACAAACCTCTCTTCTTCCAGAGTCGTCGATGATATTGCTGAAATGCATGGCCAGCATTGTTACCGTTCAGCTGTTGGTGAAATTAACGTGGTAAAAAAAATGCAGCAAGTGAATGCTGTAATCGGTGGTGAAGGAAACGGAGGTGTTATTTCCCCCGATTTACACTATGGGAGGGATGCTCTTGTAGGTACGGCAATGATACTTCAGTTGCTGGCTGAACGCGGCATACCCGCGTCATCGTATCGTGATACGTTGCCTGACTACCAAATAGTTAAAGATAAAATTTCACTATCGGAACTCGGGAAGGGTGCCGATGAAGTACTCGATCTTCTTCTTGAGAAGTATACCGATCAAAATCCGGATACAACCGACGGAGTCAAAATTGACTTCAAAGAAGGCTGGGTGCATTTCCGAAAGTCCAATACCGAACCGATCGTACGTGTCTATGCTGAGGCCAAAACGACTGAGAAAGCAAAAAGCCTGATCAAAGAGCTATCTACTGTCTTTCAATAAAATTGTGTTCCAAAAATATACTGAGATTTCACTGTGAAACATCGGTAACATCTCTTCTATAAAATCAGGAAAATACAATACCGCTTTTGAGCTTACCATCCAGCAATATCAAATTGTTTTATATTAAAATATCCTCATAAAACATTTTTTCTGTAATAAAACCTTTCCAGGCTGATCATTTTACTGTATGATTAACTGCTATCATTTACAGCCCTGCTTTGCATATTAAAGACAAAAATACAGATCAGCTCTTTTCAAAGCTTGCCCTTGCCTTGATAAGGCAGGATAAGCAGAAAGAAGATATTGATTCTCAACTCGATGAGCTGCCCTCTTTGCGCATGTATTATATGATCGACGACTATGATGAATTGTTTGGCCAAATGAAAGTGGCTGGTGACGAATCACATGAATAAACATTATTCATTATAGGGTCGGCATCGGCGTTCAACCGGGAAGATTTCGTGCATTATTCAATTCCTTTCAGCAATGTACCCAGCTTTTTATACACACTTCGTAATTCCTCTTCGGTAATACAATAAGGGGGCATCAGATAAACAACATCACCCAATGGGCGCAAAAGCAGATCATACTCAATACATTCCTCTTTGATCCGGTCTGCAATTTTATTCAGATACCCACTCTTATCTTCACTTCTGATGTTGAATGCAGCTATCGTACCGGTAACTCTTTCTTTTTCAATGATACCGAGCCTGGCAAGGGATTCCAGCTCATCCAGATGAATCGTCTCCATCTGCCTGAAACTGATTTCATTTTCATATAATAAATCAAGAGAAGCGAGTGCAGCCGCACAACCTATTGGATTTGCTGTATAGCTGTGGCCGTGCCAGAATGTAGCTAACGGATCTTTCGTGTTGAACTCCTCATAAATCCCAGAGCTGCAAACTGTGACAGCCAAAGGTAAAAAGCCACCCGTTATACCTTTTGAAAGACAAATGATATCCGGTTCAACCTGTGCACGTTGACATGCAAAAAAATCGCCAGTTCTGCCAAAGCCGGTCATGACTTCATCAAAAATCAACAGGGTCTCAAATTGTCGTTGTGACCAGTGCAGCTTTTGTAAAAAATCTTCCCTGCACATTCTCATCCCGCCGGCACCTTGCACCAGTGGTTCAACAATAATTCCTGCATAATGCTCCGGATTCTCACTTAATTTTTTTTCCAATATTTCGATCACTTCATCTTCTTTTTTTCCTGCATTCTGATCATCCAGCCATGTTGCAGGGTACGGCAGATATTCCACCTCAAACATCAAATCATTAAACATTTGTGTAAATACAGAACGGCTGCCTGCAGACATCGCCCCGAGTGTATCCCCGTGGTAAGCGCCTTCAAAAGCAATAAATTTTTTCCTGGCTTCTCCACGGTTTTTCCAGTATTGCCAGGCCATTTTCAGTGCAACTTCAACCGATGTAGAACCATTGTCAGAAAAAAAAACCCTTTCAAGGTCCCCGGGTAACAGATGGGTAAGCCTCTCAGCCAATCTCTCAGCCGGATGGTGAGAAAAATTGGCGAATATTACATGCTCGAGCTCTATGGCCTGGTTATAGATCGCATCAGCGATCCGGGGATGACAGTGGCCGTGCAGATTCACCCACCAACTCGAAATACAATCCATGATTCTTTGTCCGTCATCAAGAATCAGCCAGATCCCGTCTCCACCAACTACTTTTTTGGATTCGGGGGCTCCTTTTATAATCGTAAACGGCTTCCAAATATTAGGATGCATTATCTGTAAAGGTTTGATAAAAAAAACGTTCCAATTGTTCCGGGTTTATTGTTTCCATTTCCGGAAATACATACAGGCGGTCAGGTTTTCCATAATATTTTATAGCCGCTTCATTTGAAGAATGTCTCGATCCATTCAAAACAATTCCCCATATTTTGATGCCATTGTCCCTTAATATGTGCAAACTGATCAACGTATGGTTGATGGTTCCAAGTCCCGACCTCG
>SLOU01000191.1 GCA_007132385.1 Balneolaceae bacterium | reverse complement strand
GTTTATCGAATCAAGAGTTGAAATGGGAGACAACTACCGGATTGAACCTGGGAATGGACTTCAATTTATTTGGATCAAGAATTCACGGTAGTTTCGAATACTATAACAATAATACGAGAGATATTTTGTATCCCATTCAAATACCCCAGATGACCGGATTTTCCAGCGTTAATACCAACATAGGAAAAGTACACAATCATGGTATAGAGGCTATTATAAACGGTGGTATTGTTCGTTCAACTAATTTGAACTGGGATATGAGGTTCAATTTTTCCAGAGATCGAAATGAAATTGTATCCATACTGGGTATTGATAATACCGGGGATGGCAGAGAAGATGACCTTGTCGCTAATCGATTATTTATAGGACAGCCACAGGGGGTTATTTATGGTTACGAAATCTATGGAGAAGGAGAGATGTGGCAGTTGGCTGATCAAGAAGCCGGAAATATACCTGTTGGATTTTTTCCGGGTACATATAAAGTAGTGGACCAGAACGGAGATGGCGAATTTTCAGCGGATGATGATCGTGTAATACTTGGTTATACAGCTCCTTCTTACCGGTTTGGTATTTCGAATACTATTAACTATAATAACTTTAGTCTTTACTTCTTTATCAATTCCATACAGGGTGGAAGGGATTATTATAAAGCCAATGCCGGTCCGATATGGGATTGGAATAATCATTCATTTATTTCTATTCGAAATGCTCCGGCAGGTAGTTGGGATTACTGGACACCCGCAAATCCTAATGCCAAATTCCGCAGGTTGGACATATCACCCAGTTACGAAGGTCGTGTTTACGATCAGCGAAATTTTATTCGGCTGCAGGATGTGACTTTATCTTATGCTCTAAGCAGTAGCAGGCATCAAATGTTGCGTAATGCGGGCATCGAGAGAGCCAGAATATTTTTAAGCGGTAAAAATTTAATGACGATAACGAAATGGGAAGGTTGGGATCCCGAAACCGGTCGTGGCTATGACGTAGCTCTGCCGGTAATGGTGAGTCTGTCAATGGGTTTTAACGTTGAATTTTAAAAAACAATGGTTATGAGAAAATATTATTTATTTACAGCTATACTAATGATAATTGCATTAGTTTCATGTAATGAAGAACAGTGGTTAGACGAAGTACCGCTGGACTTTTATGCACCCGAGAATTCTTTTATCGAACCCGAGCATTTTGAAGCGGCAGTTACCAGGATTTATAATCGATGGACCAGCTTTCATTATCACAATACGCCTTGTATGCCCTTTATAGGATCTATGGCCGATAATATGTATTCGATTGGGACTAGAATTAGTTTACATAATAATGAAATGGTACCGGAAACCGGTACAGTCAGTAGTTGGTGGAGAAATCAATATGGCATAGTATCTCTTGCCAATACAGTCATTGACCGCATCGACCTTGAAAGAGTTAATTTTCCTGATGAAACATTACGAAATATTCGAAAGGCAGAGGCTAAATTTTTCCGGGCTAATGCTTATAAAGAATTGGTGATTACATTTGGAGGTGTCCCGCTGATATTGCAGGAGGTTCAGGCTGCGAGAAGAGATTTTGTTAGGGCCCCCAGAGAAGAGGTTTTGAATCAAGTTGTTCAAGATCTGCAATTTGCCGTGGACAATCTTCCCCATGTATCGGAAAGAGAAGCCGATGGCCGATTGACGACTGCTGCCGCCAGTCATTCACTGGCAGAAGTTTATATTATGCTCGAACAATGGGATAACGCGATTAACGAAGCTTCTAAAGTGATTAACGACCCCGACTATGCTTTGATGACCGAGCGATTTGGTACGCGCAGTGATGAGCCGGGTGATGTTTTCTGGGATTTATTCAGAAGAGATAATCAAAATCGCAATGGCAGAGGAGGATTTAACTCAGAAGCCATATGGGTGGCTCAGTTTGAATATAATGTTCCAGGTAGTCACGCACCAAATGTGTGGTGGATTGTACCCAGGATGTTTGGACCGAGATACTATGCACTGGAAGGGAAGGAAGACGGTTTACCTTTGTTTCGCGGTCATTCGTCCCAAAATGGGGGACGTACTAATTCGTTTACGGGTACTACTCCTTACGTGGACTATGATATCTGGGAAGAGGATTGGAATGATATGAGGAATTCGGGATATAATATTTGGCGAGATATGGTGGCCGATAATCCGGCATCTATGTACTATGGCGATAGCATAGTGAAAAATGATGTAATAAGAGAGGAGTCAATAGGAGAATGGCGGCAAAATTGGAGGCCATTTTGGATAAAATATGTTCCTCATGGTAATTTCCCGGATGCAGTGATAGACAATTCTCTTTTCCCTGGTGCCACGACTTCACGGGCAAGAGGTAGCTATACGGACCGATACATATATCGGTTGGCCGAAACCTATCTGTTAAGGGCCGAAGCGTTTATTGGTAAAGGAGATCTGCAATCGGCTGCCAATGATATCAATGTAGTCAGGGCTAGAGCCAATGCCACACCCGTGACACCGGATCGGGTTGATATTGATTATCTCCTGGATGAAAGGGCGAGAGAACTTAATATTGAAGAGTACAGGTTACTGACTCTTTTGCGGATGGGTAAATTGGTTGAAAGGGTACAGAAGTACCATGTTTATTATAATGGGTACTATCAGTCCAATACCGTTAATCCCAGGCAGGCACTTTGGCCAATCCCCCAAAGTGAGATTGAAAGGAATGCGGGGAATGTTTTAGAGCAAAATCCTGGTTACGTTGGTGGCGATTAAATAAGGAAAACCCGCTTCGGAATTATTTACTGTAAATGAATTTTCGGAGCGGGTTTTTCTTATTGTTATCTTTATAAAACAGGTGATTATTAGATTAATTTTTTAAAATGACCAGAACTTACATGAAAAGTAATTATTTTCTCATTCAGCAGATTAAAGCAAAAGCCATTCTTTTGGTTTTTGTAATTGTTTTTTTGAACACCCTGCCCCTATTGACTGGATGTTCAACTGATAAAAATACAATTGAAGCTTATCGCGTTACCTGGTGGCATGTACCTAATATTGAGGGAAGCAAGACAGGTAATTTTGGACGACCTGATTTTGGCGTCATAAATATTGACAATGGTGAACTGAATCTTCGGCATGCAATATTAGAAGGAAGGGATTTAGGAGATTACACATTGCCTTACTGGCCCATTCGCAGTTTTGTATCAATATTCAGTAAACCAATAGAAATAGCCCACCGATGTACATTAACAGTCAATACCGACAATAAAACTGAAACCTTTTTATTCCGAACAGGTGATCCTTCACTTACACATTCAGTGAGTTTCAAGCGTGGAGAAGAAGGTTTTGAGCTTGCCAGAATCAAAGATGGTGATGTGCTAAAAGTAACCAACCGTGGCAGTGATTCGCCTGTTTTAATGGAGCATTTTTTTATTGTCGAAAAGGGCAGGCGCAATATTCCCATATACATAAAAGCTACCAACATAACGGATAAAAAGATTGAAGATGTTGAAGTAGGGATTACGTATAGCCAGGATTTTAACTGGAGTTCATTCGGGGTAAGTGATTCTGAGAATTATCAGCAGGCGGCAGCCCCGATGATTGGCAATGCAAAAGCTTTTTATGCTTTTTCTTCAGGTATGGAAAGCGGCCTTGAGTTTCAGGTAAATAAAGGCTGCGAGTTGTCGTATCAGCTGAATGAAGAATTTAATGCCTGGGAAGTGTCGATAAAAAATACACCAGCCAGTCTGGAACCAGGCGGTTCTTTTATTTTTACTTACAACCTTGCAGTTATTGATGAACCCTTGGAAGAAATAACCCTTGCCAGGTATATTTCTGATATTGAGTTGGAAGAATTGGAATTTGCAAGTAAAATACCTGTTGAAACCAGGACTGCGCCAATTGATCTTGATAACAGAGTCACAATTCAAGATGTGATTGAAGCCCTTGAAGAGCCTAAAGTTCGGGGCG
>SLOU01000241.1 GCA_007132385.1 Balneolaceae bacterium | reverse complement strand
ACTCAACATTTTTGAATTGTTGAATAATTTCAACTCCTCCCCACCTGAAGGCCTGACCGCCAATCAAAACAGGTATGTCTGGAAAATGCTTACGAAGATGTTCGAGCGTTGTCTTTAATTCTTGCAAGTTAAAATATATACTAAGTGAAATTCCAATAAGATCCGGCTTTTGACTTTCAATAAACCTGACAAGTTCCGGAAAGGGCGTATTGGCACCTATGAAAAAGCCATCCCAGCCATTCATCTCAAAAATATCGGCAATCATCTTAGCGCCAACCTGATGGTATTCATTTGCAACGCAAGCTATCACAGCTCTCTTACCGGTGCGTTCGGTAGTAAAAAATCTGGGCTGCAGCCGTATCATCATATTCTCAGTGATTGCAGTGGCCATATGCTCGGTTGCAACCGATATCCTGTTATTCTCCCAATATTCGCCAACCTGGTAAAGCGACCGCTGAAAAAGTTGTGTATAAATTGTTTCAATGGGAGTGTTTCTATCCAACAGAGAATCAACGGTAGCTATACATTCATTTTTCCCACCTTTAATCAAGTGATTAAAATAATTATTGTAAGTCTCATGTTCGATCATACTCTCAGAATTGGAGTTGCAGCATAAAAATGACCAACAGGTTAATCCATAGATCAACCGCTAATATAAATATAAAGTCACTTTTTTTTTCACCAATTTATCCAATTAGTGACATTTATCGGTTGCTACAAGAAAACATGAATTATTAACTTGATACTGTAGAGTTCTGGAAACAGCAGTACCTTTATTTTTCAAATCGTGCCATCGCATCTTCCATGATTTTAATGGTGGCTGTGGCGCCACACCGGGAACATCCGGCTTTTTGAACAGCCAGTAAACCATCGAGGGTGCGAATACCGCCGGCAGCTTTTACTTTTACACCTGGGCCAACACTTTTTTTCATCAACTCCAGATTGGGAATAGTTGCGCCAGTGTAGGAATATTTCCCATCATCATCCTTTACGAAACCAAATCCCGAAGAAGTTTTCACATAATCGGCACCAACTTTTGTACAGATTTCACAAAGTTTGATAATATCTTCTTCTTTGGTAACATAATCGGTTTCGAATATTACTTTCACAATCGCACCGTTTTCGTGGCATTTTTGCGTCACAGCCCCAATTTCTTTTTCAATGTAATCCCAGTCACCATTCAAGGCTTTGCCAATATTAATTACCATATCTATTTCCACAGCGCCATCTTTGCAAGCTACTTCGGTTTCGAAAACTTTTACTTTAATGGCCGAATTCCCGGCGGGGAAACCGATGACGCAACCTACCAGCACATCCGAACCTTTAAGCAATTCAACCGACTGTTTTACAGCATAGGGTTTAACACATACTGAAGCCACATCATACTTTTTAGCAACTGTGCACTCCCTGTGTAAATCTTCATCGGTCATTGTTGGATGAAGAATGGAGTGATCAATCATTTTTGCAAGTTCTTTTACTTTTGTCATAATCATAAAAATTTATTTATTATAGTTTTAAAAACCAATCTGCCTGTATTTTCAGCCGGCATCGTCATTTATCAAATTGTTTAACAATGTGTTACAATTTCATGGTTAAGATAGCCATCTGTTTTAAAGAAAGTAACTGTTGCTTACCGGGTAAGAGGAAGTATGGCAATACAATTCACTGTATATAATTAGTTTTGCTGAACTTGTGAAAAACTTTATCGATATATGTAAAAGTGGTGCATCCTCTTCAATTTTCAGTAACCGGGCGTTATTCCTGTCAGCAGATTCAGCCCTGAGTTCCTGAGTCGATCCAATAATTTCAATAAAATATTTTTGGCTAAGCGTTTTGAAAAAGGAACCATCTACGAATTCTGTGTTTAAAAATGATGGCAGTGCAATGTATGCCATCCAGTTTTTTTCACGCATAACAGGTCTGTCTCCTACAAAACGCAACCTCTCGAAATAGCAACAAGGTGAATTTTTATCGTCATATGATACAGGGAGAACAATATCTGTATCCCATTTTGCAAGCACAGGTTTCTGAATAAAAACCGTTTTCACATTTCCACCAACTGCCTCTGAAAAGCCTTTTACGCTTAATAAACCAAGCGACTGTCGTCGTTCCCTTACACGGCTTCCTTTACCATGTTGTTTTTCAATGAATCCCTCTTTTAACAATTCATCCAGAGCTTTTCTTACTGTAGTGCGTGTAATTGAAAATTGCATACACAATTCATTTTCTGACGGAAGATAATCCCCTACTTTGAAAACACCCTGCTGGATTTTGCTTTTCAGGTAGTTCTGAATATGTCTGTATTTTAATTCTTTCATCACACTAAAAACATATACAAATATACGAAACTTTACTTGTACGTACAAGTAAAGTTTTTAAATAAACAATACATGCGATTTATTGTTTATTTCCCCGAAAGGGATCTCGGTACACAAAGAACACAATACTCACTTGTAGAATATTTTCCCCAATTATATTTTACAGAACTTATAACTCATTTTTTAATTTCTTTCCCATGTCTTTGTAAAAATGAGGGATACGACGTCCCCGCCCTGATATTATCATTTGCCCGAATAATCTAAAAGAACGATTGGTATATATTTTGACTTACTAAAAGCCAAATGCCCGATTTTACCTCAAAGGTAAACAAACATGACTAGAATAGAATTCGATCATCATCTGGTAAATCTCGAGAATAATCTGGCAAGATTTGCCTATAGTCTGACCGCCAATCAGGAAGATTCACGTGATCTTGTTCAGGAAACATTTCTTAAAGCACTGACAAATCGGGAACAGTTTAGAGAACATTCTAACCTGAAGGCATGGACATTCACTATCCTCAAAAACACCTTTATAAACAATTACAGGAAGTCGGTTAAACAAAATACAACCATGAACGAAACCAAAGATCTTAATTTCATTAACAATACGGAAGGATCCGACTTCCTGAAATCGGATGCCGCCATTGCTGTTAAAGAGATATATAAAAAGATTCAGTCACTGGAAGATGGATTCAGAATTCCTTTTGAAATGCATATATCCGGGTACAAATACAAGGAAATTGCCGAAAAGATGAACCTGAACATAGGAACGGTGAAGAGCAGGATTTTCTTTTCAAGGAAAAAACTGATGAGAGCACTTGAAGATCACAGGCCGGGCAAATCCTGAAAAAAATTACACCAAATATTATTAGCTCCCGGAAACACTTTCGAATTCTCCGGCAGAATGACAAATAATTAATCAGTATCTGTCAGTCCCCGTCATTTTTTTCACTCACTTCCTGAATCCTGATCTTCACGGCATAATCCTTTGGCATAATATCAACCCAAACGACAGCAGCCGGTCCTTAAGAGCTTTTAAGAGACTGTTCCTGGGCTTGGCCTTAACCCTCCAAACGAAATTCAAAGAATTCTGAAGTATGGTGAAAAAAGTTGTAGAAGCTATCAGGAACAACAGAATACCTATAAACGTGCCTGCTGCAGTTTGATTTCGGTCCCTGAAATTATTAACGATCGTCTCTATGAAATCAGCTCCTTGCTTACCAATAATCGAATCAACTTCATCAAAAATTCTTTCTCTTACTGTTTCTTCTTCAAGAACAAATCCGAGAGCGGATATCAATACAATTATGTTTATGAACCATCCATGAGCCAAGTCACAAAAAAAAAGACATGTACAAAGCATGAATGATCCATTGGGATAGGAAAACAATCTTGCCGTTATGTGAATTCACAAAAACTTATTTAATAAATTAATGATGAGCAAATATTATACAAATTGTAAAAAATTGACTAAAATCAGACTATCCATCACTGGGAGAGTTGACTAGTCAGATGAAGATTTTTTATTGGAATTGTAGATTTCTTATTGGAATTGTAGATTTCTTATTGGAATTGTAGATTTCTTATTGGAATTGTAGATTTCTTATTGGAATTGTAGATTT
>SLOU01000128.1 GCA_007132385.1 Balneolaceae bacterium | reverse complement strand
CTGCGCTATCAGGAGGCATTTGTTGACAAGTTGCTTTCCATTTCGCTAGACTATCCACATGTACTATACTGTATGAATAATGAAATCGGTGAGCAGATTGAGTGGGGGGATCACTGGGTGAGATTTGTACGTAAAAAGGCCCGTGATGCAGACAAGGAGGTTTATACGACCGATATGAGACGCAATAACGATATTACAGCAGAGGATCACACCTTTATTTATAAAAATCCCGACATATACACGTACGTAGATATTTCGCAAAACAATTCCCAGAGGATCCGGACCGGGCAGCTTCAATATGACCGGATCCAGGCAGTCCGCACCATTTTAGATGAGTTGGGACCGCGACCCATGAACAATGTCAAGATTTATAGCCGGGAGGAAGGTGTTCACATTCAGGGTCCACAGCGTTTCTGGCGCGTTATTTTTAGCGGGAGTGCGAGTGCCCGCTTTCACCGTCCGCACCCACTTGAACAAAGTCCGGGTGATCACGAGCGAAGAAGTTATCACGGATTAGGACTGCATGAGCATGCTCAGACACAAATCAGAAGTCTCCGCATGGTAACTGATGCCGTTGACTGGTTTTCCGGGAATCCGTGTAACGACCATCTCGACGAACGTGATGAGAATGAAGCCTATTGCATGGCGAAACCGGACAACTGGTATGCCATTTATTTCCCAGAAGGAGGCGACGTCATACTGAATATAGCAGACATCGAAGGGCCGATCCATGTTCAATGGATGGACATTGAGGATAGTACCTGGGCTAAGTCGGAACGAATCAGTGAAAGCACGTCATTGACCCTCAGCACACCTGACAGATCTCCCTGGGCTGTCCTTGTTACTGCTGATAATGGAGAGTAGGAAGCAGGAGTCATTTTCTGGTATCTTGATAATTATGATATAATCAAACAAAAAAAGCCCTGCAAGGTTTTATTTTGATGACCTGCAAGGCTTTAATTTTTTGCGATCCGGATGGGACTCGAACCCACGACCTCCTGCGTGACAGGCAGGCGTTCTAACCAACTGAACTACCGGACCATTGTAATGTAAAGATAGGGATTTTGGCACCTTATAGTCAAGGATAAGAATTGGAATAATCGTTTGACCGATTTGTATGGCAAAGCAGCTTCTGCAATACGGTATGAATTTTGCCATTACCCGGGGCATGGCCGGCAGGTTGGATCCATTTTGGGGCGATGAATTGACAATAATTGATTACATTATCCTGAAATTCATCCAGGGAGACTTCAACTCCCCGTATTTTCGTTACATTGTAATGTAAAAAGTGAAATTTCAGATTTTGTTATTCCCATTGTAGGAGTCAATATTATGACGGTTAACAGTTTCATTTATCAATATATTTGATGTTCTTGCATGGACTCCGAACTCCTTATGACCTATAACACTATAATAGTTCCTTTACTTATAAAACCTTTGATGTCCGAATGATGCCCCCAAAAAAAAGTATATGCTCAACAGTAATTGTGGCTCTATTACTTATTCCTTCAATATCCTATTCCCAAATGTTCTCAGTCGAGGAACCCGAAAGAAGAGCCCGTCCCGCAACCAATGCACTATTATTTGGACTGGATTTCATTGATATTAGCTTTCGGCCGGATAGTGACGAATTTTCGGTAGTTTATGATGTTAGCGCACCGATATATCGTTTTCGCCTTGATCTGCCGGGAATTGAAGCTTATGCGGGGTTCCGAACCAACCTGGGTGATAATGGAGCGGATGCCGATACCCTAAACTATTTAAATTTGGGCGCTAATATATCAGGTGCCATGCCGGTGACAGGAAGTAGCAGGATGGGAATTGTGCTACCGATTTGGTTGACAACAGATTTCACACAGGTCCGGTCGACCGATTCGGATCAGCCGGAAGCTGAGCAGTTTCGACAAAGTTCGGCGTCAGTCGGAATCGGAGCCGGGGGGTATATAATGATATCCAACAGAATTCGAATCCGGGCCGAGATGGTCCCGCAAATCGGATTCACGGTATCAGCGTTGGGAAGTGATTCCGGCCAATTGGGGTCGTTGAAGGGCCGGCTGAGAATACATATGGATCAGATTGTAGGTCGATTCGGTCTGGTTGCCGGTTATAATTACAGCTGGCACCGTTATACCGGGGGTGAAGAACGGTTGCGTTACGATATCTCATCGCATAACGTGACTGTAGGTGTGTCTTTTTAAACCGGTTAAAGACTGTCATAAAAAGAAAGATCGTTCATACTCGTTTTCAAAATTGCATATGAAATATCCATGATCGCAACCTCCAACACGAAGATACATGGCAGTGATCGTTGACACACATACACGTTTTTCCAAGCGTGTGATTTTAAAAGTATAAACAGGTAAACACAGGCAATCCAGGCATTATAAACAGATGAAATACTCATGACAGGATTATCTTTTGACACGCAGGTGCACGATTAAACACGGCCATGGACATTTCGCTGACGCGGTTCATTGAGCATCTGACGTAAGAAATCTAACACTATAAACACATGAAAATAGATATATTTCAGGCAGAACTGGAAAAGTTGATAGAAAACCTTGGTTATGTAATCCGAAAGGAAAAAGGAAGTTTTCGGGGTGATTTTTGTGTGTTGGAAGGTGACAAATTGATAATGATCAATAAAAACTATCCCGCTGATTTTCATGTCGGGCAATTGGTGCGGTTTCTGGAAAAACAGGAACTGGACAACATATATGTAAAGCCCGTGGTAAGAAAAGAACTCGATAGCTGGATAAGCAAAATAAATGCGTAAACGGGCTTCACATGAAATTCACTTTTTTGGGCACCGGTACTTCGATGGGGGTTCCGGTAGCCGGGGGATTTGGTTCGGAAAACGGTCTTGGTGATCCGAGAGATCAGAGATATCGATGTTCGGCATGGATTGAGACTCCCGAACGATCGCTGGTCGTTGATGTCGGACCAGAATTCCGGTTGCAGACATTGCGTGCAGGTATCCGTCGGATTGACGCTATATTAATCACTCATGAACATATGGATCATATAGGTGGTCTGGATGATCTGCGCTCATTTAACTATGCACAGAAAGATTCGATTAGGGTCTACGCCAGTGAGAAAACGGAAAAAGCGATTCGATCCCGATACTCTTATATGTTTGCGCCATACAAAACTCCAGGATCGGTAGATCTGAATTTTAAACGGGTGGATGGAATTGTGAGTGAAGGAGATTGCCGGATCATTCCGCTTCCGGTCAAACATGGCAAAATGGATGTTATGGGATTTCGAATAAATGATATCTCCTACATTACGGATGTCAGTTATATTCCTGATGAAACAGCGGAAAAAATCAAAGGATCTAAAGTTTTGGTTATGAGCGGACTTCGATGGAAACCGCCTCACCCAACGCATTACACTATTCCGGAAGCAATTGAAGTTGCGCAAAGAATGCAGGTGGTAAAGACCTATCTAATCCACATGTCTCCTTTTGTAAAACACGGTGAAACCATGGCTCAGTTGCCTGATAATGTGAGACTCGCATTCGATCAATTACAAATTCAGTTGTAGAAGCAAAACGTCACTTGAATTTTTTAAAGCTCTTATCATGTAACCGGTCGTATACATTCTTGACTTTTTGAGAATTTTTGAGTTTACAGATTAAAAGTGCGTCATCTGTTTCTACTACACCGACTCCATGAAGTCCGACCAGGGCAATAGCTTTATTGCTGTCGGATTCCACGAAGCAGTTCTCCGAATCAATGATCAACGGTTTCTGCGCATTTACAACATTGCCGCTATCATCACTCTTGCTAACCTGCAACTCATATAGCGACATCCAGCTACCCAGATCACTCCAGTCAAAATGCGAGGGTACAACTATTACATTTCCAGATTTTTCCATAATTCCGTAATCGATAGAAACCGGAAAACAGGAGTTATAAACCGATTCCAAAGCTTTCTCATCTAT
>SLOU01000123.1 GCA_007132385.1 Balneolaceae bacterium | reverse complement strand
TGAAGAACCTTTGATTCAATTGACTGAATCCCGCATTGGACGATTGCCGGCCGGGAAACAAGAGGTTGAAGGATACCGAAATATTTTACTGCATAAACTTTCACAAATGAAAAGTTATGCCGCCACCCAGAGTTGCAGGGAAGCCTTTTTGAGAGTCTACTTCGGGGAGAACAATGTCCCCCCCTGCGGATTATGTGACCGATGTATGGAATCAGTTGAGACTTCTGAGGATTTTGAAACGGGTGATATTGCCAGGATGCGTGAACAGTTGCGTACACCTTCAACTCTGAAGGATATCGTTGCGGCTACCGGAATAGAACGAAAAAAGATCAGACATCTGTTGCGGTACCTGATCCTGGAGCAAAAAATCAAAAAAAGTGAAAAAGACCCTGATAAATTTATCTGGATATCGTAACGTTTCACTTTTAACCGGCGGGATTCTGTCTGTGTATAGTAAATATGCAGCAGATTTGGGTATTACAATACCTGGAAATCACAGAAATGGATGCTTTTTATGGATAAACTGGAGTTACATATTTTTATTATCGGCAAGGTTTGGCCGGAACCGGGTTCTTCGGCTGCCGGAGCCCGGATGATGCAATTGATCTGTGCCCTGAAAGAAAATGGCTGGAGAGTATCATTTGGCTCCGCAGCAGATAAAAGCGAGTACAGTTTTGATCTGGACAGTATCGGGGTGGAAGCCGTTGAAGTGAAACTTAACAATAGCAGTTTCGACCCCGTGATTCGTTCTCTGAATCCTGATGCAGTAATGTACGACCGTTTTATGACCGAGGAACAGTATGGATGGAGGGTAGCAGAACAATGTCCGGATGCTGTTCGAATTCTGGATACAGAAGATTTGCATTCGTTAAGATATACACGCCAAAAAGCGGTGAATCAACAGCTTGAGTTTAATACTCAAATTCTCTTTAATGAAGAGATAACAAAGAGAGAGATCGCAGCGATTTTAAGAAGTGATATGTCACTTATTATCTCCGGCTATGAAGAAAATCTTTTGAAAGAGGTCTTTGAGATCCGGCCATCGCTACTGTTTTACATGCCATATTTGCTCGAGAGCCTGACCAGCAAGACGGTTGAGAGCTGGCCGGGATTTGAGGAACGTTCTCATTTTTTTACAATCGGTAATTATCTGCACAAACCGAATGCAGATTCAGTGGTATACCTTAAAGAAAAGATATGGCCTCTTATTCACAAACGGCTTCCGCGTGCCCGGATGTTCATCTATGGGGCTTATGCTGACCGGCAAATTTTTGATCTTGAAGATAGTCATACCGGTTTCTATGTCCGGGGCAGGGTAGAAAATGCCCAACAGGTTATGCATCAGGCCAGGGTCTGCCTGGCTCCGTTGCGGTTCGGAGCCGGATTAAAAGGCAAACTGGTTGATGCGATGATGTGTGGGTTACCGAGTGTCACAACTTCGATCGGGGCTGAGGGAATCGCCGAACACAAAGATTGGTGTGGCTTTATTGAAGATCACCCGGAGGAATATGCTGACGCTGCTGTTAAGCTGTATACCGATCAAACCGTATGGGAAAAAGCATGCCGGAATGGAGTCAGAATTATCAATGAACGTTTTAACAAAGAGCATTTTACAAAACGATGGGTTCAAAGAATTCATGAGTTAAAAAATAACCTGGAGGCGCACAGGATGAAAAATTTTACCGGCCGGATGCTAATGCATCATACCGCTGCCAGTACCCGCTACATGTCGAAATGGATTGAAGCAAAAAATCGGTAAACCGGTATTGCCTCCGGTTAAAGGATGATGGCGGGTCGTGAATTGCCGGAAAAATTCTTATTTTGTTACACTGATATCGATTTGAAATTTAGAGACCCGCAGACGTTTTAAATGCCTACATGGATATTGAATACCGAATTTACTTTTGATGCGGCACATTCCATAAGCGGTTATGATGGAAAATGCGGCCGGATGCATGGCCATACATATAGGGTGCGTGTTACGGCTAAATCGCATCAGCTCAATCCATCCAAGTACCTGCAGACACCGGATATGGTCTGTGATTTCAGGGAACTGAAGTGGGCTGCAAAGGATTCTGATAAAGGAGGCTTCGATCACGGTATACTGGATGATCTTATACCGGAAAAAACCACTGCAGAACGGATTGCTGAATATATACATAAAACAACCAGTGAAAGAATTCCTGACAACATCGAATTGGTGGTGACTGTTTGGGAAACAGAAAACAGTTGGGTGGAGTATACCGATAAACATGTATAAAACCGATCAAGTGGACATATCAATACAGAAGGGTATGAACCAGGCGCATGCCGGGATTGAAACAAAGTACCCGCTGATGGAAGATTTTTACACGATTCAGGGAGAGGGAGTACATACAGGCCGTGCGGCCTATTTTATCCGTCTTGCCGGGTGTGATGTAAAGTGCTGGTGGTGCGATGTAAAGGAAAGTTGGGACAGTGACAAACATCCGAAGGTTCCTACCGGGGATATTGTGAACCGTGCTTGTAAAACTGATGCATCTTTTGCCGTTATAACCGGTGGTGAACCCCTGCTGCATAATCTCGATCCTCTGACCGCTGCTCTTAAGGAATCCGGCCTTGATGTCCATATCGAAACCAGTGGATCATCTCCATTATCGGGTTATCTCGACTGGATAACACTTTCACCGAAAAGGTTTAAAGAACCGATGGATGAGATCTTTCCTTATGTGGATGAATTGAAGGTGGTTGTCCTGAAAAACAAGGATATTGAATGGGCGGAAATGAATGCTGCAAAATGTCCAGATTCCACACGCCTTCTTTTACAACCCGAGTGGGATACTCCTTCATCCGTTGAGCTGATCATTAACTATGTCAAAAAAAATCCGAGATGGGGCATCAGTCTTCAGACCCATAAATTTCTCGGTGTACCCTGACGATGGATTTCAACAGATCAACCACTGTTATCACCGGGGCCAGCAGGGGAATTGGCAGGGAAATTGCCCTGGCATTTGCGAGAAAAAAAACCCACCCCTTGATCCTGCTCGCAAGAGACCAGCAGGCTTTGCAACGTGTCTGTGAAGAATGTCTCACTATCGGTGTGGTTCATGCAGAATACAGGGCCATGGATCTTTCCAATCCGGACGAGATCGACAGCTTTATATGGCCTGCGGATCTTCCGGACCCGGGTGTTTTGGTGAATAATGCCGGTATTTTTTTGTTGAAATCGCTTGAAGAAACCACACCGGATGAATTTCAACATCAGTGGATGGTCAATACCTATGCACCTTTTTTGTTAACCCGGAAGCTGTTGCCTCGCATGGAAAAAACAGAACGGGGATTGATTGTAAATATCAGCTCGATGGCAGCCCTTTCGGGGCAGGAGCGAAGCGGCGCATACACTTCATCGAAACACGCTTTGTTGGGATATACAAGATCCCTTCGCCGGGAGCTGTACAAAAGTAAAATAGCCGTAACCGCTCTAAACCTGGGTCAGACGATGTCAAGTTCCTGGGAAGGAGTGGAAGTGAATCCACAGGAATTGATTAACCCGGCTGATATTGCTGAATTGATTGTTCAACTAACACGTTTCAGTGTTCGAACAGTCGCAGAGGAGATCCTGCTGAGGCCTCAGGCTGGCGACCGGAGTCCTAATTGAAAAATCCGATAATTAAGACGATGTCTGTATCGCTCCTGTATTTATCATAGCCTACCGATAGCTGTTAAAAACATCAACCATTTCACTATTAAAATCAGCGGTTGGATGAGGCTCAAAAGGGGAGTAAGTAAGAGTTTCAAAGAGTTCAGCGTACCGCTGGTAAATGCTCCATCGGAATGAATCGGGCAGATCGGGGAGCTTCTGGCCCTCTTTACCCTGAAATCCTTTATTCAATAACCATTCCCTGAGAAACTCCTTGGAAAGCTGTCTTTGTGGTTTGCCATGCCTGAGACGCTCTTCATATCCTTCAGCATAAAAG
>SLOU01000158.1 GCA_007132385.1 Balneolaceae bacterium | reverse complement strand
TATTTTCAATCTCAAACCAGCCTTCCTCCAGCATCTTCCCCAGTGCATGAATATCCTTCATCAAAAATTTGATGAACTCCTGCGTCTGTTCACGGTTTTCTGCCAGCCTTACTTTTCCTTCTCCCATAGACAGTCTGGTAAAGTGTTCATATATACAACTCACAAGATACAATATTCATATGTAATGGAAAGATGCCGAACAAGAATTTGATTAATCCAAAGATCCTCAAGTACTATCCGTTTGAATTTCCGGTATAATTTTAACTACCGATCTAATTTTATTCTTATTTACTCGACTGCATCCACATCGACTGTTATTCGAACGCTTCCGGCACCCTTCGGTTTCTTTTGTTCATAGCGCTGAAATATTTTTTCCAGCAATGATTCGACAGCAGTAGCATTGTGATCCGGATTAATCCGAATATGTGCTTCCCACTGATAAAGTCCGTTCATCCAGCCAATCACAGATGGAGATGGCCCGAGTAATGAACCGTTGGGCAATACACTCAATACTGTACCACTGAAGCTATGGGCTACCTGCTCGGTTCGTTTTTCGGAAGCTCCCTTGAAATGAAATACAATCATCCTTGAAAAAGGTGGGTAGACAAATTCTTCCCTCTCCTTCAGCTCTTCTTTTGCAAAATTTTTGTAGTCATGTACCTTCGCAAAGCGGATGGCCCGGTGATCCGGCTTCCAGGTTTGCACCAAAACCTTGCCCGGTTTTGTACCTCTTCCCGCTCGTCCGGCAACCTGGCTGAGCAACTGGAACATCCGTTCTCCCGACCGGTACGATGGAAATGCCAACTCGGTTTCAGCACTCAACACTCCCACCACAGTTACATTCGGGAAATCAAGCCCTTTTGATACAAGTTGCGTACCAATCAGGATATCTGCTTTTCCATTTAAGAACTTATCATAAATTTCCTGATGGGATTTTTTTCCTGTTGTGGTATCGCGGTCCATTCGCAACAGCCGGGCTTTCGGAAACAACTTCTGTACTTCCGTTTCCACCTGTTGTGTACCAGTTCCTTTTTTAGACAGTCTCGATGATCTGCACTGCATACACACCTTGTCGGCTTTTCGTGTATACCCGCTGTAATGGCAAAGCAGAATATCCCGATTCTTGTGATAGGTCAGACTCACCGAACAGTCGGGGCTCTGTGGTATATGTCCGCAATCTTCACACTGAAGGTAGGATGCGAAACCTCTTCGATTATAAAGCAGTATAACCTGCTCTTCCCGGTTAAGTGCATTATCTACCTCCTGATATAGTTCAATTGTCAGAGGCCCACGCATAGCTGACCGATACTGTTTCATATCGAGCACCTTGACTTCAGGCATTTCAAGATCCAGCCTTGAAGACAGCTCAAGCATCTTGTGTTTTTTCCTGTGCACTCCCCGGAGAGCAGTCATCGAAGGTGTTGCGGAACCCAGTACTACGACGGCTTCTTCCAGGCTCGCACGCAGGATCGCCACATCCCGTGCATTGTAACGCGGGGAGGGATCATACTGTTTGTACGAACTGTCGTGTTCTTCATCCACCACGATAAGACCCAAATCCCGGACGGGGGCAAAAACAGCCGAGCGCGGACCGATCGCAATTCGTTTTTCACCGGTTTTCAAACCCTGCCAGGCTTCATAACGCTCTCGATCGTTCAACCGGCTATGAATCACCGCAATTTGATCACCAAATATCTGGTAGAACCGCCTGACGGTTTGCGGAGTGAGTGCGATTTCCGGAATCAGTACTATACCACCCCTGTCTTGCCACAAGGTGTGCTTGAGTGTATGAATATAAACCTCGGTTTTGCCCGACCCGGTTACCCCGTAAAACAAGAAACTGTCAAACTGCCTGTTATCCAGAGAGTTACGGATGGTTCTAAACACCTCCTCCTGATCCTTTGAAAGCCGGCTGATCGCTTCCGGCTGGTATGGATACTCCTCCGCACTTTCACCCTTTTGTTCCTGCTCCTCCGACGTAATCAACCCTTCCTGTTGAATTCTCCGCAGTGTATAATCCGTGATTTTGTCATCCTCAAGCAGCTCCTGGTGTGATTTGGGCAATTTATGATCCTGTAAAACCTGAAGCGCCTGTATCCATTTCAACTTTTTTTCCTGATCAACCACACCCGATACTGTTTCCGGATCAACCCCATCTGCCCACTCCCATACTTTTACTTTCCTGTAACTTACTTTCTGCCGGGGTTCCTGCCAAATTTCGAGGTAATTACGTTGAATCAATTTTTTCAAAAGAGCAGCTTCCGGAGTATCCCGCCATCGTTTTTCAGCCTCGCGAAGAGTAACCGGATTATTTTTGATCTCTTTCAGTATCATTCTTTCCCGGTCTTCAAGTCCTGTTGACAAACCGGAGTCATCGTAGGTGCCCGAACTATTCTTGTCCGACCGGAATATTTTGTGAGATAGCCTGACCCATTTTTCCGAGACAAAATTGAGCCCAACGGGCAATGCTGCCTGGATAACTTCACCCCAGGAACAGTAATAAAACCGGTGAATCCATTCAGTCAACTGCAACATATTTATGCTCATTACAGGCTCATCATCCAATTGGCGGAGCACCGGCCTCGTTTTAAAATCCGGTTCTATTTCGTGGATACGAACAACCATTCCAATTGTTTTTTCCTTTCTAAGCGGGACCCATACACGCATACCCGGCATTACGGAGAGTTCTTCCGGAACTTCATAAGTAAAAACCCGCCGCACGGCGGTTGGAAAAGCTATGTCGGCATATTTTTTTTGCACGATGCAAAACTATTCAAATATGCGATGAAGTGGTAGGCTTATTTCAATTCAGCTAACCGTAAGTTCCCAGGCCTGAAACATAAAAGAAATGTGCCTTAATAAAATTGAGATACTATCTTCAACGATCAGATACCGGAAACGTTAATATATCAGACGGGTCGCATCCAGGTAAAAAATCCGGGAAAAAGCGTATTGCCCTTAAAGAGTAGAAAAAACAGATTGCCTCGGAACCCCGGGATTTGTTTATTAAAGCTTCTGCAAGAAATCGAAATATCATCTGGTGAATCTTGAATCTATTTAATAACCATTCGGCTATTCTGCTCATCTATTGCCCCGACCGGAAAGGGCTTGTTGCTACCATAACCCGGTTCTTGTCCGATCATAACGGTAACATACTGGAAATCGATCAGCACGTGGATAAGGAGCATCGGGTCTTTTTCATGCGGGTGAAGTGGGACCTGCAAGGGTTCAAGATTCCGGAAAGTAAAATTCAGGAAAAATTTAAAGAAGAAATCGCAAAACCATTAAACCTTGCCTGGCAGCTTTATTTTACGAAGAATATCCCCAGGATGGCGGTCTTCGTATCCAGATACCCACACTGCCTGCACGATATTTTGGCCCGTTATAACAGTGGTGAGTGGAAAGTAGAAATTTCGCTTATTATCAGTAATCATAAGGATCTGCAACCGCTCGCCGAGAGATACGAGATCGATTTTCACTATTTTCATGTAACTCCGGAAAACAAAGCGGATGGTGAAATAAAACAACGTCACTTGCTGAAAAAACATGGCATTGATTTTATCATACTGGCACGTTATATGCAGATTTTATCGGAAGATTTTGTTTCCGAATACACCTCCCGGATCATTAATATTCATCACTCATTTCTGCCTGCTTTCCCGGGAGCCAAACCTTATCATTCCGCTTACAAGAGAGGTGTAAAAGTAATCGGGGCTACAAGTCATTACGTGACTTCCGAACTGGATCAAGGGCCCATTATCGAGCAGGATGTTATTCACGTGAATCACAGGCATTCGGTAGATGATCTGGTCCGTAAGGGCCGGGACTTGGAAAAAATTGTACTCTCCCGGGCAATCTGGCACCATTTACAGCGTAAAACCCTTGTTTTCGAAAACCGGACAATCGTTTTTCAGTAGTTAATAAAATGTAAATCTGTTCCTGACCCATACTTCAATCCAGTTCCCTGCTCCGGCAAGATCATTGTGATGCAAAACTGAGCACCTTAAATCAATTTCAACCTGGAAATCTTCTGTCTGTGTTACAAACAGAATGGAATACTATCAGATAAATTGAAATGATACGGTTCGTTTTCCTGAAAAGAATAATTACCAGGTTATACCAAGCAAAAACTCACGGCTTTTGGGAACACGTTCCACAACCTCGTCGGTTTCATCCTCGATATACATGTATTCGATAGCTGAATCCTGTGCAGCCCTGATGAAAGATTCAAAATCCACCTGACCTGTTCCAAGTGGTACATCATACTCGCTGGGGGCACTGCCGGAATAATTGTGTTCAGCATCCTGACTCAGGTCCTTCAGGTGTACGAGTACAAACCTTTCCGGATATTTTTTTAGCAGTTCAACCGGATCATGACCGGGATGAGCTACCCAAAATGTATCCATCTCAAAGTTCACATATCTCGAATCCGTATTCTGTACCAAATAATCAAAATACGTATTGTTTTGATAAGGCCTGAATTCATAACCGTGATTGTGATAGGCAAACCTTAGTCCATACTCACTCAGTTTTCTTCCGGCTTCGGTGAAATCCCGGATGGCACGTCTGGTATCTTCAATATCAAACGGATCATCGTGTGGTATCCATGCGACTCTGACAAATTCTGCACCCAATATAAGTGCTTCCTCAGCTATCTGTCCTGTTTCTTCTACCAGCTGATCGTACCCAACTCCGTATGATGTGCATATCATATCTCTTTCATCCAGCATTTGGCGCATCTCTTCGGCACTATATCCGAAAAGGCTTGAAAATTCTATGTTTGTGATACCCATTTCCTTGATTAGGTCCAAAGTCCCGGGAACATCTTCCTGAAACTGATGCCTGAAAGAAAAAGAAACAACACCGGGATCTGGCAACAATCGTTCTTCTTCCTGGACCTGGGCGGTATTAACAGTTGAGAAAAAAAATATTGAGCCGACAAAAAACAAAAGACTGAGTGATAATCGAAGAAGCATAAAGTTGAGTATTTAGATTGAATCAGGTTTGGTTTCTCCGGGTTTCATATCCCATCAGCAAATATACTGTTTTGAATGGCATCAAACATCTAAAAATCGGTCCGGATTTCTGAGATTATTATGCCTGATATAATCACCGAATCTGCGGAAAAGATATAATCACTTAGTTAGATATGATCATGATTATTTTTTCTGAATTGGTCTTATAAATCAACTCACTTGAAGTCTGATATAACATTCTGTATTTTTTGCAAAACTTTGGAAATTATTCTGATCTTAAGCCTTATTCTTAATATTAACTTACTGCGTTTTTAAAAGAAGAATATTAAACCTCTAATATTAACAAATGAACAGATCAATGAGAAACCTCTACAATTTAACCATAGGTATGGTTGCATCGATTTTTTCTTTTCTCCTTATCTTTTTTCCGTTGGCCGTTGATTATGCCATTGCACAATCAGATGATGAAAGTTCCCTGCATGTTGGAGGTGCAGTTCGTTACAATTTGTTGCTCGAAAGTTATGAGAGTGATATAAGTGCCGAGAATTCTCAATTTACCTGGGATACATGGAGAGTGAATGTTGTATACGACAATCCCGATGGAATCGGGTTAAATTTTGAGTATCGTTTTTATCCAACTTTCGGTACACATTTCATTAAACAGGGGTGGCTCGATTATGATTTCTCCGATAGAACCCAGGCTCAACTCGGAGTTACCCAGACACCCTTTGGCAATCTGCAATATAACTCCAACAACTGGTGGTTCAGCTTGCCCTATTATGTAGGGCTTGAAGATGATCATGATATGGGTATCAAACTGACGACATCGACTGATAATTTCCAGTGGGATTTTGCCTATTTTTTCCAACCTGAGCCTGAAGGACCTTCATTTGGAGGGGAATCTGATTTCGGTTTCGGCGGTGCCGGCAGATACTCCTATGATGTAATCCCGGAGGGCAATACATCCCTGACCGAAAGAAATCAGTTCAATATCCGCGGAGTCTATCAATTTGACGAAGGTGAATTTGGAGCTTCCGGTCAATATGGACAACTTTACAACCGGGTGTTGGAAGAATTCGACAACCGCTATGCTTTTGCAGTTCACGGAGATTTTAATTTTGGCAACTTCGGGATCATGCCTCAGTTTTTATACTACAGTATGGACGCTATAAATGACAATGGCCAGGAGATTAGTACCGTCTATATGGGGGCATACGGCAGTCCTTATGAAGTTTCTACTGATGCCTGGATTGCAACACTTGGACTCTCTTATTCCTATGATGTGGACTGGGGGCCTGTCTCCAACCTTACTTTCTATAATGATTTCAGTTACATGCAAAATACCGTTGGTGAAGGGACAACATTGTTGGCCAGCGGGGATCAACTGACACTTGAGGATAATTTTGAATCGACCATTCAAAATATAACCGGCTTCCTGGTTACAGCAGGTCCGGTATTTACCTATTTTGACATTGCGCAGGGTATCAATCAGCCCTGGCTGACAGAGGCTTTCGGGACAGGTGTAGGCCCTGGTCATGAAGACCTGGGGATCGGTGATTCTGAGTACAATATCAGATTCAATATCAATATCGGCTTTTACTTTTAGTATCCATTTGTCAAGGTATAATTTTTAACAAACCAGACATTACTCATGGCAACACATGAAAGTGAAGACAGGCCGGAGTCAAAGAAAACCGGCAGGGGAAAAATTTTCGAGATTCACGGACCGGTTTTTTGGCCATCTGTGATTCTTATCACACTTTTGATCGTAGGTACCATCATAGCAGGAGATGCCGCCGATGAAGCGTTTGAGGCCGCCCGAGTTAATATTTCCGACTGGGCAAGCTGGCTGTTTGTAGCTGGAGTCAACATCTTTATCGGGTTCTCTCTCTATTTTGCCTTCAGCAAATTCGGTAATATCCGTTTAGGTGGACAGGATGCAGAACCCGACTTCAGCAATATGGCATGGTTTGCGATGCTCTTCAGTGCCGGTATGGGTATCGGACTGATGTTTTTTGCCGTTGCTGAACCCATGTGGCATCTGCTCTATCCGCCTCATGCAGAAGAAGGCACAATTGCAGCGACTCGCGATGCCATGGGAGTCACCTTCCTGCACTGGGGATTGCACGCATGGGCTGTGTATGCAATAGTTGGCCTTGCATTGGCCTTTTTTGCCTTTAACCGTAAACTGCCACTTTCATTTCGATCGGTATTTTATCCTCTTTTAGGGGATCGAATCAATGGCTGGATCGGAGATGTCATCGATATTCTCGCGGTGCTTGCCACGCTGTTCGGCCTTGCAACTTCTCTTGGTATTGGAGCAGCACAAGCGGGGGCAGGAATGGAATATGTTTTTGGACTTGAAAATACAACAACTCTGCAGGTTATTATTATCGCAGCTGTTACCGCTGTCGCTGTCGTCTCTGTTGTGCTTGGAATCGATAAAGGGGTAAAGGTTCTGAGTGAGTTTAATATCCGGGTTGCTGCACTTTTCCTGGCATTTATACTTGTCGTCGGCCCAACCCTCTATATATTGGGTACGTTTATTCAAAGCTTTGGACACTATCTCCAAAATTTCGCTTCCTATGCGACCTGGAATGAAACCTTTTCTGAAGGCTCATTTATGACCGACTGGACTGTCTTTTACTGGGCATGGTGGATTTCCTGGTCACCCTATGTAGGAATGTTTATTGCCCGTATTTCCAGGGGCCGTACCATCAAGGAATTTGTACTTGGTGTATTGATTGTTCCCACTATTGTAACATTCCTCTGGATGAGTGGTTTTGGCGGCAGTGCCCTCTTCCTTGAAACAAACGGAATTGCAGAGATTGCAGCTGCCGTTGAGGCCGATCAAACAACTTCACTGTTCGTTTTGCTCGACCAGTTTCCATTTGCCCTGATCATGTCTGTTTTAGCAATCATCCTGGTACTGAGCTTTTTTGTTACTTCATCTGACTCTGGATCTCTCGTAATTGACGGCCTTACAAGCGGTGGTAAACTTGATGCTCCTGTAGGACAACGGGTATTCTGGGCAACAACAGAGGGAGCTGTTGCAGCTGTATTGTTGATCGGCGGCGGGCTCGGTGCACTTCAGGCCGGAGCGATCAGTACCGGTTTGCCCTTTGTAATTGTATTGTTGATCATGTGCTATAGTCTAGTCCAGGGGCTCGGTAATGAATACAATGAAAATCTTTCGGATATCAAGTCAAAGGAGCGTGAGACTTACAGAGATCTAATTGAAAAAACACTAAAAAAACAGAATAAATAGACCAAAGAGGATTTTTATGAAGAATTCAGATCACTGGATCATTTGTCTGGACCTGACAAGTATGGATGACATTTTGCTTGGATACGCTTCTTACATCAAAACTGTATTTAAGCCAAAAACCGTAACCTTTTTGCACGTCATAAATATCGGAACCGCCGCTCGAAGAATTATCGACGAGTATCCGGAAATTGGATCAGAAGAAGATTTCGAAAATATACTTCGCGATGAACTGAACGAAAATATTGATGAACACTTTGATAAATCAGATGTTGAAGTGAGGACTATCCTGAAAAAGGGGAGGCCGACCAACACGATTATCGAGGTTGTCAACACCCTTGAACCCGATTTGTTAATAGTTGGGAAAAAGATAGGTTACCAGGGTGAAGGTATTATCCCGAAAACCATTACAAAATATATACCAAACTCGATATTATTTGTACCGGAAAACTCAAGATACGGCCTGAAAAAAGTATTGGTTCCGGTTGATTTTTCCGAACAATCCGCCAAAGCCCTGAAAACGGCAATCGAAATGGCAAAAGAAGAGGATGGATCAGCGATTGCCCAGCATATTTATCGCTACAGAGCCCAGTTTTTCCCTTATGCTATGACAGAAGAGGATAAACAGAAAATGGACAAGGAAGTCCAGCAAACCCGGGACAAATTCCTGGAAGATTACAATATTCCATCAGATCTTAAATTCGTTTTGTCGAGACATAACAATGATAAACTGATGGATGTGGTTTACGACCTTCTGGTTCATGAGCAAGCAGATCTGCTCGTCTTTGGGTCAAAGGTAAAAGCACTTCCCAGCCTGATCCGGCGGGATTTTATTGATAAAGCGATCCATTATAATTTTGGTGTTCCCATTCTGATCCAGAAAAACCGTGAAAGATATGCCAAATTTCTTAAAAAACTGTTCCAATAACGTTCAGTAAGGATAGATAAGCTCACAAAGTGTGCGAATTCAGCCCGGCTATTGATTCTGCCGGGCTCTTTGTTTATAAATCCTTTCAATTTCAATTTCTGAGCTTCTCATACTCGCTCGAATGTCCCGGATCCACATCCCGTAATAAATTATAAGCTTCAAGGCGTCTGTTCGCACCTGCATCCTGAAAGAGGGAAACTATTTCAGTGTATTTGGTATCAAAGAATATATCAAACAGATAATTGCGGCTTGCACGACGCTTGTTTTCACCGATCCGTTCGATCGCTTCAAATACCTCGCTGCGCGCATTTTCCTGGTTGATAGTAAACTGATCAAGCCCCAGCCGATGATACTGATAAATCGAACGTCTCAGATCTTCATAACCTGGATTGGTAAGGTCAGTAATCAAACCATATCGGTTTCTCTGAGATCCAATTGACCGGCTCCAGCCAGGTGAATTCGCCATCTGTCCCAACTCCAGTATATCAAGAGCTTGAGCATAATAACGCGAACCTCCCAACTCGGAAAAAGTGTCAAAATCAATGCCGAGCATGATATATAAATAAAAATCAACAAAGCTGGTCAGGTCATCGAATTGTAACTCATCCCGGAGAAAACTCCTCCCCTGCGGATAGCTGAATACCCAATTATCATCCGTTAAAACAATTGACGACGTCTGTTGAAGGGTATTATATACCGGACGTTTTTTATTAATTACTACCTCAGCCGTATAGTTGAACTGACTGTCCACATTTGTTAACACAATTTGCATGCGGCATTGTATTCGCTCATGATTCTCAAATCGATCATCGGTCCATCGGTTCTCATTGATATATCGCTCAAGATTTGGGGCCAGCTGTGACACATAATCGTATGAGCTGCCACTTATCTGACGATCATTAATCGTAACCTCACACCTGAATTCCTGTGCCTGCAATTTGTAAGGAATTGCCGCCAGACCTATCATACAGAAAACGGTGATAAAACCGGCAATTTTAATTGATATTTGTCTGTTACAGGCAACCATAATACGTTAATCAGGAGATGATATCCTATCCTAATAAAGGGCTAAGGTTTATTAATGTAAACAATTTATCGGGTATTTTAGGCCTGATTTTTCTCTTTTTCAACTTTTTTATCCCAAATTGTGTGTCGGGACAAGCCTCAGCCGGTGCAAGGACTTTCTCCCTCGGCCAGGCCGGCGTGGCATTATATGATGACCCCTGGGCTTTATTTCAAAATCCCGCCCTCATGAAAACGAATCGAAGTGCAGTTTCATTTTATGCCATGCGATATGCAGGGCTCCAGGAACTTACCGATTTTTCTACCGCCATTACAATCCCGGTTTCTGCAGGTACATTTGGTTTCGGTGCTCATTATTACGGTTTCGACCTGTTCCGGGAAACGACATTTCATCTCGCTTATATGAAATCTTTTGGATCGTTTTCATTCGGCTTGATTGGAAGCGGGTATCATATTCATATTGCCAAAGGATACGGGTCGGCCTGGGCAACTGGATTGAGCGGCGGTTTTGCTTTTACCCCGTCGGATAAGGTGCGCATTGGCACAAGGGTCAGAAATATCAATCAGCCTTCTTATTCTGATTCAAAAGAAATGCTTTTCCGTGAATTGGCTACTGGAATATCATACAAAATAACCTCCGACCTGAATTTCTTCTCCGAACTTTCTAAAGATGTACGATTTCCGGTATCGCTTAGAAGTGGGCTGGAATTCCGGATTATACAGAATTTTTTTCTTCGATCCGGTTTTACGACTGAACCGAACACCTGGTCGTTCGGTTTTGGTTTTCAATCGGGCTTCCTGCAAGTGAATATTGCTGTCCAGAGACATGAAGTGTTGGGCCTCAGTCCCGCGATGGATACAGGTCTCTATTTTTAAAGTAAAATAGTTAAAATACAAGCCATTAACACCGATAGAGCTTGATTTTCGATTTTAATCATGCGAGAGAGAAACGTGAAATTAAACCACTTAAAGGTATACGGTATTGTCACCGGCTTGTTGATTATCGGCATCTATCAGGAGTCATTGACAGCACAAGACCTGCCGGATTTTCAACAGTTAATAGAACAAGAAATCGAACGTATAATCGATGATCATGAAGATGAAACGTCTGATAGCATACGTGAGCAAATGATAGCTGATTTATATAATCTCCACGAAAATCCTCTGGATCTGAACAGTGCAAGTGCAGCACGTTTATCTGAAATTCCCGGATTGACTCCAGTAATGATCTCAGCCATCATAAAATTTCGTTCATCAGTAAAACCCTTTGAATCAGTAGATGAATTGTTAAAAATTTACGGCATTGAGCCAGAAAACCTCCAAAGGATCCGGCCTTTTGTAACGATTGCAGAAGAGAACCCAAAAAAATATCGGGGACTTCTGAAACCCGGTAAATGGTTTCAGAACGGACGAGGTAATCTTATCACGCGCTACAGACAGATACTTCAAAATCAGCAGGGCTATTCACTTGCAGACAGCCTGGGAGGGTATCTTGGCAGTCCTGTTAATTTTTACCAGCGATTCCAATATCAAAGCGATCACACCTCCCTGAACCTAACCCAACAAAAGTCGCCGGGCGAAAAACTACAAACCCCTCTCGCATTTAAAAATCGTACCTGGCATGTTCTTCTTCACAATATTGGACATCTGCAAATGCTTGTTGCCGGGCATTATAATCTTCGACTCGGGAATGGTTTATTGCTGAATAACCGTCCGGTTTTTGGCAAAGGGCGTAACGTAACCGGTTCACTCTCCAACCCGGGTCCATCCTTTCGGGGATATACATCCGCACAAGCTGCGGGATCTCTCAATGGCACTGCCGTTTCCCTCGGAAATCGTTTAAACATCACAGCCTTTTACTCTAACAAAAAGCGATCCGCAACAGAAGTCAGCGGAGACACCATCCGATTTCCAGCTTCAGCCATGACATATAATACGTCGAATCTTCTTGATCGTAAGGACAACACCCGCCAAATCACCTATGGAGGCGGAGCCCGGTATCAGTCAGGCCGATTCACTGTCGGTTTCAATGCATTCGAAAATCGGTTCAACCGGCCGGTTGAAAGTGGATCACAACCGTATCAACACTATGCTTTCCGCGGGATACAAGCCAACGGTTATTCCCTTGATTACAGCTTCCAATCCAGCCGCCTCACCATGCTGGGTGAGGCCGCTCAGACTGGAAATCGTTCGGCAGGCTTTTTTTCAGCCTTCCTGTTTTCCCCCGCACCTGATACCGATATTGCTATTTCATGGCGCCAATATGACCCTGGGTTTCAGGGAATTTTCGGGGCCGCATTTTCAGAACAATCCGGATCGCCCCGCAATGAAAGAGGCTTATACATGGCCCTGAAACACCAATTGACTGAAAAACTCAAATTGAGTGGTTTTATAGATCATTTTCGGTTCCCTGCACCCCGTTTCCAGACAAACCGACCTTCCAGGGGAATCGACTGGTTTGCATCCCTTGAATTCCAACCGGATGCTGCAACAACGATTGACCTTTCCTACCGGCAAAAAACCAGGGAAGAACAGTACAGAAGTTACGATCTGTTTCAGCGGGAAAATGAATACTTCTCATTCCGGGATCGCAAAGTTACACGCATTCATCTGACCCACCAGGCGTCCCGCTCTCTAAGAGTCAGGTTACGAGCTGAATGGGTTCACGCCACACCTCCAGGGTCTGAAACAGAATCCGGTTACCTGTTTTTCAAGGATATTCGCTGGCAGCCTTTCTCACGAATTCAAGTAGACACCAGATATACTTTTTTTGAAACTGACGGATTTGAGGCAAGACTTTATCACTTTGAAAATGACCTGCTGTATCTTTTTTCAAGCACAATGCTCTTTGATCAGGGGCAAAGAATGTATCTGCTTTTAAACTGCCGAATAACAGATGCTGTACAGATTTGGTTTAAAATCGCTACTACTGTTTATGAAAATCGCAATGAAATCGGCAGCGGTCTGAACCGTATTGCCGGAAATCGCCGCAGTGATATCGGGCTTCAGGCAAGAGTGCGATTTTAATAAAAGATTACAGATATGAATGAACAGATTTCACCTTATAAATCGATGATTCGCCCGATTTGTCTGACCGCTTGTCGTATTCGCTGAGTATTTTCTACCAGACTCATCCGAATATGCCCCTCACCTGCCGGCCCAAATCCGATTCCAGGCGATACCAGGACTTCAGCCTCTTCAAGCAACCACTCTGCGAATTTTAGTGACCCCATTTCCCTGTATCGATCTGGAATATGAGCCCAGACGTACATGGCACCCCGTGAATACGGAATATCCCATCCGTATCGTTCCAGGCCTTCGGTAAGTACTTTGCGGCGGCTTTCATATTTCCTGGCAACCTCTTTCACCTGATCCCGGTTATGCCTCAGTTCATGAATCGCAGCAACCTGAACCGGGGTAAAAAGCCCATAATCAAAAAAGGATTTAATCCGGGTCAAAAGCTGTATCATCCGGGAATTACCAACGCAAAAACCACAACGCCACCCGGCCATATTATACGATTTGCTCATCGTGGTAAATTCAACAGCAATCTCTTTAGCTCCCTCTACCTGAAGTATGCTCGGGGCCTTATAGTCCCCGAAGGTTATATCCTTATAAGCAAAATCATGAATAATGATCACATTCTTTTCCAGGCAGTACGGAACAAAAGTTTTGAAAAAATCAAGGTCGACTGTTGTACTTGTAGGATTATGGGGGAAATTCAGGAAAATCAGTTTAGGAGTGCGATCCAGTTTTTCCATATAGTCAATCATTCGCTCTGCATTATCAGTAACTGGCAGATGCTGAATCTCGGCGCCTGCAATAACAGCACACCATTTATGAATTGGGAAAAAAGGTGCGGGAACCACACACCGGTCGCCCGGGCCTAACATAGCTAAAGCCAGATGCGACAATCCTTCCTTACTGCCTATCGTCGCAACCACTTCCTGATCATAGTTCAAATCAACTCCGTAGAATTCATCATAATGATCTGCCACAGCTTTGAGAAGATTAGGGATTCCTGCCGGGTTTGGATAACGATGTGCCTTGTCATCTTCGATCACCTGATGAATTTTTTCAACAGCCTCCCTTGAGGCCGGCATATCCGGATTCCCCATTCCGAAATCGATCACATCTATTCCCTCTCTACGGCGGCGCTGTTTTTCTTCATTCAGTTTACCAAACAGGTAATCCGGCAATTGATCCATACGCTTGGCCGGGACAATGCTTGTAGTTTTAAACTGTGGATTTTGCGTCATAATTGTAAGTTCGTCAAACTATACAGGTTCATTCATGGAGAATATGCAAACAGGATTATATAAAACTTATCCAGAAGAAATGCCATAGTCCAGAATTCTGTCCCTGACGGCAGCAGTCTGTTACAAATCTTCCTTTAACTGAATGATGTATATA
>SLOU01000249.1 GCA_007132385.1 Balneolaceae bacterium | reverse complement strand
AGGGCAATGATTACATTATATGAGTATGAGTCTGGGAAGTGACAATAACCTTAACAAATAACCCTATATAACATGGACGAATTAGAACTCAAGGGTAATTGGAATGAGCTGAAAGGAAAACTCAAACAAAAATATGGTGACCTGACCGATAATGACCTGAAGTATGTGGAAGGAAAGGAGAACGAATTGTTTGGTAATCTCCAAAAAAAACTGGGTAAAACCAGGAAGGAACTTACCAGCGAATTGAGAAAATGGCTCGATTCTTAAAGCTGCACTCTGAGATTCCATCTTTCTATTGATCTCTATGGTGATGCAAAAAACATCACCATGGAGTCTATTTAATTAAAAGAGAATGAAAAAAATTGCTGTATTCGTATTCATCATTGTTGGTGCGTTTTTGGCAGCAATGATTTTCTCTTATGTCTATGTAAATGAAGATCGGGTGTCGGCGTACCTGAATGAAAACCTTGGAGAGGATTTTCAAGTGCAAATTCAGTCGGCATCATTCAATCTCATCAATCGTTCCCTGGCCGTTGATGATATAAGCATTCAGGATTTAAATTCAGAGGAAAATGCCCCATTATTTACTGCAAGCAAGTTGTCATTGAAGCAAATTGGCTTGTACAAATTGCTTCGTGGTGATATTAATATTGGTACTGTTGATTTGGAAAATGGTGACCTTGATATAGTAACGGCTGATAATAATTCGGCACGTGTTTACGGAATCAATCTGAATGCCGGGCCAATACAATACAATTCGTCGGATCAGTTTGACGGGTTATCCTCTATCCAGAATGCCGTATTTCAAGTGGATTCCGTTGAATACCATTTTTGGGAAGATCGTTACCGGTTTCGGGCAGAGTCTCTCAGGCTCAAAGAGAATGATTCAGAGTTCAGTGCAAAAAGGGTCCGGCTTGAACCGGCAAAAAGTGAAGATGAGTATTTCCAATCGTTCAATTACAAAACCGAATTATTTCAGGTTGCCGTTTCGGATTTGATGTTCACTGATATCGATTTTGAGGGAATCCGTAATGGAAGTAATTTCAATGTCCGGAAAATGATGTTTGGCTCTTCGGATATTCATATTACGGTTGACAAATCCATGGACGAGCAGCCGGACAGGGAAGAATCACCCCTGCCACTGGAAGTTTTAAACAATTTGCCATTCCAGGTTAATGTGGATTCATTGTTATTCCAGGGTACCGATATTCGTTATTCTGAATACGCAGAAGATGGCGAAAAACCTGGAACCATCCATTTTGCCAATACAGCCGCATCCTTCACAGGGATCCGGTCTGGTAGCTCGGATCCGGTGGTATTCGAAGCGACAAGTTATCTAGAAGAAACCGGAGAATTTAATACCCGGATTGAGATGTCGATGGATGAATCCGGCCATCTTGTTGATGTCCGAGGAAAACTGGGAGAGTTTGATGCGACCCGTTTAAACAACATTTTCATGTATCTTGAAGGCATTCGGATCAAAAGCGGGAATGTTTACGATCTTGAGTTCTACTTTCAAATGAACGAAAGTTGTTCAGCCGGATCGATTCTGATTCACTACGATGATTTAAGTATTGAAAAAATCGACAACGTAGATCTGAATTCAAATTTTGGGGATAGAATTGCCGGATTTTTTTACGATCAGGTGGCTCTGAGATCGGGAAGTGAAAATAACGGTCAGGATGCAAGAGAAGGTGAGATATCCCGCGAAAGAGAACCGGAAAGAAGTTTTTTCAATAATCTGTGGAGAAGCCTAAGAACCGGACTTTTGGATGTCATAAAACGACTTTGAGTTGACAAATGAAAAGAAGCCGGGCTTCGGAGAGATGCCGGCCGGAATGATAATATTTTTTTACTGAATAACAGTATGCGACCTAAAATCAAAACGTTAAATTAACCGGAGGCAGTTATGTTACGACTAAGCATAACACTACTGATAATCGCCATTATAGCAGCTGTACTCGGATTTGGGGGAATTGCAGGTGCAGCAGCCGGATTTGCAGAAATCGCTTTCTACATTTTCCTGGTCTTGTTTATCATCTCGCTGCTATTTGGCAGAAGACGAACAGCCGTCTGAAAAGCCGGCGATTGCGATCTAACCTTCAATTAGAGTTAGGAGCCAGAAAATAAAGCCCCGTATTCTGAAATGCGGGGTTTTATTTTATCCAGATGTGTTGAAAGGTCAGTATGTTGTATGTTGACACATCAATGTGTTGACTGGTGTACGAGGTCAAGCGGAGCTTAGTGTTTCCCGGATTTTAATTATTTCTCTCAAAGAAGCCTACGAAAAGAAATCTGTAAAAAAGATTTATGAAGTACTGAGGGGAATTCGAGAGTAGAAAGTAAAAAACCAAATAGGATCATCTGATTTTATATATTCACTCTTTCGTTTTGGAAAACACGAAATGTTCACCGATTCTATGTGTCGAGACGTTAATTTGAAATTTGGCAAATTCTTTACAGACTTTTTCAACGAATTTTGTAAGCCAGAAGGATTAGCCTCAGGTGAAAGCTGTACTCCGTAAAAAGGGCTACAATTAAAAATCAGATCGGAGTTTTGACCCGAAAAAATCTTGTTGTTTACTTTCTGGCCGTTTTCACAATTTTACTTGCTTGGATTTTTGCTATGGACCGGTTGGAGTGGTGGGGAATGTTTCGCGAAACCTGGCCAATTTCACTGACCATGGTATTTGGATCGTTTATCGCCGGAGCAACTGCAGAAGGGGGCGGAGCCGTAGCCTTTCCGGTTTTCACAAAGCTGTTCGGTATTGCTTCTGAAGATGCAAAAATTTTTTCATTTATGATTCAGTCTTTCGGCATGACCATGGCCGGACTGGTAATTTACCTGAGAGGCATCCGGGTGTTATGGAATGTAATCGGTTTGGCCCTTGCTGCAGGCATCATCGGGCTGGTGATCGGAGAACTTTTTTTGCATCTGCCGGAACCCTATCCGAAACTTGTATTTACCATCACTGCAGTGGTATTTGGAGTTTTTCTGGTGATCAACCGGTGGAGGATCAATGGTCACCCTTCCGAAAAACTTTCCCTGAATCATTACAAGGTTTGGTTGCCGGTCTTGTTAACCGGGTTTATTGGGGGAATGGTTTCATCGGTTATTGGAGTGGGCATTGATATGTTGATTTTTGTACTTCTGACATTGTTGTTTGGTATAAATGAAAAAATCAGCACGCCGACCACGGTGGTCCTGATGGGCCTCTTGTCTGTTGCCGGTTTCTTTTGGCATGCCCATGTCGCGGGAGATATTTCACCGGATGTCTGGCGTTACTGGATGAGTTGTATTCCGATTGTCATATTCGGGGCTCCTCTCGGTGCCTGGGCTTGCGACAAGATTCAAAGGGATCATCTTATTTATTTGTTGATTGGGTTAATCATTTTAGACTTTATCACAACCCTTTGGGTGGTCCCGATGGATAAGCCCAGGGTTTTTCTGATGGTCTTGGCGGTATTATTCAGCACTTCTTTGTTTACACTTTTGATAAAAGGTCGAAATAAAATGGGCTTGTAGGTTTGATTATAGCGTTCAACGAATATTGGTTAAGCCAGTCAGGCTTTCCAGTCTCCTGGTTTTTTTTGATTGACTGTAACCCGGCTTTTTTTCGTGGTCAAATACAATTTTTCCAGGTTTACGAATCTATCTATATCAGATGTAGTTATTCATATATTAAATCAAAAAAACCCCTCTTACTGTGTTAATAAGAGGGGTTTTGAGCCGTATTGGCTAAGTACGCCCGTAGGGACTCGAACCCCAAACCTTCTGGTCCGAAGCCAGACGCTCTATCCAATTGAGCTACGGGCGCATGTGCGCTATATCAATATATAAAAGAATCAAAGCCAAAGTGTAACCCCCGGGTTTGACCCTGAATTCTTCTTTCCTAAAGAATCAAAATCCTGAACTGCTCGTATGGTAATTATATGTCAGCCAAAGTGAAACACTTTATCGATTTATTTCATATTGGAGGCTCTCCTGTTTTACCCGCTTTTCCTGTAACGTATTGTCTTTCAAGGGATCTATTTATAGTGAAAACGAGTGTAACCTTCAGAACCAAAGAAAATAAAGATACAAACTTTTTTAGTTGAAGGGAACCTCCATATGTCAAATTTCTTTGATTCACCCAAACCTTCATTGCATCTTAATAATGTACTTTTAAAGGGTATTTCACGATGACTTTACCGATTAAAAAACCTATCCGCATAATGAGAAGCTATTGCTCCCTTTTGTATTCATTCGGGTTGATGCTTCTGATTGTCCGTATACTGGAAATTGTATTGTCTGTAAATAATCATCTTCTGGGTGATGGGACGACCCTGTTGTATGTCAAAGCGATCGGTTTTGACCTGCTCTATTTTTGTGTATTGGGATTATTTTTTGCCTTAGTGTATTTGCCGGTTGCAAGTAGAGATTCCCGGGTTGCCGGTATTCTTACGCTGGTCCTCATGAGCGTCTTTCTTCTGGGGAATACAGTCCTTGTAGTCTATTTTTCCTATGGATTAACCCCTCTTGGAGCTGATTTGTACGGTTACAGTCTGAGCGAAATTACGGAGACTGCACGTACAAGTGTTGTAAACATAAATATTTGGCTGGCGCTGCCCTTTTTCCTGGTCATTCTGATGTATGTCAGTGCAATTATACTATTTCGCCGCATTGATTTTTCCAGCCGTACTGTCATTTATACCTCCGTATTATTGATTCTCGGTTCAGCCGGTTATTTATTCTTTTACCCTGAAGAGTCGAAATACGATCTTGATTATGAGTACAATATCGTTGCCAATAAAGCCGGATTTTTTGTTGGTCAAACTATCGGATTCATCCATTCTGCCCGGGCTGGACAGTGGGAAGAGTTTGATTTCGCCGATCTGGAAGAAATTGAAAACCCTGAATTTCCTTTGTGGCGAAAGTCAAATTACGAAGATGCACTCAAGCCCTATCTGCATACGGGTGATCGTCCTCCTAATATTGTTTTTGTATTAGTAGAGGGGTTGGGAAGCTCGTTTATGGGGCCTTACGCTCAGTATGGAGGGTTTACGCCATTTCTGGATTCCCTGTCGGAAGAAAGCCTGTTCTGGACGCACTTTCTGGCAACCAGCGGACGGTCTTTTGCCGTTCAGCCTTCCATTTTGGGTTCTCTTCCTTATGGCAGGAATGGTTTTATGGAGCTTGGTTATGATGCACCGCACCACCAGTCATTAATCAGTATTCTGAATCAAAACGATTACCATACCGCTTACTACGCCGGATATGATGTTTCTTTTGATAAACTTGATGTATTCCTCGGCCGGCAGGATATCGACTTTATCATGGATCAGTCGATGTTCGGAGATGAATATAGCCGGATACATACAGACGAAAGCGAGTTCAGTTGGGGTTACAGTGATAAAAACCTGTTCAGGAGGGCATTCGATTTTATAGATGCATCGGATCCGCACAGGCCACGCCTGGATGTTTATTTTACATTGAACCTGCACGAACCTTTCATGCTGGAAAATCAGGAGTATTACCTGGGAAAATATCAGGGTATCATGGAAACATTGAATCCGGATCCGGACGCAAGGAGGGTTATGGACCGTTATCCTGAAATCTTCTCTGCTATTCTGTATACAGATGAAGCTATTGAGGAACTGATTAAGAGATACCGGCAGCGCCCGGATTATGGAAATACCATTTTCATCATAACCGGGGATCACAGGATCGTACCCATCAATCATAAAAACAGAATCGACCGGTATTGGGTCCCGTTTCTTATCTACTCACCACTTTTAAAACAACCGGAGCGATTTAATTCGGTATCCTCTCACCTGAATGTCCCCCACACTCTCTTGTCGCATCTGAAACAGGCTTATGATCTGGATGTTCCGGATAAAGTACATTGGCTGGGTGATCATATCGATATGCAGAAAAGCTTCCGGTCGGTTCAGAACATTCCGTTTATACGTAACAAGTACCAAATGGAAGATTATCTGGCAGGCAATAAGTATTTGTCGAGCGGAAGGTTGTATGAACTTGGAGAGGGAATGATATTAACCCATATTTCCGATACCGGCCGTGAAGAGAAAGCACAGAAAGAGTTTAACCTGTTTCGTCAGATCAACCGATATGTAACTGAAAGTGATAAGCTGATGCCGTCGGATGATGAATATGATCAAAAACGCGAACGTATTGCTGAAGAAGAACGGTATTTTAAAGATCACGGCCTGACTCACAAATCACCATCCGAATTGTTTGAACATGGCAGAACCTTGATTTTTGACAGTAACTACGGTGAAGGCAGAATTGTTCTCCGGCGTCTGTTGCGGATGAGGCCCGGATATGTGGATGCAAGGCTTTTGTACGGGAGATCATTCGGCTGGGAAGGGGAATATGATGAAGCAGAAAAGCAGTTTTACGCCGCTCGTCATCGGAATCCGGGCTACTATGACGTTTATAATGCATTGGCCGATATCTATTTCTGGCAGGGCGAACCGGACGAAACCATCCATTACGTGAACGAAGGCCTGGAGTACAACCCGGATCATCCCGAACTTTTATATCGACTGGCCAGGGCATATCAACAAAAAGGAGAGACAGCCAGGGCGAAAGAGGAGCTGGCCAGGGTGCTGGAAATCGACCCGGACAATCAGGAAGCTGCAGATCTGAGAGATAGGCTCAATTAGAACCGGTATACGAAACCAGTATTAAACGTCAAACGGCTTATATAAGCACCCGGATCAAACCGAAGCTCCTGCCGCGTGAGGTCGGCCGATAAAAAAAGCAGGAAATTAAACCTCAGGCTCTTATACCCGTCAATGCCAACAAAGCGGGATTGTAGCAAGAATATGTCGCCAACATCTTGTTGAAAGGTTCGTTCTTCCGGTGAGAAACCGAAACCGCCTCTGACAGTTAGGTAATTGTCTGCATCATTGAAATACCGTCTGGCCAACAAGCTAAGTGAGCGGGATACACCGACATCGCTCGGGGTAATGTAAGGACGACCAGAGAACATCCAATTGCCATAATATTTTGTTAAAGAGCCCGTGAAAATCGTTACCGTACTGGCAGTAAAACGAAGATGCCGGACACCTGCAGATGCCTCCATTCCCCAGGGCAGCCGTCGGTGTATTTCAGCCCCGTAACGTGAACGCGGGAAAATGGAACTGGTTGTAAAACCGACATTAAGGTAGCCATACCAGCCGTCGGCAATCGAAGGATAAATGTCGATTTCGGGTTGTAAGCCTGTTACATCAAACCGGTTTGCCAGGTTCACCCTTCCGATGACTGATCCGTAAGGTGTACCCCGTGATAGCTGTAAATACCCGGTATTCCATGCATCAAAAACCTCGCTAAAACTGTCGTTGGTAAACGATGCTGTAAAACTGTAATTCTGGGAGGCTGTCTGAATAGACCGGCGAAAGCTGATTGCTTCCCGGTTGGATGGATTGATCGATTCAATTTGATTGAGAACATTCAGCGTCTCCGTCTGACGATCCAGGTAATTATAGGCGGTTGCCAGCTTGATCAACAGGGATTCATCAAGTGAATAATATCCGGTTGCGAGTCTTGCAATCTGGAGAGCTTCACCGTAATTTTCACTCCACAACTCGGTATCGATCAAAGCGGAAAGTGCATCCCTGTGCCTCGGATCCCTTTCAAGTACATATTGGAGTTCGCTGCGTGCATTGCCATATTCCCGATCCCACGAATAGGTTCTTGCTTTCAAGATGCGTACTCCGTGATAATCGGGTGAAATTTCAAGAATCGCATCGCAAAGGGCGCGTGCGTCTTCACGTTGCCCGTCAAAGGCAAGCTCCCTGGCTTGTTCAAATGCACGGTCTACGTTTTCTACGTTCTGACTCCAGGCGGGTATCGATGGCAGTATACATGCCAGGAAAAAAATGATTACAATATTATTCTGTCTGCCTGTCAAAGTAATAGGTTTATGAGTTAACACTTTTGAAGATTCAGGTATTTGAAGATGTAATGGATACTCAGGTGCGGCAGCTGTGAACCGGTGATACCATCTAAAACCAAAACCGAGTGTTAAACAGCATTTACACCCTTCTTTTTAGAAAATCCATCATTAATAAAGGTTCATCATTTGTTAATTTGTTACATATTCATGGATCAAGATCAGATATTTCATAAGAATTCTGAAAAAACGGTGTTATATTTCAAGAGAGTATTCGTTTTAGGAAATTACAGAATATCAGGCAGGAACCCTTCTGTCTTAAGAAGCATTATTGGATTACCATGAACAAGAATATATTTATAGCCATCTTACTTTTCGTTACGGGTGCTGCTTTTGTGCTGTACGATCAGGATCCGGAGGAGGTTGAAATCGATCAGGGCGGGGAGTCAGTGGATACCGTGGAAGTTCAGGCAGATGCTGAGCGTGCAGGATCCGGTACTGTCAGTGTAATACGTGTCAAAGGTGCAATTGGCCCACCAACCTACAATTACATTCAGCGAGGTAAGCGAATCGCGGATGAAGGCGGCCATGAAGCTTTGATTATTGAACTTGACACACCCGGCGGCCTTCTGGATACGACCCAGGATATTGTCCAGCTGATGCTTGGATCCGAATTACCGATTGTCGTTTATGTCTCACCGGAGGGTGCCAATGCCGGCAGTGCCGGAACATTTATTACACTTGCTGCACATGTTGCAGCCATGGCACCTGCGACAAATATTGGTGCAGCTTCACCGGTTCAGATGGGTGGGGCTCAAATGGATACCGTTGCCCAGAAAAAGATATTTGAATATTCTGAAAGCTATATCGAAAGTATCGCAGAACAGCGGGGTAGAAATGCTGAATGGGCCAAAAGTGCAGTTCGCGACGGTGAGGCCATCACCAATCGTGAGGCACTCGAACTTAATGTAATCGATCTGATTGCTGATAATCTGCAAGATCTACTGGAGCAAATTGACGGAATGGAGATTGAAGGGCGGGAATTGAATACCCGGGATGCGGAGATCAACAGAATTGAAAATAATCTTGCTGAAATCTTTTTCAGTTTTTTACTACGGCCTGAGGTGATGTTGATACTCACACTGGTTGCCATTTATGGTATAGTTGGTGAGATCACCAATCCGGGAGCTATAGTTCCCGGTATGTCGGGTGCCATCGCCCTGATATTGCTTTTATATGGTGTTGCTGCAATGCCTATTAATATTGCCGGATTTCTTTTGATGGGCTTTGCCATTGCTCTCTTTGTTATTGAAGCTTTTACACCGACGTACGGAATCCTGTTAACCGGAGGAGCGATTTCGTTTTTTCTGGGTGCATTGATGCTATTTCAGGATTTACCGGATGAAATGCAGATATCGCTTTACTGGCTGATTCCTGCTACTCTGTTAACAGTCCTGTTTTTTGCTTGGATTGTCTCTTATGGTATCAAGGCGCAATTTGGGGAACACCGGGCAGGGCTCGAATCACTGATTGGAAAAGAGGCCAGGGTACTGGAGCGGATTGATTCGACCAGCGGACGTGTGGAAGTTGCCGGTGAATACTGGAATGCGGTCAGCGAAGAACTGATCGAACCCGGTGAGATGTGTGAAATTGTTAAGTTTCAGGGATTAAAGATTGTCGTTAAACCTAAGAAAAAAGAAAAGGAGCTAACTCATGGATGATCCAGGAGCACTAACTAACTATCTGGTATGGATGATTACCATCATAATATTCCTTGCGGTCTTTTTACCGCAAATGTTCAAAATTTTGAGGGAATATGAACGTGGTGTAGTTTTCCGACTGGGTAAATTTTATATGACCAAGGGGCCCGGATTGATCGTACTCATACCGTTTATTGATAAAATTGAACGGGTTGACCTGAGGGTATTGACGATCAATGTGGACAAACAGGAAGCTATAACTAAAGACAATGTAACCGTTCAGGTTGATGCGATTACATTTTTCCGTGTCGTGGATGCTGAAAAAGCGGTCATTCAGGTTGAGCGTTATATAGCAGCTACTTCGATGCTTGCGCAGACAACCCTGAGAAGTGTTGTTGGCCAGGTTGAACTTGATGAGTTGCTTGCAGAGCGTGATGAGATAAATAAACGGATACAAACCACTATAGACACACATACCGATCCATGGGGAATCAAGGTGGTTTCCGTTGAAGTCAGGGATGTGATATTACCGGAGTCTATGAAACGTGCCATGGCTCGTCAGGCTGAAACCGAACGTGACAGGCGTGCGAAGATTATCAACGCTGAAGGTGAATTCCAGGCGGCGAAAAAGCTTGTTGAAGCTGGACAAATGATCGAGAAGACGCCTACAGCACTGCAGTTACGATTCCTGCAAACCATGAATGAGATCAGCGAGGAGAATGCAACATTCGCGTTCCTGCCTCTGCCGATCGATTTCTTTAGTGCATTCAGTAAAAAGAATGAGTAATTCATTCGTCGGTTAAGGCTGAAACGTAAAGTAAATTTTGTTCTGCATGAAAGTAGTAATGACAATCCTTTCTTTTGTCGTTATGATGCTGTTCTCGGCTGAACATATTCATACGAAGTCTGTTGAATCCAAATCGAAAACGGACAAGGCTGCCAGCAAGCAGAATTCAGAGTGGGCTATTGCCCTTCATGGAGGTACAGGAGTCATTTCCAGGGATATACCTGAGGAAACGAGAGAGCAGTATTATAAGGCTCTTGAAGAGGCTTTGGAAAAGGGGCAAAAAATACTGGCCGAAGGAGGGACAGCCCTGGATGCCGTTGAGCTGGTGGTACGGTACTTGGAAGATAATCCGCTTTTCAATGCAGGCCGGGGAAGTGTTTTTACCAGTGAAGGAATCCATGAACTGGATGCCGCGATTATGGACGGGAGTACACTGGCTGCAGGCGCTCTCACAGGGGTAACCACCGTCCGGTATCCGGTGTCACTGGCCCGGAAGATCATGGAAAACTCGCGCCATATTTTTTTCTCGGGTAGCGGCGCCGAGCGTTTTGCCGATGAAATGAATGTGGAGCGGGTTGAGAATGAATGGTTTTCAACAGAAAGGCGCTATGATCAATGGCAGCGAGCTCTTGGTAACAGCAGTTCAAACCTTGACCGGTCAGTGTTCGAGTGGATGGAGATGCTGAGATATGGCACAGTAGGAGCGGCCGCTCTCGACAGGGACGGTAATCTGGCTGCTGCAACCTCTACTGGTGGAATGACGAACAAAATGTTCGGGCGGGTCGGGGATGTACCGATCATCGGGGCCGGAACGTATGCCAACGATCTCGTTGCGATCTCGGCAACGGGATGGGGAGAGCAGATCATGCGTAATGTATCAGCACATACGATCGCAGCCTATATGGAATTTACTGAAAGCAGCCTCGATGAATCGATAGATTTTCTGCTAGCGGAAAGATTAGATCCCGGTGATGCCGGTTTTGTTGCTGTTGATCGATACGGAAATGTTTCTTTGAAAATGAATACAGTGGGGATGTTTCGGGCAGGAGCCAACGAGGCCGGATTCCACCATGTGGCTATCTGGTAAGATGAGTGAATGAACGGTTGCAGACCGTGTCTGTGAAAGTATAAAAAGAGAAATACCCTTCCCGGACTCTGCTCAGTTCCAATTACTCAATACCGTTGTTGAAACGCTCGCGCAATTCCTGGACATAGATGCCGATGTCGTTCCTGATCTCGAACAGACGCGAGTGAAAACCCCGGTAGATTCCGTTTGAGATATAAACGGCTTTGCGTTGTTTTTGCAGGAGTTTCAGCGAATAATTGGCACAATAAAGTGCTTTTTTGTTATAAGCGATATTACCACCAAGGTAGTCCTGTTCAAAACCGAATGAATAGCCGCCTGCGAGTTTTGCACTGATTTTCAGGATTCCGCCGACAAATTCATTGCAGATCATGTTGTGATGGTCTTCCGGAATCGTTTCAGCCCATTTGAGTATATCTACAGCCAGTTCTTTGGCTTCGTTATACACATCCAGGTTCTCAATAGAACCGTAGTCGCTGTGGGTAAAATCCTCGCTCAGGTATTTCCATTCTTCCCCGGAGTCATAGTCGTCTTCATATTCATCAAAAAAGGGCATATCCTCATCGAGGAGGAAAAAATCGTCATCCTCAAATTCATCCTCATCTTCTTCCCAATCGTCTTCATCTTCCGGGAAATACGCTTCATCGAGCAGTAATTCTTCCTCGATAAAAGCATCTACCGCTTGATCTTCATCCAGATTTTCCTTTAACAGGGTGAGCCACCTTGGCTTGTTACTCTTGGGATCAGAAGTGATGAACTTTCGAAGCTGTTCGCTTCTTTTTTCAAGCTCATCGAGATGTGCTTCCCATTGGTACTCATCCCAATAAAGCTCATCATCGTAACCGTCAAAACTCATGAGTGATGTGGCCTAAATGATTTATTGTTTGATACAGGTATTAATTAAATAAAAGATCAAACCTGCAACAGAAAGTTACGAAATATCCATGAATTATCATCCATAATTTTTTGTATAACAGGTCATGTTGGAAGTCCATGATTCAAACGGAGGAAACCGTATTACAGCTTTTCAAGTACACCGACAATTACTCTTGTCATTTTTGGCTCGGCCATGCCAGCTGCTTCAAGAACATCTTCGATGACAACGGGTTCGAGAGCATCCGGAAAACATTCGTCGGTAATCACAGAAATTCCCAAGATTTCCATTCCCATATGAACTGCAGCAAGTACTTCCGGAACTGTGCTCATACCCACTACATCAGCACCAATCAGCCGTAAAAAACGGTATTCTGCCCTGGTTTCAAGCATCGGTCCGCTAATTGCGAGATAAACGCCTTTATGCATTTTGAGACTCAATTCAAGCGCTACGTTCTCTGCAATGTCTACCAGTCGTTCACTGTAGGGTTCACTCATATCAGGAAAGCGGGGGCCGAGTTCCTCATCATTCGGGCCAATGAGCGGATTGTCTCCCAAAAAGTTGATATGATCGTTAATAAGCATGATATCTCCTCTCTCATAATTGGGGTTCATCCCGCCACAGGCGTTGCTGACGATCAGGGTATCTGCCCCGTTTTCTTTCAGAACCCGGACCGGAAAAACAATTTGTTGCATAGAATAACCTTCATAATAGTGGAAACGTCCCTGCATGGCAACGACATCCTTTCCGCCTAACGAACCAAACAACAATTTACCGGCATGACTCTCAACGGTTGAAACCGGAAAATGGGGGATTTCATCGTAGGGAATCTCGGTCTCAACCGCCATTTCATCGGCAAGCTGTCCGAGGCCGGTCCCCAGAATCAGCATAAAATCAGGCCTCATGGTGGTCAAACTATGTATGTAGCTGAGGGCTTCACTGCGTTTTCTTCGCCCCTCGTCAATTGACTCGATGTTCATGCTTGATACTCATCAGGTTGGAGTTTATATCAGGATAACAGGTCCCATCCAAATCATGAAATGCTCATCCTGCATAGATGGATGGGTTAAGAAAAATCGGTATATCAATCGATTTCGTCAAGGATGTCATCCATTTCTTCGGTGCCGGGCGGAGTGGGAGGTTCGTCTTTTTTAGCATGTTTATGTTCTTTGCTTTTTTCCCGCTCGTTATATTCAAATCCGGAAGCCAGTTTCGGTTCCACTTCTGAAAGTGCTGGTTCCCCGGCATTTTCACCTTTGGGCAATTTGTAAATGTCAGCTTCATCTTTGGAAAAATGTTGAATAGATTCATGGGCAATCTCCAGGTAGGACCGGATGCCACCTACAATTTCCTGGCGCCGCTCGATTAGTCTCAGAATACTTTGACGTATTTGCTGGCGCTGTTGATTCGCTTCCCGTACAATGGAATCTGCTTCCATTTCAGCTTTTTCCAGAATATTCTGAGCTTCCCTTTTGGCTCCTCCCAGTTTCTGTTCGGCTGAGTCTTTTGCCGTTTGAAGCGTTTCGTGAAGGGCTTCTTCCACCCTTTCGTAATGCTTGAGTTTTTCATTCAGCTTATCAATCTGATCTTCCAGATCGTTAATTTTGCCAATTAAATGTTCCCATTCGTTGGATACGAGGCTTAGAAAAGCCTGTACCTCGGCGGGGTCATATCCTCTTAGAGATTTCTCAAATGTTTGTTGCTTGATTTCAAGGGCTGTAAGTTTCATTATATATGGGGTATAGGTTTTCGCTGGATGATCGATGATTACTCTTTTAACATATTCTTCAGGTTACCACCGGAAGAAGACTGATTATCCTTCTTTTCTTTCTCCTCATCGGGTTCAAATTCTATACTTTTTTGATTTGCCGGTTTTAAGTCACCCTGAATCGATTTCGGCTCGGAGGCTTTCAGTTTATCAATATCATCATTTTCAATAATAGCTTCGAGGTTGGAGAGTCTGCGGTCGGTTTTACTTTTAAATTGTCTTAATGCATCCATAAACTCCTCATTCTCTGTCAGGTCCGTTTTTGATTTTCGTTTAATAAAAGAATTAATCAGCATTCCAATGACGACAAAAACAGAAATAGCTACTGCCGAACCGAAGACAATTGCTATAACTGCCAGTTGAAATTCTTGATCACTCATCTTTACGCCCCTCCTTGATCACTTTTTTGTTTTAAATTTTTCGCCATCCGCTGGACATTTTCCCGGTTTTCTTCTTTGATATCGTTTATAAAATGGGATTTTTCAGACCCGGATCGACCCGTATTGCTTTGCACATCATTTTCAGGAATTTCGGTTACAATGGCTTCCAGGTTCT
>SLOU01000202.1 GCA_007132385.1 Balneolaceae bacterium | reverse complement strand
TTTTGCTCTTGAATTCGCCTTGAATCCTGAAGGCCAGCCTTATCACAACAATGTACATCTGGTTCGCTTGAATGATGAAACAGACCTGGATAAAGTGAACGACTGGATGGACTGGTACAAACTCGGCGGATTACGATCCCCCTCTCCCGCTGAATTTCTCGGCGGCGTCGGGTTCGTGAGCGAGATAGACAACGGATACTTTACTTTGGAGATCGATGAACCTGGTGATTATGCCTGGGTAGTATTTTATTATCAGGATGAGGGACTTTTTAAGACATTCACCATAGATTGAGTTGAGGTCGGGGGAGGTTAAACACTCTATTTTGAAGGCTACTGATTAAAAATTTGGCTCATAGCCTTTTATCAACCACCCCTAAATCCCGTTCGGATATGGAAACCACAGTCCCCCGTGGCATCCTGTCTTCTTTGCGTACCATACCCGACAACAATTACGTCATCCAGCAACTGAATATCCTGCTCTAACTGTATATCAATCTGGGTACGGCCATCAATCTGTACCCTTTGTGTTTGGTAACCGATAAACGTAAAAAGTAAAACATTCAGGTTTTCGGGTGTGTTTATAGAATATTCACCATTCAAATCAGTGGTCGTACCAATCGTTGTGCCAACTACCTGTTCGGCTCCCTCAACAACGACATTAACACCCGGCAATGTAGAGCCATCAGCAGCATCTGTAACCGTTCCGGTGATAGTAATTCGATCCTGAGCAAAAGCATTGCTGTAATTTAACCCGAAAAGTAAAAGAAGTATCCATCAAACACCGATCACCTCTTTTATTTTTTGGGGCCATAAACTCCTCTGTCCATTCAAACTCTCAGAATGGGGACAAATCCGTTCAACATCTTGTAGTTTATATTCCATTATGGTATTCTCCCAAAGTTTAGATTAATCTGTACAAAACTGTAAAGGAAGCTTGTTTACCAATTATTGGTTAAAGGAAAGAACACAACCCGGGAATGAATAAATAAAACCTTACAACATTTATAATAACATTCCATGATTGTGCAAGTACTCTGCAACATCATCTATTTATAAAGCAGAAAAGCGCTTCTACGAACCAGCGGCATATTACAAAGTTTTACATCATCAATCAACAACCGGTCTCTTCTTTTTTCAAAAAAGTTTTATAAATCTACCGTCTGCTTTTTTATCGAATAGAAATTCCTGAAACCTGTTACAAAAAATGCCATGTACCATGCTGCGATATGCGATTGAAAACTTCATCGAAAAATTGCCGAAATCGCATCCGGAAAAACGGATCTAATTTGCTTTAACGAAATTACCGGCACTCTGTAGAGTTTATTTATGTTTATTCACAATCGTAGTAATCATTAAGCTGACGCTTCAGATGATCCTTTTTTGAATCACTGACAAAAGCTGCTTCAAGTGCATTCATATTCACCTGAAAAAAATCGGGTTTTGTCCAGCCGAATGCCGTACTAAGCTTTTCATACTCACTGCCCAGGGTGATATTGGTTGTTGTACGGCCGTCTGTGTTTATGCCAGTCGATACCCCGCTCATTTTCAGCTTGTTTACCGGATGGTTGTCATACCTTTCAAATAACCCGATCTGAATATTGCACGATGGACACACTTCAAGATGGATATTTTTTTCAACCAATATTTCGATAACTTCAGGGCTATCAACACTGCGTACACCATGACCGATTCGTGTGGGTTGAAAATGATTCAGGGTCTCCAACACACTCTCCGGGCCGGCTGCTTCACCTGCATGTGCCGTACGCGGTATCCCTTTCTCAATGGCAAATTGAAATGCTTTTTTGTGTTCGTCAATAGGGTAAGCAGCCTCATCCCCGGCTATATCAAATCCGGCAACAAATGAATTTCGAAATTCGTAAACCAGTTGAACCGTCTCCATACTCATTTTTTCGGAATATTGCCGGAGTGTACATAATAGAAGCCCGGCTTCTATACCGGTTTTGCTTACCTGTTCCTCAACCGCACTTTCTGCAATTTCAACAACACGCGACGGACTCAATCCCCTTTCGGTATGCAGATGCGGGGCAAACCGGATTTCAGCATAAATCACCCCGTCTTTCTGAAATTGACGGAACAGGTATTCAATCGATGCACGCAATTGCTCCGGAGTCTGCATGAGTTCGATACTGTTATTCACACTTCTAAACAGATCCGGCAGATCCAGACACCGGTCCGGTGCCACATACTCCTGATTATAAACATCGCGGGTCACTTCGGGGCGATATTTCCTGATCACATCAAAATGCAGTGAACAATCGAGGTGGACATGCAACTCAATTTTTGGCCACGACTTGTATGTCAGATATTTTTCCGTCTCCATGAAAAATTTTATGGTCAAATCTCCAGTTCAATTTACCGGATTTTTTCCACTCACAGAAAAGTTTAGCATCTATGTTTTACAGAAAATTCAATCTATATATAACCGATTGGCCTGATGTTGAGAGAGGTAGCCATTTTGCTTTCAACCTCCCCGCGATAGACTCCGATTACCGGCATGGTATGAGATGGATGAAAACTCGTGGCAACCGGTATATAGTACTGATGTGTAAAAAGCCCAAGACTCGGGTCCAGCCCAACCCACCCGGCTCCCGGCAGGAAGACTTCTACCCAGGCATGTAGCTCATGTCCTGTGTCCAGCTCTTTATTGTAGGTGTACCCACTTACAAACCGGCTTGCCAAACCCTCCATGCGAAGCATTGATATCAACATCCATGCCAAATCCCTGCATGACCCCGATTTACTTTGAAAGCATTCTTCTGCATCAGGATCAGCTTCACCTTCCACTCGCTTATGCTCCCAGTCATGATTAATATTTTCGAGTAGCTCAAAAAGGCCGGCGACAATTTCTTTATCTTTCTTTTCGAAAGCTTTTCTGATATATGATTTCAGGGCATCTGATTCTTTTACTTGCAGAAAAGGATCCAGGTATGTTCCAATGTATTCAGGATATTTAAATCCGCTTGTTTCCATTTTATTATATGGGTCGACAATAAATTCGAGCGGCTTGTATTCCTCATTCCTGATTGACAGGATAATATCCACTTTAATGAATAAATTGTCTGTCATCTCATTCTGCCAAATCTGGAAAGCCTGATTATTTTCGAGGCTCACTCTTTCAGAAATACCCGTTGGTTCGGGTATAATTGTGAGATTAAATTTCTCAAGCTGGTAATACGGACGAGGAAGGGGTTTGAAGTTTAAATAATGAGGTTCAAGGAAGATTTTTTTTGGATACTTATAGCTGGTCGTATGACTTACTTTTAATTTCATATTTTTAATTGATCCTGATCAACTATTTGAATTTGATCCACAAACGCTTTTTGTAAACTATCGGCCGGTAATTCATTTATCGCTTCGCGGAGGCGTCCGTGCCAGAACCGTGAAATCGGCTCCAGTTCTTTCTGAGTAAAACGGTTTTCGATGATCTTGTAATTATCTCGTTTGAGCACAACCGTATCGACCGGGTAGTCCACATCATTCACCGATAAACGGGTAGCGTCAAATGAAAGAAAAGCACATTTCAGAGCAAATTCCATACTTTCATTGTAGGTCAGTGACCGGCGAAGCACGGGGGTTCCGAACCCGGAGTTACCTATGATGGTATACGGTGTACCGGTTTTGATTTCAATCCAGTTTCCCTGGGGGTAGACCAGGAACAGCCCCGGCTCCATATCGTCCTCGAGCTGCCCGCCGATGATTGCATAGAGATTAAATGACAATCCGGCATCTTCAATCGCTTTTTTATCTTCTTTGGCTACACGTTTGATCTGCTCGGCAAACTTGTTTACCGCTTTGTAGAGTTTGTTAAAATTTTGATCCTGCTCCTCAATAACTTCCTCGAAATAGGTAATTGCCTTGTCCCTGACCGAACGCAGGCCGGATGTCATTATAAAATAACAGTGCATTTCGGCCTGAACCGTAAATATTTTTTTAGCGATCGTTGTTTCAGTTCCGGATGTAATCCGGGTATCGGCCAGCCCGATCAAACCATCTTTTGT
>SLOU01000217.1 GCA_007132385.1 Balneolaceae bacterium | reverse complement strand
GTCAGGTGATCGCTTACGGGAATATTTCTGAAATCAAAGGGACAACCGGCATCGGGATTAAGGATAGGACGACTATCCCGACTTATCCAACCGGCATCATGATTGCCGGCGGCAAAGCACAGCTCTTTCCAGGGTTCGGGCCTGATAAATGCTTCACTTCCCCAGTTTTCGGCAATCTGCCCGGATATCCATGCATGTGCCGGTTGAGTTACCATTAACAGGTGACCGTCTTCTTCCCTGATGACCATGACTTTTTTTCTTATTCCAATTTCAGTTTCATGAATATACCAATGGATTACATGTATTAATTCAGTAAAAAGTGAAACAAATTATAGATTTCAATTCTCATAGAGCGGTTCCCAGAATTTTCGGTATTTATCCAGTATCACCCTTCTCTTGAGTTTTTGGGTATGGGTCAGCTCATCATTGTTAATACTCCACACATGAGGAATCAGAACTGTATTTTTTACTTTCTCATGCTGTGAAAAATCGGTGTTATAGTGATTAACTTCATTCTGTATCCGATCAACGACTTGCTTGTTTTTTATCAGGTTTTCGTTTCCGTCTTCGGAAATACCATTAATCTTGCACCAGCTTTTAAGATGATCGAAGTCAGGTACAATTAAAGCGACAGGTAATTTTGAAGATGACCTGCAAAAAATCAGTGAGTGCGACTGGGTTCTTGAAGCCATTTTAGAAGATCTGACCATAAAGAAGGAGCTATTTGCAAAGGTAGATATGGAACGCAAGAAGGGCACCCTGGTCTCCACCAATACATCAGGGATTTCCATTAACAAACTGGCTGAAGAAAGAAGTGATGATTTTAGAAAGCATTTTTGCGGCACACATTTCTTCAACCCACCCCGTTATCTGCCGCTTGTAGAGTTGATCCCTTCAACGCAAACCGACGGCGAAACCATCACATCCCTAACTAATTTTGTGGAGAAGATCCTTGGTAAAACCGCTATCATCTGTAAAGATACTCCGATGTTCATTGCCAATCACATCGGTATCTACGGGATGATGCTTACAATGGAACTGATGCAACAGTGCGGAGTGACTATTGAGGAAATTGACGCGCTTACCGGAAAACCGGTCGGGCGCCAGAAATCGGCCACGTTCCGCACATGTGACCTGGTAGGGCTTGATGTTCTGGGCCATGTCGCAGACGATCTGTCGCAACATGTTAAGGAGGTTGAAGAGAAGGAGATGTTCCGGATGCCCAGTTTTTTTTAAAAACTGATTGATAACGGATGGACCGGCAGCAAAGCGGGCCAGGGATTTTACAAAAAAGAAAAAAACAATAAGGGGGAGAGTGTCATTCATGCTCTGGATCTGAAAACCTTCAAATATCGTCCCCGTGAGAAGCTCAAGTTTCTGATCATTGAAGAGCTCAAAGACAAAACCTGGCCCGAAGACAAGATCAGGACTATCCGTGATGGAAAAACCGATGAAGTCGGCCTGATGAAGAAATTTTATCTCGGCACCTTCGGGAGTGACAACTCCAAAGCCATCGGATTTTATCACAATTTCTTTTACCGTTTTTTCGCCTACTGCTCACGGCGGGTTCCTGAAATTGCCGATGAACTGTACAAGGTGGATGAAGCCATCAAAATGCGGTGAAAGCGATCAATAACGGCTATTTTAAAGATGAGATAATACCCGTTGAAATTGAAGAAGTATGGCATGAAAACGGGGAGCGAAAGAGCTTGACCCGCAAAGTTACTGATGATGAAGGACCCCGTAAGGATACCGATCTTGATGAATTGTCGAAGTTGAAGCCCGTCTTTCGGAAAAACGGCACGATTACGGCCGGGAATGCTTCCCAGCGATCGGACGGAGCGGTATTTGTCTTGGTGATGAGTGAGCATCTGGTAAAAGAGCTGAATATTGAACCGGTAGCCCGCCTGGTCGGATGCTCAGTAGCAGGTGTTGATCCCCGAATCATGGGAATAGGTCCCGCCGAGGCCATCCCGAAAGTACTCAGGCAGACAGGACTTGAAATGAAAGACATCGACTTGATTGAGATCAATGAAGCGTTTGCAGCTCAAACCCTTGCGGTGATACGTGAGCTTGATATTGATGGGGAGATGGTCAATGTTAACGGAGGTGCTATTGCCATCGGTCACCCCCTGGGAGCAACAGGATGCAAACTAACTGTCCAAACTATAAGCGAACTGAGGCGGAGAGAGAAAAAATACGGATTGATTTCGGCCTGTGTAGGTGGTGGCCAAGGTATTGCAGGAATTGTGGAGCGATTGAAATAACATAAGCCTAGCGGATTTTAATCCGCTTTGGCATAACCTCTTATCAGTCGAATTGTACTCGACTCCCCTTCCAGAAAGGTGCTGTTGACCACCGAAATGTCGCCCGACGAGCTGACCGCCAGTTTATTCATCAATAATCCCTGACGGCTGCCGTTGTGTCCTTCATCGGGATCGCCAGTGCCTGGAATTTGCGATGGATTTGAAAAAGTCAGCCCCTTATCAAGAGAGGTTGTGAAGCCCAGCCCCTGCGAACGATTCCGGTAATCGGAAAAGAGTTCCCAAATCACATAGATTTGGTCTGCATCGTCAAGGGCCAGCTCCGGGAAATTGGCACTTTCAAAACGCCCGGGGTGCGGTTCGGAGATACGGACAGGCTTGGAGATATGAACAAGTTCTGAGTCACGCACAAACTCTGTACCTCTGCCTGATGCGGTTAACCGGTCTTGCGGTTTTTCGGTGATGTCACCGGAATTTCGTTGCAAATTATCCTGCTGGGAATCATCGTCATTTCGCTGCATCCCATGTTGCAGAGAATCATCGCTATTTCGGCTTCCTCCAAAAACAAATTGTGAATAATAGATGTGATAGCGTTGAAAAAGTCCATCGGGACTTTCAGCATGAACCATGTGCAGCGTGCAATTACTGTCGACAGCAATTTTGGGTGCGTCGGAATGTCCGTCTGTTTCCACGACAACCTGCGGCTCTTCAAAACGCAACGATGACGCACTCTGACCATCGTCAGTTGACCGGGTATAGTAGATGTCGCCGGCCTTGTCCTCCCCGACTGTCCAGGCCAGATGAATGAACCCTTCGGAGTCGACCGCCAGTGAGGGCCCGCGTGCAGGTGCTTCATCATCTCCGGCCACGGTCATCGGATTGGAAAATGATAATCCGTCATCGGTCGACAGGCTGATTCGCAGAGCACCCTCATATTCAGTCCAGGCGGCATAAATCTTCCCATCCGGCCCCACAGCCAGATCCAGGCTGCCGTTATCCCAGCGCAGGAAAGTCAGCCGGCCTTTTCCGGCACCGGCCGGAGTATTGGATAAATTCACCGGCTCGCTGAACGACCGCCCCCGGTCAGTTGACCGGGCGAAAAGGATTTCGCCGCCGTGAGATCCTCCCGAAAAAATGATCTCCTGCCAAAGCACAAAAATATGATCACGGTTGACCGGGGAGATCACGACCCGTGGCAGCCAGGAGAAGATGTCCGGACTTGAGGAGACGTTAACAGCATCCTCCGTATCTATCCCGCCGTCTTCGTCATGCCACGTAAAAAAAATATTCTTGTCGGATTGATCGACCCAGACCAGTGCAACTGACCCGTCCTCATCGACATCCACTGAGGGATCGTCGACAAAGTAAAACTGTGAGTCATTCATGCGCCATGGTCCCTGGAAAGCAGGCCCTTCAGTGATGACTGTTTTTCCATACCAGGTAACCGTTTCGACGATCGTTTCGTTGCGATTTTCAGCCTCTGCCCAAACGCTCGCCAGCAGCAACCAGGCAGTCCATGTCATCATCCCAACAAACAACACACCGGCCAGGACCGATCTCATAACAGCGGAGCTTAACAACAACCAAAACGGATGAGAGTGACAATTCATCTGATTATTTTTTATCCCCCAAGGTCACATAGAACACCCATGACAGGAATAATCATACTCCTGTGTGTTTAAAACGGCGAAAATGGGTAATTCATGGCATTGACGGCTACGGTTCTAATGACATGCTTCAGCTCTACAAATGTGGAACGGTCAAGCAACTGATTTTATGATCCACGATCTTTATTAGACGACATGGGAGAACGGTCACGATTTTACCGGTCAGATTCGGGATTTATAATGAAATCCACTCTTTTCCACAATTCCACCTTGTATACAGATCTTGCATCACCGGTTTTCTTAAACAAGTTGGAAAGTCCTTCATCAGACTTGTCGGGATGGGCAATTCTTGCCAGCGGCATGCCGACCGGTTCTTCAATATCCCCCAGTCTGTCGTAATAGTCGATCGTGAAGTAGGTGTAATTTCGGGAAGTGCCTTCGGGAAATACAAGACTATACATCGCCCAGCTGTTCAGGATATCACGTTCAACGCGCAATTCATGAATCGCCCACCAGAAGTCGAATTCCATCTTCCGGAATTCACCTGTTCCTTCACTGGCATCCATAAAATTGACAGTAACATATTCCCCACCTGGATTTTCCGAGTCACCACCGGTTACCGTCCCTTCAACCCGCCAAATTTCAGTATGAACATTGGATCGAGAAGCCAAAGTACGGTTCATCAGTTCGTCACGGTCCATATCGGGATAAACCGTACTGATGATATCATCAAGGTCGAAATAGTCGATCATCCCGAAATCATCAAAAATATTGATGGTAACATAATCGTATTGGACCCCTTTTCTACCGACCATTACTTCATAAAAATTCCAGCTTTTAATAATCCCCCTGTCGAGACGTTCCTGATGAAGAGGCTTCCAGAGCGTGGTTTCAACATCTATATATTCAGCCGATCCTGTTTCGGGAACCGCCCAGTAGTCTACTTTTAAATAGCGAGTTTCATTGGTTTGTGCTAAGCTAATCTGGGCAGACAGAAAAAATGTGGTAAATAAAATCAGCAGAAGAGCAGTCAATTGACAATAGCTGGTAATGTTCATATTAGCTTAAATTATAAATTCATCAATGAAACACCCATGTCGGTGCACTCCGATTTTAATTATTTCCAAAATAACAGCTCCTGTAGAAAAAGACACAGGAGTACCTGTTATTGAAAAATAGAACCTTTTCCAGATAGTGTCTATCGTCATATGTCGCCTTACGGCCGGTTTTACTCAGATTATCGTAAGCCTGTTGCGAAACCTGGAGTATATCCGCCAAGCTATTGATTTTTTTGATCCATTTTTAATTATATTTTATTTTTTTCGCAATAAGACAATAAGAATATAAATTATAATAAATAAAGGAAGTCCAGTACTACCTCAGACTCCTGTTTGGGACGGAGATTCGCTACGACTGCCTTGATGAACTCACTGATTGCCGCATCAATTGCTTTCTCCGTCAGTTTCCGACCGAGCCATTTCAGGCCGGGTACGATGGCATTCTGAATCGAAACAGCTGCCGCTACATTCAATAATACTTCGACCAACTCATGAGGATGTGATTCATCAGTGTCTCCCCAATCGGCAACTTGAATAACAGGATCTGCGTTGAATACCTCATACAGAGCGTCCTTACGCTTATTGTGGAGCTCCGGTACCCAAAGTAAATCATGGTCATGCCCATAAATGATGAACTGCTGAAAGCCTTGCTACAAGAAACGGGTATCGCAGGTGGACAGGCGAAACCCTTTGGCGGGGGCAAATATAATGAATCGTATTTGGTTGAAGTTGGAAAAGAACGCTATGTTCTTCGTATAGCTCCACCGGATCATGTACCTCAATTATTTTATGAAAAAAGCATGATGCGATCAGAACCTGCTTTACACCAATTGATACGCGAACAAACCGATGTACCTGTTCCCGAGGTTATTTATCATGATTTCTCACGTAAACTTGTTGACAGGGACTATATTATTCTGGCGTTCATGGATGGGGAACCCGGGCCCTTCGATCATGCTGAAATGGGGCGTTATGTCCGCCAATTGCATAATCTGAAAGGGTCACGATTCGGTTACCCGGACCGTGATGCTGTCATGGGTGATTCCTGGCCAACGTTATTTGGAGAATATGTCAGGCTGATCTTTGAAGATTGCAACTTGTGTGGTATCCTGAATGAGGAAGAAAAAGATAACTTTCTCACTGTTTACAAGGCACATCATGAAGTCATTCAGGAGTGCTCCCCCCGAATGCTTCATTTGGATCTTTGGTCTCAAAACATATTGACAAAAAACGGAAAAATAACCGCTATCCTGGATTTTGACAGGGGGCTGTACGGAGATCCGGAACTGGAATTCGCTGTGCTTGATACCTACGGATACAGCACAGCCGGTTTCTTCATGGGATATGGTCAACCAAGACTGGTGAATGAAAAAGCCCGTATTCGTCAGAAATTATATATTGTTTATGAACTGATTAAATACGCATTTATTCGATACGCCCGAAACGGGAGCTATTCAACGGGAAGAATGCATGTGGATCAATGCCGGGATATGTTATTCAATAAGATGTAATAGGCTCTATCATACCATTAACAGAAGCAACTGCTCTGTAAGTTTCATTACGATGTATGCTGCTGTGTTGAACGTATCACTTGAACACAGCCAATGAATAAGGAATCCGTATTCCGACAAAAAACGCCTCCTCCTTTTCAATTAGCGGGGCAATTCGACCTGAGGTAAATTGAGTAAAAAGGTCGATGCGGCGGGCTTCATCCTGGCGGTCGCTCCACCGGATTGCATAAGAAAGGTCGACAAACCAACCCAATCGTCTGTCAAAACCCTCTTCTTTATACTCCCGGGATTGACCAAAATCGAGGGTGTACTGATAACCACCGACCAGACTGAGATCGGTGAGCCCGAGCCAGCCGAACCCAAAATAATGACGTTGTATCAGCCGAAAACGGCTGAATTCACTGTTGAATACGGAGGCTTCAACACCTTCATTTTTCAACTCAAACATTCCCTCATAGAATATGGCAAGTGTCGGAAGCAGCCCTTTCCAGCCGGTATGCTCCATGTTAATGATCCGCAGGCCGGGGCCAACTGAAAAATAAGCGATATCAAAACTCTGAACGGTCTCCACTCCGGCTTCCAGGGCAAAAGCGAAGCGGTAGTTATACAGCCAGTTCCAGAACCCGATGTCTGAGATTTCCACGTCACCCACAAAGAGTCCGGGTGGCGGCCTGCTTATAATTCGCGGCTGCAGTTCAAAACCGAAATCCCATGAAAGCTGTCCCTTCAGCGGCTTTTGATTCATGGCTTCATCAAGCAGCCAGGCGCCGGCAGTCATAATTCCAACGGCGCCGTCTGAAGTTAACAAACCGCTTGTAAGTACTTTTTCGCCGAACCGGGTAACCGGCAGATCGTAACGAATATCCCATCCAATACCTCCGGTTATATCAGAAAAATCATCGGAATACTCTATTAACGGAAATTCGATATGTATGGAAAGCAGATTATCTTCACTCCCGTCGTTTTCTTTGTCGTTGGCAGGCGATTGCGCACCCACATTGCCGTCAAATGGACAGAAAGCCATCATTCTAATCCCGATGAGTAACAAAGCAATAGCGCTCATCCGTCCTCCATAAATTGAGATTTCACACGGTAGAAAAGGCTCATTACTTCGGCAATATCAGGAATGGTATTATTCGGATCGGAGCAAACCTGAATCATTTTCCGGTAGTATTCGGTAGAGTCGTCATTATAATTGTCAAACTCATTCACTTTCGAAAACCAGTAGTTTATCCGGTTGCTGAAGCTTCGAATGGAATGATACCTTTCCGCGCTGCCGCCGACATCATCCTGATGAAAGCTGAGTTCGCCCACAGGAACCCGGCCCATTGCTTCAAATTTCGCTTCCTGACTGTCAGCACGATTATCAATCCGGCTTCGCATACCTTTCGATAAAAAAGTCGGGGTTTTATAATTCCACAAAAAATTGAATACCGAGGTATGGATATAATTATTCATATCCCACGCAGTCGCATCTGTCGAAACCAGGGTTCCACCCATCCCCTCCCGGCCTTCGGGGTGTTCCCTTAGCCATTCCGCAGATCTGCCGTGTACCGCTCGGGCATGATGTTTCAGAAGCCACTCCACATGTCGAGTAATATTTGCACTTTCCTGCTTGTTAAACAAAGGCAGACCAAGGAACGCAGCAGGATTATCCTGCGACATCAGTGTGAAGTTTTCTTGGCCGATAATGGATATAAAACTCGCTGTGTAGTCTGTATCGGTGCTATCCATGCGCAGCAGATGATAATCGGTTCCCCACAACACTTGCGACCGGTACCGATCATCACTGAGTACATTCCGCAAATTGTTCTGATAGTTCAAGCGAATGTTGTCATCCCCAAGATGCTCCGCATGATAAGAGACATCTGCAAATACCCGCCCGGGATACAGCTCCATCAGATGCAATATTTTGAAAGCCCAACTGTCCTGTGGGATAACCGAAGCAGTCCAGACCGGTTGACCTTCCGCAGTTTCGCCCCCGAAGTGACCGAAGCAGACGTTCAGGTTCTGCAACTCATCAAGGACAGGCTTCCAGTGCTCCGGATGGCAAAATGCCGCATCGGCTTTACTTTTACGGAACCCGGTATCGTTGCAGTGCAACAGTACCGGCACCTCGTTTTTGTCACAATATCGAAGCACATCTTTCATTATGCCGTCCCACACGCTGTAGCCCAGAGAGGGGTAGAGTTTGAGCCCCACACAAGCACCACTCTCCACATCACTTTTAAAAATCTTAACCGTATCTTTTCGATTGGGATTCACCATCGCAAACGGAAGAACTCGGCCGGGATACCGCAGCGCCTGCTCTTTGGTGTCTTCAAGCTGCTTCAGATACAGGCCACTCTCCCGCTTGCCTGCTCGTTTACCGATAATATCCATCGGAAGCACCACTACCACATCATCGACGTCCATATGGGTCATCAGGTCGTCGGTTACCGAATCGATGCTTTTCATCAGGCCGATACGGAGCCATTCGAAAGCATTCACGACTGTTGATGAATCGGCACCGATACGATCTATGAGTGAAGCCTCGAGCAGACTCATCAACAACCTGTCGGTTTCAGAAGATGATGGCAGCTGTACATAACGATTAAAAAAACGACGCATACTCCCGGGTAGGAGTCGTTCAAAGGAAGCGTAACCCCGTATCGAGCGGTGAAAATCATTTAGTGAAAGGCTCCGGTTACGCTTTTTGAGGTTTGCTCTGAGATATTCGATCAACGCTTCACGCAATGGCCCAGGCAAGTTTTTCCCGGTAAGCCTGTGCTTCAACAGCATCACCGTTTCTTTGGTCAGGATTGAATCAAAATTGAACACGTGTATATGTACATTGATCTTCATTATCAGCCTCCTTTTCTATTAACCATAAGCACTATTCCCTCCTCACAGCAACCCTTAAAATACCCTGCAACAAGCTATCGGGAGTAATTCATGTTTTCTCCAGGCAGCAAATTCAGAGTTGAATTACCCATCGGATTTCCAGCACGTTAGTCCCGGGCCAAAGGTGTTGGAATCGTTGATCCCGAGAGTATCGATTTCAACTGATGCCCATTTCAGCCCATTTCGGAAATAAAAACCAAAATAAAAACCTTTAACCGGAGTGCAGGTTTTGGAAAATACATCAATAACTGCCACGCCGATATTTAGAACAACTGTTTCAGTTTTATCAAGGATTCCCTCACCGGTAATTTTTTATGTGATGCTGTAACCAGGCAAATCTACGACTGACTCAATGGATCCAGGTTTCGAACAGGTGATAAACATGATTGCACCAAGTGATCGATTGAATCACAAATTCAGATCACATGAAATAGAAAAAATTACGTAAAATAAGACACTGATTATCAAGAATATAATATCTCCTTCTGTAAAAGACACATAAATAATTATTTTGGCAATCATATACTTTCCGGGTAGAGTTCATCGCTTTGTGTCGCCTGCCGGCTGATGCTGATAAGGTGACCTTCAACCAGCTGCAAGACCGTGGAAAGTAGTCGACCTCTAACCGGCTTTGACCTTCCGGATGAAAATTCCGGAATCAATTGATCAGGCCCGCATCACCCATCAGCAACTGTAACCCGATTCCATTTATTTATACCTGCCAATGGCATCCTTTTACGAATTGCTATATCTTTATGGGTTAGCAAGCTGGGAAAAAGTCGAAGTAAGAATTAAGACATACAAGCGTTGAAATTCTACTTATTACTTCAAAACGGTGTTGTGGAAGATGTGGAAAACCATATAGTAAAATACTCCATACCATAGATATTTATAAAATATCACAGTGAAATTCAGATATCATTCCATCCAATTATTCTCCCTGATTCTGGTCGTAGTATGGCTTTTAGTGTTGACTCCGTACCTCATTGTAACGTTTTTTGCAGAACACGAAACAGATCAATACTTCAGGGTACAGCTGTCCGGAACGAATTTGGAAGCCCCCACCCCAAACGCAAATCAGGCAATTCCGAATCTCTCCCTGGACGAGCTGGTAAAGCCGCTGGGGACACTGGGACCGGTCAATAGTATTCTAATCAGTCAGCATGGAGAACTCATTGCTGAAGAATACTTCAGGGGCATGCATGCCGGACGTGCGAACAATATTAAATCGGCTTCAAAAAGCATCCTCTCAATTTTAACGGGAATCGCGATTGACAAGGGATATCTGGAGAGTGTCGACCAGCAGATTGGGGAGTTTTTCCCGGAATATTTTGACGGAAATGCCGACTCTGTAAAAGCTTCCATAACCATTGGTGATCTGCTTACAATGCGGAGCGGGCTGGCCTCGACCAGCGGGAGGAACTATGGGCCGTGGGTAACAAGCAGCAACTGGATCATCCATGCGCTTAACCGTCCCCTTGTGGGCGAGCCGGGAGTAGACAGAACCTACAGTACGGGAAACACCCACCTGCTTGCCGTGGCATTGGCCCGGGCCTCGGAAATGAATCTTCTTCAGTTTGCCAATCGCTATCTGTTCGGTCCTATGAATATCAGGGTTTCCGGGTGGGACCGCGATCCGCAAGGCTACTTTTTGGGTGGCAATAACATGGCAGTCCGCACGCGTGATATGATTAAAATCGGACAACTTATGATGGATATGGGGATTTATAACGGGGAGCAACTCGTATCGGGAGACTGGATCATACGTTCTGTTCGACCTGTGACAGGACGCCGTGCCGGCAATGATAACTACGGATATTTATGGTTCAGGAGGATGGCCGCTGATTTCAATATGGTCTATGCCTTCGGTAATGGGGGGCAGTATATCATGATCTTACCAGAGTTGGAGGCTGTCATTGCAGTAACAACTCAAAATAATAGCGGCGAACCCACCCGAAATTACCGGAGACAGCTCATTCAGTCACTGGATCGGGATATTATTCCCTGGCTGAAATCCGAATACAAACACCGCGGTATGCTGTGACGGCGGTTTTTGAGTTTTTACGTCAATACTTTTTTAGTTATTTTGCTTACTATTTATAATGAGTTAGAAGAGCAGGCTTTGCATCCACTCAACCACCGAATTTTCCGATGATCTGATCCACAGGATCAACTGAAGCAAACGATTCCAGTCATCTGCAATACGGTTTGGCATGGCATTCGGCACAATCTCTTGATAGATGATTATTACTCATTAGAAAAAGTTCCTGTAATATTACTCCTCCCTCACCGAAACTCTCAATACACCCTCCTCAATCCATCGAAAATCATTCTTGCTGTCTTTCAAGGGAATATCCAGTATCGAATTATTCATCGATTTGCCGGGCTTGTTTTCAACATCGGCATCCAGTGCGCTCCATGCGTAACGCACTTTGAAATTTCCAGCCACATCCGGATCACCCACGCCAATAGTCAGGGTTTTATGAAACAGGTATTCACCAAAGTACCGGCGATCACGCCGTATTCTGTGATTCTGGACGTGCTTCGGAACTATTTTTATTTCGATCTGCAGATGTGAGTAGCTGCTACTGCCGTATCGCTTCGACTTCACCAGGTAAGTGCGGTACAGAGTCTCATTACCTGCAGACAGCTTCTCCGGTACAACAGTAATAGCCGATCCCTGTTCTTCGAGCTGGTCGGTCATGGTAATATCTTCCCCTGCGATGGAGACACGAGTTTCCAGAAGCAAGTATTTCAGTGACTCGCGTTCCGGGTAATTTTCGGTAACTTTCACTCCGGCCAGATCAAACTGTATACTGGTATCACCAAACAGAAAACGCTGGAGGTTTTGATAGCCCTCTTCTGAATTTACAATGCCGTACGATCCGCTGTGGCTCCTGAAGACAAATGCGCGACTGCATCCTTTTACGAATGCATTTTTATTCTGGACCAGACCGTCACTTCCGGGGCCTACGGCTTTACGGCTCCATCCTCTCGCTGCTTCATAGTCTTCGTAGTTGGTTCCGATCATCGAGAACACACGTTCAACCGGGAATTTGTTTTCAAGGCTGTTTAAATCATCCCCTGAAATATCGAGGAATTCTCTCATTCGTCTCGGGCCGAAAGTGTCGGAGTCATTAATCCCGAAAGCATCGCGGACAACCGTTGCCCAATTCAGTCCTTTTCGGAAATGAATACCGTTATGCGGAGTTCCGTATGTAAACAGTTTGGCAATTTTTCGGACTGCTTCATCCTTCCAAAATTTTTGGATGAGGGAGCGGCAGATTAGTCCGCCCATGGAATGTGCCACAAGATACACCTGTGAGGCTCCGGTTTTTTCAAGTACATCATTAATAACCACACCGAGATTTTGTGCGATTGTTTCAATTTCATCACGGACGCCTTCGCCCGTGATTTTTGAGGTGATGTCGTAATAGCGGTAGATCCAGATTGAAGAAAGCGGGTATTCATGATCCGGTTGGTCTTTCAGTATCTCTACGTTTCCGTCATCACAACGAATGAAATAATCGACATATTTGTAATCCTTCATTAAGCGAATAATCGGACTCTCAAAAATGGTGCATTCAGGAACACCATGAATCCCGACTCTCACTTTTGTGCTCCCAAGATTGAAACCGTAATAGGGCAAATCCACGGTTGATTCTACGGCATCATTGTTCCCGGCGTAACCTCTGACATAGATAATGGGCAAAACCTTTTTCATAACAAATCGTTTATAATTGGGATTGGCTTGTGAAATAAGACTCTGATTTACAAATATTTTCAAAAATATAACATCTCCTGTATTAAAAGAAATAATAATTATTGTTTCTTTTAATGATAAGATACTTTCTCAAATAACGTCCATCGTTTTGTGCAGACTTCCGTCCTAAATCGCATCAAGAGATTGATCTGTCACCCGGCTTTCCTTATCGGAATATGTTTGGCAAAAACCTGCAAATGTTCTGCAACTTGCAATCCAAAGCAACGAAATGATTTTCAAAATCGGGAAATTTTTTTAGATGACAGACATTTGTAAATTACAGAGAAACAAGCGGAAAACATTTACAGGGTGATTACAAACAAACTTGGTAGAAAAGAGAGATAATTATGAATAAAAAAAAATTTAATGTGACCAGTCATGATGCTCAGGCAACAGTAGTAGAGCCAGTAAAAGTTTGTGATTTTAGTTTTGACACCTATCAGGAATACGCACAAAAACTGACTGTCCGGTGTGAAAAGTTTATTCAAAGCAAGACAGGCGTTCTTGTGTATCGTCGAATGCGTGTTGCTGAGGTTTTTTCTCACGGCTGTCGTGACATGAAACAGTCACTTGAGTGGCAGTTGGGGGCATTACAGAAAAGCATGACATATGAAACCGATGTACCAAATTTTCTGGAACCGTGGTATGGGATTGGCATGGTGGCAAGTTCCTTTGGTATTGATTACATCTGGAATCCGGGACAGGCTCCGTCAACCAAACCGGCATTCCAAACCATTGATGATGTGCTGGCTTATGACGCCAAACCGTTAATACTTACAGATATCGGTAAACATTCACTGCAAATGATCGAATATTTTCTCGATAAGACAAAAGGCATATTACCACTCTCCATGAGCGACATCCAATCGCCCTTTAACAATGCAACCAACATTGTCGACACCAGTAATTTTCTAACATCCCTTATCCTGGAGCCTGATAAAGTTTTGCAGTTTTTGGATCTTCTTACCGATTTGGAAATCGAATTTTACAAAGTACAGGAAAAACTGATTGGTGATGTGTTGGTGAAACCCGGGCATGGTTTTGCCTCTTCATCCGTTTTCGAAGGTTTTGGCATGAGTGACGACAACATAGTAATGGTTGATGAAGAAAATTATATGAATTATATAATGCCCTCATTTGTGAAACTGGGGAAAGCCTTTGGCGGACCTGTTCATCATTCTTGTGGAAATTTTTCAGATAAAGTCGGGATGCTAAAAAAAATGGAAGAATTGAAAATGGTCGATGCTCCCTTCACTGCCGAGACCGATCCGCACCCCAATCCGACGGAACCTTTTGTTGAGGCATTTAAAAACAGTGGCATCATTTTACATGCCCGTATGGTTGGTGACGTGATAACCGTTGAAGAGACAACCCGAGCATTGTGGACACCGCAAATGAAACTGATTGTGGTTACCTATTCAGGTTCTCCGGAGGAACAAAGACAAGCCTATAATGTTATCCACGAAATCTGCAACATGCATAACTGAACAGGATTTTTCAGCGGACGTTATGAACTCATTGGGTTTAATGGTCTTTACGAGCTTTATAAAACAAAGCAGGAATTTATCATTTCAACCCGTTAATCACATAATTGTTATTTTTAATCATATGTAATAATAAATCGACATTTTTGATAATAATATCATGACTTGCTATGTTACCACCCATGGATGTGCAGCTCGGAAAATCGCACCGATTATGGTCTGTTACGTGTTGCATCACAAGCAAATATGAATAAAAAGACAGATTACATTTTTATACATTATGAGTACTTTAGCACTCGAATTTGTTCCTCCCGTTGCTGATGGAGGT
>SLOU01000209.1 GCA_007132385.1 Balneolaceae bacterium | reverse complement strand
CTCCATAGATAACTTCTTCCGGCAATGAATCTGTCTGAACAATTTGTGCATCGGCGGAATAGCCAATCATTTCAACCGGCAAGAAAAGCGCAACACAGATCTGGAAAATGCTCAGACGCATATCATGGATTCAATTGTTCAGTATTAACCCCTTAACGTGTTTAACACAAATTGATTTTTATTGTAAACAGCCAAAGCCCTTCCTGTTAGTTCCTGATCCAGGTAGGGTGAATTTTTGGATTTTGAGCGGACCTCTTTTTTTGTAAACTGCCATTTTTCATCAGTATTAAAAATAGTCAAATTGGCTTTTTCCCCCTCATCAATGACAGGAACTGGAAGTGAAAGGATTTCTCGCGGACGCACTGCAAGTTTACTGATCAGCGTCTGAAGATTGATAATTCCAGATTTCAAGAGTTGTTTTACACTAATACTCCAGGCCGTTTCAAGTCCGATAATACCATTCGGAGCATAAATGAATTCAACCTCTTTTTCCTCTATGGCATGCGGAGCGTGATCGGTACAGATGGCATCGATCGTACCGTCCTTTAACCCTTCAATGACCGCATTCACATCTTGCCGTGACCGGAGCGGTGGATGCATCTTGAGCTTTGTATCAAAATGACGTTTTTCAATTTCCTCATCGGTCAGGTCAAAATGGTGGGGACAGGCTTCCGTGGTCACCCGCACTCCCCGTTCCTTACCTCTTCTGACCAGCTCCACCGCTTCTTTTGTACTGATATGGGCTACGTGAATATGTCCGCCGGTAAATTGCGCCAACAGAAGATCACGCGCGATCATCACCTCTTCTGCAATGGAAGGGGTCCCCTCCAGGCCCAACCTGGCTGAGACCTCACCCTCGTGCATGTGCCCTGGCCGGGATAACTGCAGATCTTCTTCATGATTGATGATCGGCATGTTTAACATGGATGAATACTCCAATGCAATCCGCATCACCTGGGAGTTATAAACTGGGTCACCATCATCGCTGAAAGCAACCGCCCCGCCCTCTTTCAGATCATTCATTTCGGTAATTGACTTCCCCTTGCGATCTTTTGTGACTGATCCGATCGGATGTACGGTCACCGGCAGTTCTGCAGATTTTTTCTTGATAAATTCCACCACATCGCGTGTGTGTATGACAGGATTGGTATTCGGCATACAGGCTACCTCGGTGAATCCTCCGAAAGCAGCCGCTTCACAACCTGTTTTTATCGTTTCCTTGTGCTCCTGACCCGGCTCTCGCAGGTGAACATGCATATCCATCCAGCCCGGACTGACATAGGCCTGTTTTCCATCATATATTTCGTCATCATCCTGATCCAGTTGTTCACCGGTTTCGGCAATGACTCCATTCCGGATACGAATATCGATCAGGTAATCCCCTTTTTCCTTATCGGTGACAGGCCGTACATTTTTAATTAGCAGGTTTGGCTTTATACCCATGAAATAAATTTATAAACTATGGTTCGATTTCGGTTTCAAATATAGAGTGATTCGTCATTAATTTCGATTCTATTATTATATGCCTGAGCAAATCCCCTTTGCATTTGATGTTCCTTCTGTAAGTGAATTCACAGAAAAAATCAAAGCTCTGCTGGAGTCCAAATTTACGGATGCCCTGGTTGAAGGCGAACTTAGTAATGTCAATCAAAGCCGGAATGGACACTACTATTTTACACTGAAAGATAAAAATGCCCAGCTCCCCTGTGTCATGTGGAGAAATACCACAGAGCGGCTTGGTTCAAAAATTATTGACGGACAGCAAGTGGTTCTGGGTGGCAGTCTCCAGGTATACCCGCCTCACGGCCGATACCAGTTGATCGTCAGCCTGGTGCAACAGGCCGGGATTGGAAAGTTACAAGAGGCCTTCGAAAAGCTAAAACAGAAGTTGCAAGAAGAGGGGCTTTTTGATGATAAAAATAAAAAGCCTCTTCCTGATTTTCCTCAAAAAATCGGTGTGATTACTTCATCAACCGGCGCTGCCTTTCAGGATATCATATCAACCATGGAAAGACGATGGCCATTAGCCACCGTTTACTTGTATCATGCAAGCGTCCAGGGTGTTAATGCAGCACCCGAACTGGTCAATGGCATCCAATACTTCAGTGAAGGCAATGAGATGGATCTGCTCATTATTGGCCGTGGGGGGGGTTCACTTGAAGATTTATGGCCTTTCAATGAAGAGTCCGTCGCCCGTGCACTGTTCAATTGCCCGATACCTGTGATCAGTGCCGTGGGCCATGAAGTAGATTTCAGCATCAGTGATTTTGTAGCGGATATGCGGGCTGCAACACCGACACAGGCTTCGGTAATGGCCGTCCCGGATATCAATGAAATCCGGTTTAAAGTCGAAGATTCTGGCAGAAACCTGGCTGTTTTTCTCGAAAACCGTATCATGCGATACCGGGAAATCCTCCAGCGGCTGGGCGGATCTCATGCACTGCTGGTGGTGGGCGATCATATAAAACATCAAAAAGAACGGATTGATAATCTGCAGGAATCGATAAATCTTCGTTTTGAAAAACTTATAACCAGCCAGAAAGAGCTTATCAAGGATTACCGAAACACGATCCGGCAAAAAACAGAACGGTGCATTCTCCATCAAAAAGAAAGCTTTACTGCTCTTTCTCACCGGCTTGAAAAATGTGATCCAAACGAACCACTGGCCAAAGGGTATGTCCGGGTTTTACAGAATGATTCATGGGTCCGGCAGCCTGAAAAGTTTACAACCGGGCATGCTTTTGACCTGCAATGGAAAGACAGAAAAATCCGAATCCATCAAAATCCGGAATAAAGAACACAGCAAAACAGCCTAACATACCATCTCCACATTTGTTATCTTCTCTGCCGTCTTTTTAAACAAATAGCACCGAGTCACAGACGTGAAAAACATCGTCGTATTTGCATCGGGATCAGGATCCAATTTTCAGGCTGTCATTGAAGCTGCAGAAAGTGGTGAAATCGAGTGTACGATTACTGGGCTGATTACAAACAATGAATCTGCCGGTGCGATTGAAAAAGCAGAAGAAGCGGGAATTCCTTTCAGAATCATGAAACCCTCTGAATACAGGAATCCGGATGAATATGCCGAAGCTCTGTCCAGTCAGCTTGACAAATGGCAGCCCGATCTGATTGTCCTTGCCGGTTATCTTGCAAAAATTCCTGCCCCGATTATTCGCCGTTATCCGGAGAAAATTATCAATATCCACCCCTCCCTTTTACCAAAGTATGGCGGAAAGGGGTATTACGGGGAACGGGTGCACAAAGCGGTTATGGAAGCTGGAGAGACCCAATCCGGCTGTACGGTGCATTTTGTCAACGAAGTGTATGACGACGGGCCCATCATCGCTCAAAAAAAAGTGGATGTCTATCCGGGTGATACTCCGAAAACACTGGCAGGCCGCATACTGAAAGAAGAGCACAAACTGCTGCCGAGTGTGATTCAAAAAATACTTAATCAACAATAAAAACAATCAGATCCTTGGCTCTCAAACCATTACAAAATATTCCCGAAAAGCCACTAAAATTAAAACGTGCACTGATTTCTGTATCTGACAAAACCGGTTTGATACCGTTTGTAAAGATATTGCACCAACACGGTGTAGAGCTGATTTCGACAGGCGGTACTGCCAAAGCCATTCGTGATGCCGGTTTCAAGGTAAAGGATGTTGCGGAAATCACCGGTTTCCCGGAATGCCTCGACGGCCGTGTCAAAACTCTGCATCCTCATGTTCATGGCGGTATACTTGGCAGAACTAGCCATCAGCCCGATCTTGATGAATTGAAAAAACTGAAAATCCGTCCGATTGAACTGGTGGTCGTAAACCTGTACCCATTCCAAAAAACGGTTGCCGAACCCGGAGTTACTCCCGAAATCGCCACAGAAAACATTGATATCGGCGGACCCACGATGATCCGTGCCGCTGCCAAAAACTTTGCGCATGTATGTGCTGTTTGTTCCCCGGATCAGTATACAACCATTCAGGCCGAACTTGAAAGTAACGGGACTGTTTCTTTCGAATCAAGGAAAAAACTCGCACTTGAAGCTTTTCGCCATACAGCCTCCTACGACGTTGCAGTCAGCAACTATTTCAGCACTCTTACAGATGAGAAATTACCCGGAGCATGGAGTATAAGCCTGAAAAAACACGGGGATTTGCGCTACGGGGAAAACCCACATCAACCCGCAGCGGTATATGGCAGACAAAACGAATGGTTCGATTGTTTTCACGGCAAAGATATGAGTTACAACAACTATCTTGATGTTGATGCAGCTATCAGCCTGATGGCAGACTTTATCGATGATGAACCAACCGTAGCCATTTTCAAACATACCGTACCCTGCGGGGTTGCCAGCAGCCGTTCACTCAAAGATGCCTACCAGAAAGCCTTTTCCACTGATTCGGTTTCACCTTTTGGCGGTATCGTGATCATGAACCGGGAGCTCGACCTGGATACCGCCCAGGCTGTCGATAAAATTTTCACGGAAATTATACTGGCGCCTTCTTTCAGCGGCGACGCCCGGAAATTTCTGAAAGAGAAAAAAAACAGACGTCTGATCCGTGTCAATAAGTACCCTTCATCGGCAGACAATGAATATCAGTTCAGGTCGGTCGTGGGAGGAGCCTTGATCCAGCAATCGGACCTCATCCGGCAGAATCCGCAAACTTATAAAACAGTTTCACGAAGAAATGCAACAAAAGCTGAATGGGATGATCTATTATTTGCATGGAAGATTGTGAAACATGTAAAATCCAACGCAATTGTCTATGTAAAGAATAAACAGACGAAAGGAATCGGTACAGGTCAAACAAGCCGGGTCGACAGTTCTGAAATTGCCGTAAAAAAGGCTGAAAAAGAAGGCCTTTCACTCGAAGGATCGGTTGTCGCATCCGATGCTTTTTTCCCCTTCCCCGATGGTGTCGAAGCTGCTGCAAAAGCAGGTGCAAATGCGGTTATTCAACCGGGTGGAAGTATCCGGGATAAAGATGTGATACAGTCCGCTGACAAATTGAAATTAGCCATGATATTTACCGGTATCCGCCATTTCAAACATTGAAAAATACAAATTCAAAACTTCTGATGTTCTATTCGCAAATAGAGATACAAAATTGTATTTTTGTAGACTTGTTACTCATTTAAGATAACACTTCAAGATAACGAATATGCCAACGACGGAAACTGCGGTTCAGACAAATAATAGTAAACCGGCTGAAAATTCCCATTCACAGTCCAAGACGGGTCTTTTTGATTTTTTATACACAGACATTGCAATAGATTTGGGTACTGCAAATACACTGATCTACTCCCGAAACAAGGGAATCGTCTTAAATGAGCCTTCTATTGTAGCCCTTAACAACCAAGGACAGCCGGTTGCTACGGGTCATGAAGCCAGGCTGATGCACGAAAAAACTCATAAAAATATTCGGACGGTTCGTCCTCTTCGGGATGGTGTTATCGCTGATTTTGAGGTAGCTGAACTCATGATCCGGGGAATGATCAAGAATGTGAAGAAGAAATGGTACTCAACTACCCGTCAGATGGTAGTGTGTGTTCCCAGTGGAATCACCGAAGTAGAACGCCGGGCGGTTCGCGACAGTGCAGAACATGCCGGTGCCAAGGAGGTTTACCTGGTTGACGAACCGATGGCTGCGGCCATCGGTATCGGCCTGAATGTTCACGAACCGGTAGGAAACATGATTGTGGATATCGGTGGTGGTACGACGGAAATTGCCGTTATCGCCCTTTCCGGGATAGTATATGCTCAGTCGGTCAGGCTCGGCGGCGACGAGCTGAATGAAGACATTATCAATTACTTCCGACGGAACCACAACCTGCTGATCGGTGAACGTACTGCAGAAAAAATCAAATGTGAAATCGGCTCGGCTGCCCCTATGGATGAAGAGCTGGAGATGATTACAAAGGGACGCGATCTAGTTAATGGTGTTCCAAGAACACGGCAGGTTACATCCAAGGATGTACGTGAGGCGATTTCCGAGTCAGTAAACACGATTGTAGAAGCGATAACCAAATCACTTGAGCAGACCCCGCCCGAGTTATCTGCTGATATCCTCGACCGGGGTATCATGCTTACCGGAGGAGGCGCACTACTTAGAAACCTTGATAAACTAATTACAGAAACCACGGATCTTCCAGTCCACATAGCCGAGGATCCACTGACCGCAGTCGTTCGCGGCACAGGTGCGATTCTTGAAGACCTTGAATATTACAGGAGTGTTGTATCCTGATAATCACAGCAACGTGAATGCACTTTCGATTACCCCGCATAACTGATGCAAAAGATTTTATTATAACCGCACTTATTCTGATCATCGCTACATCGATGATGATTTCGCGGCATGACGGGGGTCTGCAAAATATCCGGAAAGCTTCCATAACAGTACTCAGTTACCTTGAACAACCGCTTTCCAATATCCGTGTTTACCGGCAGGCGTTGAACACCAACACCTATTTACAACGGCAGAATGTATTGCTGCAAGATGAGCTGAGCCGGTTACGATCTGTTGAGGAACAGAACCGGATTCTGCGTGATCTTCTCAATTTCAGGGAAAGTTCCGAATTTCCGCTAGTTCCTGTTACAATTGTATCGAAAGAATTAACCAGCCTGAACAATACACTGACAGCCAGTTCGGGATCCAATATGGACGTAGAAGCAGGAATGCCGGTTGTCAATTCAGATGGACTTGTCGGCAGTGTAATACTCACTACAGGAAATTACGCACAGGTCATGCCCTACACGCACTCCCTGTTTAAAGTGAGTGCCCGGATCCAGGAATCGCGGGCTGTTGGTATTGTTTCCTGGGAGGGGGTAAGGTATGATGAGCTGCTCATGCAGCATGTTCCACAAACGATAGAAGTACACCCCGGACAAATTGTCGAGACCTCCGGTTACAGCAATCAATATCCTCCCCATATTCCCATTGGTGAAATCACCCGAGTCGAACCCGGAGATGGAGTTGAAACACAACGAATTTATTTACGTCCATTTGTTAACCTGCATACAATTGCAGAAGGATTTATCATTCGATACAGGCCGGACCCGGTAGTAAGGGAGCTGTTCGATCAGCAGCAGGAGTTGGATTAGATGAGGTCTCAGCAGTTACGCTATGCTATCATCGGTCTTATCATACTTGCCGTTCAGGTCGCTCTTTTCAGACATCTTCAAATTTATGGTGCCGAAGCCGATCTGGTATTGATTTTTTTATTATGGCTTTGTATCCAAAAAAACCGTACAGAAACGTTATTATATGCAGCCGCCTTTGGTTTCTTGCAGGATGCAATGACTGACTTATGGGGGTTGCATACATTCACAAAAACTCTTTTAATATTTATTGCTCATAATTATCTGAATAAAATTTCGGAGAATCGTTTTATGGTTTGGCAGATTTTTTTATTGCTGCTTGGATCAGCGTTTCTTCACAATGCAATACTAATTGGATTGAGCAGCTTTATTGAGCTCTATAGCAGCTCGAGCGTTGCCTGGTCTATGTTAACTGTCGGAAGTCTTTACACATCAATTGTGGGAAGTTTCCTGTACCTGGTTATAGCAGAATAAACAGATGTCACCGAATCGAAATAAAGATATCAAATCCGCTGCCCGAATTTTACAGGTATTCATTTTCCTGATCTGGGCTGTTATGTTTGGCAGAATTATTCAGTTGCAAATACTCGATTACGAGAAATATGCACCTATGAGCAAGCAGAACTTTATCCGCCAGGAATTTGTCAACCCTGCCCGTGGACTCATTTTCGACCGGAATGGTACAATTGTCGTAGAGAATGAACCTATCTATTCCATAACCATTCATCCAGCGAGTTTTGACAATTCCAAAATTCCCGTCCTTGCCGATTTATTACAGGTTGACGAAGAAAACGTCCTGGAACGTATCATGGCAGCACAGCAATACTCCTGGCATCGAAGTTCCAGGTTATATTCAGAAGTCAGTTTTGATGTTTTTTCCAATATTCAGGAAAATAGCTGGCAGTTGCCGGGGATTGGTCACCAGGTGGAAAGTAAAAGACATTATCCCCAGCCGCTGTTTGCCTCGCATACTCTTGGTTATCTGCGGGAAGCAACCAGGGAGGAATATTTAAGTTCCGATCGGATCCGTTTAGGAGACAAAATCGGAAAAAGCGGCATTGAAATGGTCTATGAAGACTATTTACGAGGTGAACTAGGAGCAGAATATCTTCGGGTTAATGCCTACGGACAAACTATCGGACATTACAACGACAATGAACTCGATATACCCCCTGAAAAAGGGTATGATCTTATCACCACCCTTGATGCCGAAGTCCAGGCACTGGCTGAGAAGCTAATGGAAGGTAAAAAAGGAGGACTCGTTGCAATGGATCCGCAAAATGGTGAAATATTGTCGATTGTCAGCACTCCTCAGTATGATATCAGCCGGCTGGCAGGCCGTCTCGACAGTGAATACTGGAATTCTATTAATATTAACGAAGATTCACCCTTGTTCAACCGGGCAATTTCATCCCGGCAACCACCCGGCTCAACATTCAAGCCGTTTATGGGTCTGATTGGTCTGAATCTCGGACTCATTACTGAAAATACTGAGATTTATAACAGTGGAGCCTATTTCAGAGGGCGTCCATACAGGGACCTGGCTGATCCGGGAGACTATAACCTGGAGTTGGCTATTGAACGATCGAGCAATACTTATTTTTTCTGGATGATGGATCAGATAGCTTCGAACGGCCACCTGAATAGCTGGAGCCAGCTTACCAAAGAGTTTGGAATGGGTGAAATGAATCATATCGATCTTCCATATGAACGGATCGGGCTGGTGCCTGACAGCACCTACATGAATACCAATTTCGGAACCAGAGGATGGGGTGTCGGTGACCTGATGAGCCTTGGAGTTGGGCAGGGAATGCTTTCGGTTTCACCCCTCCAGATGGCTGTCGCAACATCGGTAATTGCCAACGGAGGATACCGGGTTCAGCCTCATGTTGTAAGAGGAGTTTCTTACAACGACGGTTCCACCAATTATACCAATCCCGACCGATGGCGAATAGACTGGATTCAGCCGGATCATTTGCAAATCGTGCAAAGTGGTATGAGAGGAGTAGTAACAAATGGCAGTGGTCGCTGGTATTCCAATTTGCCGGATATACCTGTTTCCGGCAAGACCGGAACCGCGCAAAATCCGCACGGCAGAAATCACGGTTGGTACATTGCCTATGCTCCGTCCGACAACCCTCAAATTGCCGTAGCCGTATTGGTCGAAAACGCTGGCTTCGGATCCATATCAGCTGCCCCGATCGCATCCCTGGTGATAGAACAATATTTAAAAGGAGAAATTGAGCGCCAGCATGTACTCGATTACGTACTTGACTTTAACCCTCGTGAGGATGTTCCCGATGAAGTGGAGTCAGAGCATGATGTTGAGCAAATGATACCTGAAACAGAGGTTGAGCCATGACAGCTTTCAAGGAACTCGACTGGTCACTGATTTTTATCTGGGCAGCCCTTACCTCATTTGGACTTGTTGCTATTTATAGTGCTACACAAGGGCCGGTTTCTGCATTTTTGCCTGAATATATTCAGGATAACTTCAGCCGGCAGGCACTTTGGGTTGGCTTATCCATCGTTGTGATAATCGCAGTACAGTTTACTTCACCACGGACATTTCAAGGTATCTCTTATATTCTCTATGGATTTGCCGTTTTCCTGATGATTATAACCGTATTTTTCGGTACGGAGGTGAGTGGATCCAGAAGCTGGCTCCGTATCGGTCCGATCAACTTCCAGGTAGCTGAATTGATGAAATTGGCAACGATCCTTGCCGCTGCCAATTACCTGACAAGCAGGCGTGATATTTCAGCCGAAAATCTCAAAACAGCTTTTATAACCCTCCTGTTTTTCATCGTCCCTTTTATCCTGCTAATTTTGCAAAATGAAGTGGGCGTGGGAGTGATTTTTCTTGCTTTGTTTCCTTTCATGCTTTTTTGGTCGGGATTGCCTCATGGAATTTCGCTTCTTATGATCTCCCCTGCTGTTATCGCCTACTTTTCAGTTATTGACTGGAGAATCGGGATAGCATTTGCCTTGGTCTTAACAATTACAATATTTCTACTCCAGCGAAGAAACTGGCTTACTTTTACCTCTCTTGTCATAGGCCTTCTGACTGTCGTTGGAACCGAAGTTGCACTCCATCAGGTACTCCAACCCCACCAGACTGCCCGAATAGAAGCCTTTCTCAATCCAACCGTTGATCCCCAGGGAACCGGCTGGAATATTATACAAGCCACAACAGCGATTGGTTCCGGAGGATTAACAGGTAAGGGTTTTCTCGAAGGAACACAAACACAATTAAGGTTTCTTCCGGAACAATGGACTGATTTTATCTTCTGTGTAGTTGGTGAAGAGTTCGGATTCGTCGGCGCCGGCAGCATCATGATTCTTTTCCTTTTTCTCTTCTTAAAACTGATCAATATGGCTTCAACCCATAAACATCCCTTTGCTCAAATGGTCATCGTGAGTGTTGCTGCGGTATTTTTTATACATTTTACAATTAATATCGCAAGCGCTACCGCTATCATGCCGGTTATCGGTCTGCCTCTTCCGTTTATAAGCTATGGCGGATCTGCATTTATAACAAATTCCCTCTTACTTGCCATCTGCCTGAATATGGACTTCTATAAACGTTCTTTCAGTATTTACAGCTGATTTCCTGTTGGAGAGTAAACCTTATCGGTTTTAAGTGAAAAACTCTTTCGATGATGTTTGGTATACCCGTATTTTTTAAGCGCTTCATAGTGTTGGCGAGTCGGGTATCCCACATTTTTATCCCAGCCGAAGCAGGGAAAATCTTCATGCAGTTTAACCATTAGGTGATCCCGGTATACCTTGGCCAGTATCGATGCAGCGCCGATTGAACTGGACCTGGCATCACCTTTTACAAGACAACTGTAGGGTACAAGAGAAGATGTAAAACGATTGCCGTCAACCAACAAGTAATCCGGATTCCCTCCTGCTTTGCTGCAATTCAGCATCGCCTTCATCGATGCACGTAAAATATTAATCTCATCAATTTCTTGTGGATTACAGTGTTGAATGGTCCAAAATAATGATTGCTGCTTGATTTTTTTTGCGAGCTTAACCCTTCTTGGGCCCGGAATCTTCTTGCTGTCGGCAAAAGCCGGATCAACATGACCCGGTTTAAAAATAACTCCGGCAGCCACAACAGGCCCGCACAGACAACCCCTGCCCACTTCATCGAGGCCCATAACTCTCTGGTAATCCTGTTTCCATAACATTTTTTCGAACGTCAGCAGATCCGTAAAATCATTCATGGTAAACAAGTAATTTTTTTATTTTAATGGGTGATATTATTGCAATAAACTGGGGTGGAGTCATCGGGGTAGCTATCTGATTTCAATTTATTCAACTTTCCGGCCCATAGAATCGGGAAATTAGACCACTTGTGATAAAATGCAATGATTTTCAAGAGCTTTCAGTTTATATAAACAGAAGGTTTTAATTCAAAGAATTCCCTGATGGCTTCACATCGGGGTAACTCATTAAGATTTTTGATTATGAGATTCAGATATTTGCAATGGGATGATAAATACAACCAGGGAAAAGGTAAAACTCCTTTTGATACACTTTGGGACTTATTCCAGGAACTGTTAACCATTTCCGGCGGGGACGTAGCACAGGCGTTGAGATGGCTTACTGAACTGGATAATGAGTACGGTATTACCGATCAATTTGATGGGGATATGGGAATAGGCGAATTTGTCGAAGAGATGAAAAACAGGGGTTACCTGCGATTTAATGAAGAACAGCAGATTATGGTACCTACAAACCGTACATCTCAAAGCATCCGCAAAAAATCACTTGAACAGATTTTTCGCAGTTTAAAAAAAGGGACAGAAGGAGATCATCCTTCTCCCTACAGCGGAAAGGGGCTTGAACGTCAGCCTGAAACACGGCGATGGCAACACGGTGACGATCTGAGCCAGATTGATAGTACAGGCACGATGATGAATATGCTAAAGCACAGCTCTCTCGATCAGTTTGACCTGCAGGAAGACGACCTCCAGGTTCACGAAACTGATCATAATACATCTGCATCGACAGTTTTATTGATCGATTTAAGTCATTCGATGGTACTCTATGGAGAAGATCGAATCACTCCTGCTAAGAAAGTCGCCATGGCACTTTCTGAACTGATCATGAATAATTATGCAAAAGACTCTCTTGATATCGTTGCTTTTGGCAATGAAGCCTGGCAGATCGAAGTAAAAGAACTCCCGTATCTTAAAGTGGGCCCATATCATACCAATACCCTGCATGCCCTCCAAATGGCCCGGCATATACTGCAAAGGCGCAAATATACAAACCGCCAGATTTTTATGATCACTGACGGTAAACCATCGTGCATGTATCATAAGGGAAAATTGTATAAAAACAGTTTTGGCCTTGATCGAAAGATTGTGAATAAAGTACTTGACGAGGCAGTTAAATGCAGAAGAGACCGTATTGATGTGACTACGTTTATGATAGCCAGGGACCCATACCTGCAGAATTTTGTCAGAGAACTGACAGATGCCAATAAAGGACGTGCTTATTTCGCATCTCTGGATAATCTGGGTGGATATATCTTTCACGACTATATGAATAACCGAATCCGGAATATGCGATAGAATTTCGTTTTATCTGCAAGCGATAGTTGACATTTCTGATCCCGTTGAATAATCCGCGGTATTGAAAAGAATCATGGGCGATATCAACTGTTTTTCCGGTATTTTGTCTTGAAAAGTTCAGAAGCTTGCATATGATGAAAAACAAAGGTCTCTCAATTGCGGTACACCTGTTTACTGCAGCCGGAATTATCCTGGGCTTTTGGGCATTGGTCATGATCATTCAGGATGAACCGGGACATGCAATACGGCTACTTGCACTTGCTGCTGCTATTGATATAGTGGATGGAACATTTGCCAGAAAAGCAGATGTGGCAACGAATACCCCTAATATTGATGGCGGATTAATTGACAACATGGTCGATTATGTAAACTGGGTATTTATTCCGATGTTTTGGGCATGGAGCTTTTTGGATATTCCTTTTTTGGTCTGTTCTGTGGTGCTTTTGGCAAGTCTCTTCGGATTCAGTCATATTGAGGCAAAAACAAAAGACTACTATTTCCGCGGTTTTCCGTCTTACTGGAATGTTCTTGTTTTTTATTTCTATTTGTTCGGTTTCGGATCGATAACTTCCTCGGTGATCCTGATTCTGTTTTCTGCACTTGTATTTGCACCTATAAAGTTTATCTACCCTTCGAGAACTCCCCGACTGCAAAAAACTACGATCTGGGTGGCCATCCCATTTTCACTCATAATCCTTGTTATGCTATTCTATCTTGATGAAACGCCCCTGTGGCTTACTGTCCTCTCACTTTACTACCCGCTTTACTATGTGGTTTTATCGATCCTGCTGACCAAAGACACTAGCTGATCTCTCCATTCCAATACCGTTTTATTCCTGTCAAATAACCTGGATTACAAAATGTGCAACAGTTACAGGATGGCATCACTTGCATACCATTCAGGAGGGTTGGAAGAGTTTGACAGACAAGCAGGATGACAAAAAAAAGAGATAGAATTTTTGTTTATCCCATCTCCCGTCTAAGAAGTTGTTTTTACACCCTGCATGGGCAGGGTGTAACGAGAACTTAAATCCCGAGATTACGCATTACGGCATCGGTTATATCATATTCTTCTCTCAGTTCATCCCGGACATAGAGGATAATTACATCGCCGGTAGAGGTTGTCAAATTTAAGACATAATCGATCCCTCGTTCCTGAGCGACTTCATTGATGGCCGTTTGTATCTGGTTCAGTAAAGGCTCCATCAGTTCAGCCCGTCGCTCGGCCAATTCCTGCTGAGCCTGGGTTTGGGATTGCCGTAACTCCAGGTCAAGTTCTCCAAGACGCTCTTCTTCCTGCTGACGTGCCTGGTCTGATATTACACCGATCGTCTGCTGATAGGATTCAATTTGCTGCTGGAGTTCTCTTTCCATTTGAGCAAGCTCTTCACTTTTTCGCTCAGCAAAATTCTGAATTCTCTGTTGGACGGCTCTCATTTCAGGCATCCTTTCCAGAATCGCTCTGGGCTCCACAAAACCGATTCTCATATCCTCCTGTGATTGAGCCTCAACGCTGTTCGCTGGGAGAGACATTATCAACAAAAGAGTAATGACACTTAATATTGTAGATTTCTTAACCATAGCTTTCATAAGTGAATTCTTAGTTTGAAGTAAGTTGTTCAATAACCCTGTCTGTAATGTCGATACCACGATCAGAAGCATAAAAGACAACCGGATCCCCCTGGCTTGTTTGCTGATTAATGACATAATCCAGGTCCATCTCCTGTGCAACAACTTCCAGTGCATTTTCTACTTGTTGCATAATCGGACCCATCAGTTCATTTTGCCTGTTTTGAATTTGTGCCTGTATCCGCTGTTCCATGTTTCCAAGTTCTTCTTCTTGTTCCATAAGTTCCTGCTCAAGCTGTTGCTGCTGTTGTCCGGACAAGGTTCCATTTTCCACCTGTTCTTCATACTCGGTAACAGCTTCGATCCAGACGGAATACTCTTCTGTAAATTCCTGTTGTCTTTGTTGAACATACTGCTCAAGTTCTTGCTGTATTTGTTGTGTCTCCGGCATTGCATCCATGACCCGTTCCGGGTTCATGGTTCCCACTTTTAACTGAGCCAAAGCGATAAACGGTAGCGTTGTAAGAAGTATTGTTAAAATAAATTTCCTGGTCATCATAAGTCTGTTTCTGAAATTAAAGCTTGCAAAGTTAGTGAAAATTGAATCAATTTCTTAATCAATATCCATTTCAATACCTAATTCTAT
>SLOU01000046.1 GCA_007132385.1 Balneolaceae bacterium | reverse complement strand
TTTATCTATTCAGATACATACAAAATTATTTTATTCTAAAGCACGGTTTTACAGCAGGGGAACTCTCTTTCGGCAACGGATATGCAAAACAAATATAAGAACAGAAGCTCATTTACCGGGAATGTTTTTAAAATTATGAGCGGTTCTGCAATTGCCCAGGTTTTGGCCTTGCTTGCCCTGCCGGTTATTACCCGCCTGTTTGCCCCTGAAGATTTTGGGATCCTGGGGATTTTCCTGGCCGTGATCGGTATTATAGGCGTGATGGTTTGTTTGCGATACGAACTGACCATTCTGCTGCCCAAAAATGAGAATGACGCCGCCCACCTCTATTGGCTGAGCCTGGCATCGGCATGTGTGGTTACGGTCTTATCGCTGTTTATCGTTGCATTCTACACAGAGCCAATTCTTGAATTTCTGAATGCACCCGGACTGGAACCCTATGTTTGGTTTATCCCGGCCGGTATTTTTTTGAAAGGACTTCATACCGCCAATTCACACTGGAATACCCGGAGGGCCATGTTTGGCCGTCTCGCAACCGTTGATGTCGGAAATTCGCTCATCACCAACGGTTCTAAAATTCTATTCGGGGTTTTTGGCCTTATATCCGGCGGAATATTAATTCTCTCAAACCTGCTGGGTACAACTGTCGCAGCGATGATCCTCGGAAGAAACATATATAGGGAAGACCGCAAATTTCTGCTGAAGGGAATCCGTTGGAAACGGGGTGTTACATTAATCCGGGAATATAAAAATATCAGCCTGTTTAACACCACGGGTTCACTGTTTAATATGTTTTCTCAAAAAGCCCCGCTCTTGTTACTGACCTGGTTATTTAACCCCGCCGTAGCAGGATATTATCTGCTGGCAGATCAATTGTTAAAAAAACCTGCCAATTTTGTGATTAAGGCTATTAAAAATGTTTTCTTCAAAAAAGCTTCAACAGAACAAGATAACCCTAAAAAACTGGCTGAGATCACCGGTTTACTAACGGAAGCGGTCACGTTGTTTGGTTTAGGTTTTGTGACATTGATGATTACAATTGCAGGACCGTTTGCGGTCATTATACTCGGAGAGAATTGGGTTAGTACCGGGCAATTTATCCAGTGGCTTTCTCTCTATATTCTAATACTTTTTGTTACAAATCCTATCAGTTCTTTGGTAACGATTAAACGAAAAGAACATATAGTTTTCTTTCTGCATATAGGAGAGATGGTTGTCAAAGTTGGAGCTCTTTTGATTGGCGGGCTATATTTTAAAGATCCGCTCCAAACAATTATACTCTTTTCAGTGGTCAGTTTTTTCTATTCACTATGTACCGTACCCTGGCTGTTCAGCCTTTCGAACAGTTCAGTATTTCGGTTTTTCAGGGTGATAGGATTTCCGTTTCTGGTTTCGGGAATCACCGTTGCCATTTCCTTGATTTTGCTCAAAGGTGAATATTTTTTATCAGTGATCACTATCAACTTGATCTATGCAGCACTTTACTCATATCTGACAAAGGAGACCTGGATTCCGGTACTGCGATCTGTAAAACCGTGAGAATACTTATCCAGTTAACAGGGGGTTAGACGATTAATCGGTTAAAAATATTTAATTCGTCATTCACCTGTATGGATTGATATATTCTTGCTGAATAATATAATGAGAACCGAATAGACAGAATGCAGATAGTTGGTACTGAAGCCATGAAGATACTGGCCGGGGTAATGAGTACGATAGAGAATGAGTATGAGGAGTGTATTGCTTCAATTCAAAGGCAAACCTATTCAGATTTCGACATTTTTGAAATCAAAAACCAGCCGAACAAAGTAGCTCATGATCAACTCTATTCCCATTTCATGAACAACAGCGGCGAGTACAACCTGTTCATAAAAATTGATGCAGATATGATCATTGAAGACTGGCATCTTTTTGAAAAAATAGTGCGGGCGTTTACTGAAAACGAAAGGCTGGACTGGCTTACGATACCCGTGTATGATCATTTTCTAAACGAACATATTTACGGAGTAAATGTATATCGAAACTGCGTTAAATGGGAGAAAAATAGTGAGCTTTACTATACCGACCGGGTGCATTTGGATCAGACCATTCGTGAACATGAAAAGTGGCCGATACCTGATAAAAAAACTATTATTCACCACTGCCCGTATCCGGGCGATTACCAGGCATTTCATTTCGGATACCACAGAATGATGAAAGCGGGTCAGCCGGCTGCTTTTTAGCGCGATATAAAACCATACACTGGAAAGCGATGAAGAAATTATTAAAGGTGTATGAAAACGATGGCTCAACGAAGCAACTTTACGCTCTAATGGGAGCTGAATGCGCCCTGGTTCACGGACGAAACGGTGAGAGCATATCGTATGCCGATCATTCTACTCAACAGCTGTTCGGCGAGTACAAACAGAAAATAAACGGCAATGACTACTCAGTTGAAGATCTTTGCCCGGAATTGACTGCGAGTTTTAAAAAACATCATCGTATCGGATATACAGAAAAGTACTTCACTTTCAGGGTAAAAACGGTTTCCGAAAAAGTGGCCAGCCTTCTTGCGGGTTGATATTATAGAAAAGAATCTGAGTTCGATTAACGGGAAATTTATTAGTACGTCAGGCTGCTTCAATGCATAAGGTGCTCAAAAATGTGGCATGGTAAAGCTTAATAAAAATTGCAGAAATAAAAAATCTGAACAGAATTTGTGCAGGATAAATTGAATGAGTCTCCTTTGTTTTCCATCATTATGCCGGTTTATAATACCGCTGAATTTCTGGAGAAAGCTATAGAATCAGTTCTCAGGCAGGATTATGAAGATTTTGAACTGATTGCTGTGAACGATGGCTCCACAGACAAGTCCCCCGCGAAACTTGAAAAGTATCAAAAAAAAGATGACAGAATAACCGTAATACATCAGGAAAACCAAGGCATATCTGGAGCCCGCAATACAGGTATAAAATATTCATCCGGGCATTATGTATACTTTTTTGACAGTGATGATATGTTAAAACAGGGAGCATTATCATATGTGGCCAAACAGTGGATGGAACATGAATGTGATGTTATCGGATTTTCAATGGAATATATTGACCGATCAGGCACTGTTGAAATTCCAGACAAATACTGTATAAAGCCGGAGCACCAACAACCTGTGAAAGGGGAAGATTATTTTGTCCGGATGATGCGGGAAGGAAGGTATTATCCGGTAGTTTTTCTTTATTTTTTTAACCGAGGATTTTTGATCAAAAACCAATTGGATTTTCCGTACGGGTATTGGCATGAGGATGATATGTTTATTTTAAGGGCTTTATGCCTTGCAGATAATATTATGACTACATCAAAGCAATATTATCGGCACCGAGAGTGGCTGGGGTCATTTATGTCTTATCAAAAAGGATTAAAAAGTGTGGAAGGTTGTATTTATGCATATAAACTTTATCTTCAGTTTTTGGATGATCATGACTGTAATCTAAAAGAGAGAACAAGAAGAGAAATAACGAACCGATCAAGATCATTGGTTCATCAGGCGTTAAATATATTGTATCGAATTCGTAAAGAAAATGAGAAAAATTTATGGATTGACGAGTATTTAGAAAACCAGGAAATCAATAAACTTGGTTTATTAGTAAAATTTCATAGTAGGTTTCCAGGGTTATTTAAAGCTGTTGAAAAATTAAAGTTACTTCGCATTTTACGAACAATTGGGATCAGGGTTTGAATTGAGAGTTGCATAAATTGAAAACGACTGGCAAATGCCGAAGAACTGGCTTCGGGAAACCAGGTGAAAGCCGAATTTCTAAAACAAAGAGAGAAGATGTTGTCGGAAAAGATTAATGTTGCGGAATTTTTGATCGATTTTGTGGAGAAGTTTATGGAGGGAAAAGGGAAAGGTGAAAAGTGAAAGGTGTCGTGATGCATCCTGAATCCGCAACGTCAGTCCCCAAAAAAAACAAAGCGGAACTTTATGACATGCGATTTCAGATATCCGATTTGAGATTTGCGATCTTCTGTCTATTGTCTATCCCTGGTTTAGCTTGATAAGTTTCCCCTCCTTGTTCCGGCTTCTTTTGGCCGGGATAGGGAGGGGAGC